>JAEYXQ010000170.1 GCA_023431205.1 Pseudomonadota bacterium | reverse complement strand
GCCCTGATGGGCGGGGCCCTCTATCTCCTATCGCAGCGCGGGGCGCCGCATCTGGCGCCCGGTGTCGCCCTCTGGCACCAGGGACTGGTCCTCGCTGTCCTGATCGCATTCGGTGTCGTCACCTACTTCACCCTGGTGCACGTCAGCGGCGCCCAGCGGCTCGGCCTGCTGCTCCGGCGGCTACGGCGGGGGTGACGTTTGCCGCGCGGGACGATAAACAGGCGGCACAGCAGCGAGACTTCAGAGCATGACGTTTACTCCCCGCGTGTTTTCGGGAATCCAGCCCTCGGGCGATCTCCATCTCGGCAACTATCTTGGCGCGATCCGCCGCTTCGTGCCGCTGCAGGAGACGCATGAGACGATTTATTGCGTGGTCGACATGCACGCGATCACCGTCCGGCAGGAGCCCGATGACCTCCGCCGTGCCACCCGTGAAGTGGCCGCCGCCTTTGTCGCCGCTGGCGTCGATCCGAAGCGTTCGATCGTCTTCAACCAATCGCAGGTGATCCAGCACGCCGAACTGGCCTGGGTGTTCAACTGCGTGGCGCGCATGGGCTGGATGGCCCGGATGACCCAATTCAAGGACAAGGCCGGCAAGAACAGCGAGAACGTCTCGCTGGGCCTGTTCGCCTATCCCTCGCTGATGGCAGCCGACATCCTGCTCTACAAGGCAACGCATGTGCCGGTTGGCGACGACCAGAAGCAGCATCTTGAACTGACGCGCGACATCGCCATCAAGTTCAACAACGACTATCGCGACTCCATCGCTGCCCAGAATGCCGGCGACGAGGAAGGCGCCTTCTTCCCGGTCACCGAACCGCTGATCGCCGGTCCTGCCACCCGCATCATGAGCCTTCGGGACGGCACCAAGAAGATGAGCAAGTCGGACCCCTCCGACCAGTCACGCATCTCTCTGCTCGATGACGCCGACACCATCGCCAGGAAGATCAAGAAGGCCACCACCGACCCGGCCGAACTGCCGACCGATGTGGATGGCCTCTCGAACCGTCCCGAAGCGGACAATCTGGTCGGCATCTACGCCGCGCTCAGCGACAAGACCAAGGCCGACGTGTTGGCCGAGTTTGGCGGGCAGGGCTGGGGCAAGTTCAAGCCGGCGCTGGCCGATCTCGCCGTGTCGGTGCTCTCGCCCATTCAGGGCGAGATGAAGCGCCTTCTCGACGATCCCGAGACCATCGATGCCATCCTGCGTGACGGCGCCGAGCGGGCCCGCGCCATTGCCGAGGCAACCATGGTGGACGTCCGCGCGATCGTAGGCTTCATCCGCTAACCGGAGGCGGCGATGTACGACACCGAATACAAACGCAAGTTCCTCGTCGTCATCGACGAAACCGAGGAATGCGAACGGGCCCTGACCTTCGCCGCCTATCGGGTCAAGCGCACCGGCGGCACCGTGGTGCTGATGAGTGTGGTGGCCAAGCCCGAATTCATCGGCCTCGGCGTCGAGGATGTCTTGCGTGCCGAAGCGGTGGAAGAGGCCGAGCGCAATCTCGATGCTCGCCTCGCCCGGATCCGCGACATTGGCGGCGTTCGCGCTGAAACGGTGATCCGGGAGGGCGAAGCAACTGGCGAGATCGAGCGCATCATCGGCAAGGATCCCGACATCGCCATTCTCGTTCTGGCTGCCTCCACCTCGGGCGAGGGGCCCGGCCCCCTGGTCACGCACTTCGCCGCCCGCTCCAACGCCCTGCCGATCCCGCTCACCATCGTGCCCGGCCGCATGAGCGACGAGGAAGTGATCGCGATCTGCTGATCAGGCGGTCACCAGTTCGTGACGGCGCAGCATGCGGTCGTTGAAAAACGATGCGGTGGGCACAAAGCCTGAGGCAAAGGTGGTCAGCCAGTTGCCGATGCTTAGTCCGCGCCCTGGCAGGCACACCACCATGGCCAGCATGTAGGCGACGAAGGCAAAGCCGTGCAGGCCGCCGATCGGCGGCACCAGCGCCGGATTGCCGAACCAGTATTTTGCCGGCATAGCCACAAAGAACAGTGCGACCGCGGTGAGCCCCTCGAACAGGGCGATATACCTGAAGATGCGTATCATGTTATGACGCTAGCGCAGGAGCGATGCGCATCCAACGCGGCTGAAGGTCGCGACTTTGCACTTGCAGGAACGCGCAGGAACTCTATCTTAGAAGCATTCTAAAACTTACCCGGACCGAGCGATGTTCATCCAGACCGAAGCCACTCCCAACCCGGCAACGCTGAAGTTCCTGCCCGGCCGGGATGTGCTGCCGGGCGAACCGCGCGATTTCCGCAACCCCGACGCCGCGGCCGCTTCGCCGCTCGCCCTGAGCCTGTTTGGCATCGGCGGCGTCACCGGCGTGTTCCTCGGCTCCGATTTTATCTCGGTGACCAAGGACGACACCAACTGGGCCCACATCAAGCCGGCCATTCTGGGCGTGATCATGGATCACTTCCTCTCAGGCAAGCCGGTGCTGGGCGAGGATGCCGGTGCACCGGTCGATTTCAGCGAAGTCGAGGAGTTTTTCGAGGAAGAAGACACCGAGACCGTCGAGGTGATCAAGGAACTGCTCGCCACCCGGGTCCGTCCGGCCGTCGCCATGGATGGTGGCGACATCATCTTCAAGGGCTTCAAGGAAGGCACGGTGTTCCTGCACATGCAGGGTGCCTGCTCCGGCTGCCCCTCTTCGACCGCTACCCTCAAGAGCGGCATCGAAAATCTCCTCCGTCACTTTGTGCCGGGCGTCGAAGGGGTCCAGCAGGTCTGATCCCGACGACCAGATACAGCGGCAAGCCAGGCCCGGAGCGATCCGGGCCTTTCGTTTTCACCGGCACGGCAAACTGCTAAGGGTGCACCATCAACCGCCGCTGCCAGAGACCATGAAGATCACCATCATCCAGACCGGCGAAGTGCCGGCGCCGCTGGCGCCGCGGTTCGGCTCCTATCCAGCCATGTTTGAGCGCATGTTCGACGCGACCGGCCGCGGCTTCAGCTATGAGGTGGTAGCGGCTTCCAGTGGCGACGCGCTGCCGGACCCCTCCAGGCTCGAGGGCATTGTGATCACCGGCTCGCCCGCCGGTGTGTACGAGGACCATCCCTGGCTCGACCCGCTGCGCGACTTCATCCGCCGCGCCTATGCGGCGAACACCCCCATGCTCGGCATCTGCTTCGGACATCAGATCATGGCCGATGCGCTGGGCGGCGTTGTCACCAAGTCGAAGAAGGGCTGGGGCATCGGGCGGCATACCTACCAGGTGAAGGCCCGTCCGGACTTCATGGCCGATGCACCCCAAGCACTGTCGGTTGCCTGTTCGCACCAGGACCAGGTGATCGTGCCACCGGCGGACGCCGAGGTGATCCTGGCCTCCGAGTTCACGCCGAATGCGGGCCTTGCCTACAGCAATGGCGCCGCGCTGAGCTTTCAGCCGCACCCCGAGTTCGAGGACGACTATGCCCAGGCGCTGGCGGAAATGCGCCGCGGCCTGGCTCCGGATGGGGTGGTGGATGGTGCGGTGGCCTCGCTTGAGCGGCCGTCCGACAGCCGGGCGCTGGCCGGCTATATCGCTCGGTTCTTCACCGAGCGCTGAGAGGTCTCGTCCGGGCCGATGTCGCGACAGCAGCTTGGGTGTCGCTGCGGGTGACTACGGTATGGGTCCGCGGGGACGCCGCTGCCGCGGCATCGGCCCGGACGAGAGGCCTCAGTTGTGGACCACCACACGGGTGCCGGTGGGCACGCGGGCGTAGAGGTCGATGATGTCCTGGTTCATCAGGCGGATACAGCCCGACGACACGTTGGTGCCGATGGTATAGGGCTCGGTGGTCCCGTGGAGGCGGAACAAAGTGTCGCGGCCGTCGCGGTAGAGATAGAGGGCTCGCGGGCCGAGCGGATTTTCCGGGCCACCCGCCATGCCACCGGCATAAGGGCCGTAGCGGTCCGGCTCGCGCTTGATCATCGACTGGGTTGGGGTCCAGCGCGGCCACTCTGCCTTGCGGCCGATATAGGCGTTGCCACGGAACACCAGCGCCTCGTCCTTGCCGACGCCTACGCCATAGCGCAGGGCGCGACCGCCCTCCATCACCAGGTAGAGATAGTGCGCCGGCGTGTCGACCACGATCGTGCCCGGCTTCTCACCGGTCGGATCAGCAACTTCCTGCCGCCACCACTGCGGATCGACGCGGCGCAAGTCCATCGCCGCGACCGGGAAGGGCTCGTCGAGGATGGGGCCATACATCCGCAGGTAATACGGATCGATGACGGGCTCCTGCACCACTGGGGTACGGGTGGAGGAGCAGGCGGCCAGGGCAGCGGCCGGCAGGCCGATCATGAACAGACGGCGTGAGAGCAATACGGAATCCATGGGTGACGCTGGGAAAATTCGGAATGTGGCCAAGCCCTAAGCCGCTCGCAAACGCTTCGCTAGTGCAGGAAAGCCTCACCCCCGCAACGGCCCGCTCAACCACCGGTTCCTCTCACCCTTGTGATGTTCCACCCCTGTTGCAAGCGCGCAACAGGGTGCGCCTTCAGGCGCTCGCCACGGACGGGTAAGAGGATTTACCGGAGTACAAAGATATGGCGCACGGCCAAGGAATACCTGCGAGCACCTTGTCGCAGATTGGCAAGATGAAGCCGTGTGCGGTGCTGCCGCTTGGGACTATGGGTCGGCCATACCTGAGGCTAACGGCCCCGAATACGTGGTCCGAAACGCTCTTTGAACAAACCGACGAGACCACGTCTCCTGAGTAAGAGCCGTAAGTGCGCCGCGTGGGAAGCGTGCGGACCGATAGCCCAAGCGCGCGAACATGGCTCTTGTTATAAATATCAGAATTGTTATAGGTATCGGTAGCGGTAGGGTCTGGTGACCTCAAAGACGCCGCACAAGAAGGGGTAGGCGAACTATCCTTGGAGCTTTGCACCGCGCCTTAGCCGCAAAGGCAGGGTCGGGGCGGCGCTCCGCTAGACTTAACATCAGTCACCAACACACGTTGGGAGGGTAAAAATGAAATCTCTGTTCCGCTACGCCGCAGCTGTCGCGGTAGCCGCCGCAACGACATTCGGCGCTACTGCCGCCTATGCTCAGGCAGAGGCGCTGAAGGACGAATACCGCTTCGTGATGATTCCGGTCCTGGCTCAGGCCTGGTTCGATATCGTGCATGAAGCGTCGGTTGGCGCTGCCGACCAGCTTAGCGAGCAGCTCGGCACCAAGATCGTTATCGACTACCAGGCGCCATCCAAGGCTGACCTGGTGGAGCAGAACACGCTGCTGGAACGTGCTATCGCAACCAACCCCGACGGCATCGCGCTCGACGCGATCGACGTAAATGCCAGCATGCCGATCATCAAGGAAGCGGAAGCTCGCGGCATTCCGGTGGTGCTCTTCGTTTCTACGGCTCCCGAGGGCTCGCAGATCACCTACATCTCCAATGATTTCTACGATCAGGGACGCATTCTAGGCGAAGAGCTGCTGAAGCGCATCGATGGTAAGGGCAAGGTGGCCATCATCCATGGCGTGCCTACCAACTCAGCTCACGCAGATCGCTATGACGCGCTCAACGATCTGTTCGCCGAGCACCCGGAAATCGAAATCGTCGAAACTGCTTTCGATTATGACGATGTCCAGATCGCTCATACCGAGGCGTCACGCATTCTCTCGGCCTATCCCGATCTCGATGCGATTGCAGTAGTCGACGCGGCAGGTCCTGTTGGCGTAGGCCTTGCTCTGCGCGAAGCCAATCGTGTGGGTGAAGTGCAGTTCGTGGGCATCGACGACGTGCCGCAGCTGCAGGAATTGATGCGTGATGGCGTGCTCGATCTGTCGATCGCAACCCGCCCGCGCATGATGGGCGAATGGTCCACCGTAACCTTGCTGCTGAAGAATCTCGGCTTTGAGACGCCGATCTGGCTCAACACGGGCATCGGCTACATGACGCCCGAGATGGTCAAGGACGGCAATATCGACGGCTTCTAAGACTTGAAAGCTCGGCCGGGAGGAGGGCGTCCTCCCGGCCGCAATTCTTCTGTCGCGCCGGAGAAGGCTGCGTAACTCTACTAGGGCCGAGCGCAAATGACGCTGTTAAAGGCAGAGGGCATCACCAAGCGTTTTCCAGGCGTGGTGGCGCTCGCAAAGGTCGATCTGACCATCCAGCCGGGCGAGGTGCACTGCATCGTCGGCGAAAACGGTGCCGGTAAAAGCACTCTCGTCAAGATCCTGACTGGTCTTTACAAGCCGGATGAGGGCACTCTCACCGTCGAGCAAGACGCCATCGCCTATGTTCCTCAGGAGATCAACCTTTTCGATCATCTGAGCGTGGCGGAGAACATTATGATGCCGCTCGATGGGCGGGGTCATGTGTTCTTCAATCGCCGGCAGTGCGAGCGTGATGCTCTCAAGTTCATGTCCGAGTTGCAGATGGAATCCGATCCGTCAGCCTTGGTCAAATCCATTTCTGTAGCCGAAAAACAACTACTGCAGATTGCGCGCGCACTCGCCAACAGCGCCTTCAAGCTGCTCATCCTGGACGAGCCAACGGCCTCCCTGACCAAGCGCGAGATCGAAAAACTCTTCGGCGTGCTCGATGCTCTCAAGGCGCAGGGCAAGTCCATAATCTTCATTACGCACCGGCTTGATGAGGTCATGCGCCTGCATGACCAGGTGACAGTGTTGCGCAACGGTCAGGTCGTCGGTCATTCGGGTGGCCAGCAGATTGACGAAGAGTGGATCGTGCGCCAGATGACGGGCAAGGACATCGACCTTGAGGCCCTCTACCGTCCCACCGTGACGGCCGGCGATATATCGCTCGAGGTGCGCGGGCTGTCCGGCACGCGCTTCAAGGACGTGTCGTTCAATGTGCGCGCGGGCGAAATCTTGGGGGTGGCGGGTCTTGTCGGAGCGGGTCGCTCCGAGATCATGCAGACCGTCTTTGGCCTCTTGCCACGCAGCGGGGGCGAAGCCACCTACTTGGGCAAACCGTGGGGTTTCGGTTCGCCGGCGAGATCCATCAGTCAGGGCCTGATCTACCTCTCCGAGGAGCGCAAGACCCACGGTATCTTCCCTCACCTAACCATTCGTCAGAACGTGGCGGCTGGCTTGCTGCGGACACTGTCGCAGGGCGGCTTCATTCGACATGGGGCGGAGAAGGAAACGGCCTCGCGCATCGTCGCTGACTACAAGGTCAAAACTCCTTCCGATCAGGTCAGTATCGTCAACCTAAGTGGCGGCAACCAGCAGAAGGTCCTGATCGGCAGGGCGCTCGAGGCGGCCCCGCGCGTGCTGTTCCTCGACGAGCCAACGCGCGGCATCGATGTGAATGCCAAGGATGAAATCTACATCCTCATGAAGCGCATCGCCGAAGAGCAGCGCATGGCAATCGTGCTGATCTCCTCCGAACTCGAAGAACTGCTCAAGTGCTGCAACCGGATCATCACCGTGTACAACGGCAGGTTGAACGGGGAAATCCCAGAAGACCGCATCAGCAAGGAGACCGTGATCAACGCGATCATCGGCGCTGATCAGTCGGGTGGCAAGAATGGCAACTCACCGAACCAGTCTGTTTACTAGGAGAATGGCCGTGGCCAACATTTCGGCAGCCGCAGCGTCCGAACGCCGCAAGCCAAAATTTGCAAGTGCCATGAGCGGACCGCTCGCCGCGCTGCTCATCATGATTGGGATCGGTGCCCTGGTATCACCGCAGTTCCTGACCGAATACAACCTGACCATCATGTCGCGCGAACTCGCCTTCATCGGCATTGTCGCGATCGCGCAAGGCATGCTGCTGCTGCTCGGGGACATCGACGTATCGATCGGTGCCATTGCCGGACTTGCTGGTATCGTCTGTGCAAAGCTGCTCGTTGATTTCGATTTTCACCCTGTGATCGCAATCCTGGCGGGCCTCTGCACCGGGGCTATGGCTGGAGCGGTCAACGGTCTGATCATCACCACGTTCAACCTTAATTCGCTCGTCGTGACCATCGGCACGCTCAGTGTGTTCTCGGGACTGAACCTCTGGATCACCAAGGGGCAGACCATTGTCGGCCTGCCTGAATCCGTAACCTTTTTCGGCTCGAGCACCTGGCTTGGCTTGCCGGTACCGGTCTGGTGCATGCTGGCCGCTTTCGTGCTGATCCTGGCACTCACCACCATCACCGTTTACGGCCGCAAGCTGTACGCGGTTGGCAACAGCAAGGAAGCGGCGCGCATCGTCGGCATCAACGAACAGCGTGTGCGCGTGACCGCCTATGCCATCGCCGGAGCGCTGGCCGGTCTGGCCGGCATGCTGATGTGCTTCCGCCTTTTCTCCGCACAAGCCTCGATTGGTCAGTCTTGGCTACTGCCGTCGATCGCTGCACCTGTCATCGGCGGCATCGCCACCACTGGCGGTATCGGCACCATCTGGGGCGCCTTGATCGGCGCCGGCATCATGGTGGTCATCGGCAACCTGATCGTTCTAGGCGGCGTCAACGTCTACCTTCAGCAGGTCGTCACCGGCCTCATCGTGGTTGTCGCCGTGGCCCTTGACGCAATGATGCGCCGCATGGGCAAGCGCTGACCATCGGTCCCTGTTCCAACGCAGACGAGGAGATAAAAAATGTCTGAACACGCAAAGATTTCGCAGATCGGCCTGGTTGTGCGCGACCTCGAGAAAACCATGAAGACCTATACGGATCTGCTCGGCTGGGGTCCGTGGAACGTCTATGAGCACAAGGAGCCTCGCCTGCACGGTACGCATCTTCACGGCCAGCCTGCCAAGTACTCGATGCTGTGCGCTGAGACCATGGTGGGCGACCTCTGCGTCGAGCTCATTCAGCCCCTTGAAGGCGACAACATCTACAGCGAGTGGCTCGACACCCACGGCGAAGGCTTCCACCACCTCGCGCTGATGAAGCCGACCCAGGCTGAATCCGACGCCTTCAAGACCAAGATGGTCGATGCCGGCGCCGAACTGATGATGGGCGGCCGGATCGGGGAAACCATCGAATACTACTATCTCGACACCGAGCCGATGCTGAAGATCCTTGTGGAGTCCGGCACCGGTCACGCCATCGACCTCAAGCCGACCCGGGTATATCCTCCGCAGGACTGACTTCATCCAAAGACAGGAAACGCCGGTCCCACCGGGGCCGGCGCTTTCGTTTGCCTTGGCTTTGTCCGTGGGCACAAAAAAACTCCCGGCCGCAAACGCCGGGAGTCGTCGACAGGACCGCTGGTGGGAGAGTGAATTACGCAGTCTTGCCGATTTTGAGCTTGGCCTGCTCCAGCGACCAATATTCCATGTCGAAGAGATCGCTCTCACTGATGGGGGAGAAACGGCCATAGGCTTCGGCGGCCAGCACGATGCGAGCAGTCTGCTCGGCCAGGTCTCCGGCAACAGCCGCAGCCTTGGCATCGCTGCCCAGGCCGTAGAGACCGAGGCCCGGGGCGATGACGATGCGGGGCAAGGCGTCGAGCATCATCTTGGTCTCGCTCGCGTTGGGTGCGTTGCGATCAAAATAGGCGGAGTAGCGGGCGCCGTACTCGGTGATGAGTTCGACCGCCTGCTCGATACCGGCATCGGCCGGCACGATCAGCGGGAACGGCTTTATGCGGATCACGTGGTCAGGAGTAGCCGTGCCACGGCCGCTGACTTCCGCCAGGTTCGGCAACTGGGAATAGGCGAGGATTGAGGGGGTAGTGCGGAAGTCGAGAGTTACCTTCTCGGCAAATAACCCACCAACCCGTGCGAAGGCGTTGCGCAGGATCTGCTCGAAGCGCCGGGACGCCTCGGTCGGGCCCGTGGACGCTTCCGGTCCGGAAAGGATGACGCCACGCTCCGCCAGATGCTGTTCGCAAAGGGTGTTGTAGTGGATCATGCGCTCATAGGCCGTGCGTGCATCCTCCCCCAAGGTGAAGAGGCCATGATTGACTAGCCACAGGCCTACGGTACCCTCAGGGGCGTTGGCATAAACCCGGTCGCCGGCAATCGACAGGTCGAAACCAGGCATCACATAGGGAACGATGGCGATCTCGTCGCCAAAAATGGCCCGCCCGATTTCGGCAGCGTCGGGTTGATTGGCCAGCACCAGCGAGGCCGTAGCGTGAGTGTGATCGACAAACTTTGCGGGCAGGAAGGCATGCAGAAGCGCCTCCACCGAAGGCGTTGGTGCGTTGGGTTCGAGCAAGTTGGCCCGCAGGAAGGATACCATCTCGCGATCATCCATCTTGTCGAGCTTGCGCTTTTCAAGAAGTGGCTCCAGCCGAACGGCGGGAAGACCGGGGCCCTCAATGGTCCCCAGGTCCCAGCCACTGCCCTTGATGAACATCACCGGCACGTCCTTGCCATCGATCTGGACAATGGACTTGGCCGAGGTGTTGCCGCCCCCATGCAACACCAGATCAGGGTCAGATCCGATCAGGCGCGAGGTATAGACGCGATGGGCGAGATCGAGTTCGGCTCCCGACAGCCCCTTTGTCAGCTCCGCGACGTCGGCATCGTTCCAGGCGCTTTTCATGTCTTTGGTCCTTTTCGTATGGCTCCGGCCGGCTTCCAGGCCGGCTCGGTGACGCCGTCCTCAGCGAGCGTGACCATGGCGTCGTTGATGCGGCGCCAGCGGGCATGGTGTGAGCGATAGGCTTCATGGCGTGCGGTGTCCGGCCTAACAACACGCTCGACCGGTGACGCCATGGCCCCCATTGCGGCATCGAGGTCTACGTGAATGCCGGCGCCGACGGCAGCCAGCATCGCACAGCCGAGAGCCGTGGTTTCGCGGTTTTGTGGGATGGAAACGGGAATACCCATGACATCGGCGATGATCTGCGGCCAAAGACTGCCATTGGCGCCGCCGCCGGTGAACTGGATGCCCTCGAACCGGGTGCCGGTCAGGCGCTCAAGCTCCAGCCGGTGGCTGTAGGAGACATAGGCTGCGCTCTCCAGCACGGCGCGCAGCGCAGCAGCCTTGCCCCGCCCCCTTGGATCATTGAGATCAAAGCCCAGCAGAGTGGGAGAGGCATGCGTCCACCCATCCGATTGCATGACATTGGCCATTACAGCGGTGACGCCGGAGCTGCCCGGCGGTACGGAAGCAGCCATCTCGTTGAGCACGTCGAAGGTGGAGACGCCTCGTTGGGCAGCTAGAGCGGTCTCGTGATCGCAAAAAGCGTCTCGGAACCAGCGCAATGACAGTCCGGAAAGAAATCCGATCCCCTCGACCATCCACTGTCCGGGTCGTGCGTGGCACAGGGTACGGGGACCGCGATCGGGATCGACGAAGGGCTGGTTGAGCAGCACGGTCATCTGCCAGAAGCTGCCTCCAACAAGGGTGCCGTCGCCCACCTGGCGCCCAAGGCCGAGCAGCGCCAATTGCGTATCACCGCCTCCGGCGACAACAGGCGTACCCTCTGCCAGTCCTGTGCGGGCTGCAGCAGCAGCGGTTACTCTGCCGATCGTGCTGCCCGATTCCACCACGGGAGGGCAGATCGCCGGATCAATGCCCAGCCGTTCGAACAGTTCGGCCGACCAAGTGCGCTGGCTGAGGTCGAATAGGGCTGTGGACGAGCCTGCGCTCGGCTCAGTCCAGTATTCGCCGGTCAGCCGTGTTGCAGCCCAGTCGCTGATCAGGCCGATGTGGCGTACGCGGGCCATGATCTCGGGACGATGTCGGGCAAGCCATTTCAGCCGGGCAGGCGTGGTGATCGAGACCCAGTCGCCCGCAATCTCGAAGATGCGAGCGGCCGTGCCGTCGGCGACCAGCGCTTCGGCTTCGGCCGTGGCGCGGGAGTCGATGTTGGGACAAGCCCAGAGCTCCATGCCCTCGGCATCGTACAGCACGATGCCCTCGCGCATCGAGGTCGTGGATACAGCCTTGATAGCCGAGGCGGGCAGATCGGCGCGCTCCAGCGCTTCGCGCACGACAGTATCGATCAGCGATCCATTGGCTTGCGTGTCAAAGCTGAACGAGCCGGGCACGCCCGGCTCTGCGCGGTGGCTCCATTCCCGTTGAGCTGCACCGGCTTCTCTGCCGTTGCTGCCGAAGATAATGGCTCGGCAACTGCCCGTGCCGGCATCGATGGCCATGACGTAGGACATTGGGTCTCCTCCCACAGCGCCTCAGGTGCAGGAATTGATTGCAGGCTGGCCGTCGAGGAAGCGGACCAGATCATCGACCAGCGTGTTGGCGGCGAACGTGCACACATACCGGGAGGCACCCGCGATGTGCGGGGTGAGCGTGACATTCTGCAACTGGCGCAGCTCTTCGTTGTCGAGTGGCTCGTTGGCGAATGTATCGAGGGCGGCACCCCGCAACTTACCGGACTTGAGAGCGCTGACCAGCGCCTTTTCGTCGACCAGCGAGCCACGGGCGTTGTTGATCAGGTAGGCGCCATCCTTCATCCCGGCAATCCGCTCTGCCGAAATCATCCCGAGGGTTTCCTTGGTGACGCGTACGTGCAGCGAGACGATGTCGCTCTGCGCGAGCAGCGTCTCGAGATCGACTTGTTGCACGCCCTCGATCTGATCCTGCACCGTCACGCGTACATAAGGATCACAGATAAGAATCTTGCAGCCAAACGCCTTGAGCAGGCGAACGACGCGCTGGCCGACATGGCTGTAGCCGATGATGCCGACTGTCATCTGCGACAGCTCCTCGCCGGTGCGGTCTGCCCGGTAGAGATCGCCTCGCCACTCGCTGCGTGCCAAGGCCACATGACCCTGGGTGATGAGGCGGGTTTCCGCGAGCATGGCGCCTACGGTGAACTCGGCTACTGCCGAAGCATTTCGCCCTGGAACGTTGGCAACGACGATGCCGCGTTCGCGAGCCGCTTCGATATCGATGTTCACCGGCCCGCCGCGGGAAACGCCGATAAACCGCAGCTTCGGTGCCGCTGCGATCACATCGCGCGAAAATGGACCAAGGTGTGTGATTGCAATCTCGGCATCGGCGACAAGGGCCTTCACGGTCTCCAAATCACCGGAGTATTCAGAAATCGCCTCCCCCGCCGGACCGTCGCGCCCGGCAAACGGTTCATCCGGCCACGCGCTCTCCCAGGACTTGATCTCGCAATTCCCGCCCAATCTCGCCTCGAGCGCCTTCTCGAAGAAGGATGCTTTCATGAACTGATCACCCACTACCGCGATCTTAAGCACGAACTGCTCCTGATATTTATAACGACGCGGAAATTTATATCCGATTGGCGCGCGCGAAATCAAGTGCGCGTGCGAGGCAAGCGCTGCAGGCGTCCGGCAGTGATAAGCTGTGGCGTTAAGCCGTCGTAAGGACCGCCTTGGCCAGATCAGAGGTAGCGACAAGCCCATCCAGCAGGCCGGACTTCAGCGCTGCCCTAAGGGCTGCCGTCTTCTCCAGGCCAGAACAGGCCATGTAGACAGGCCTCTGACGCAACACATCAGCGGAAACCGAGAGCATCCTATCGGCCAGCCCGCCGCTGACGAATTCACCTTTTGAGTTCAGCAAATGACCGGCAACGTCGGCAACCACATCCTGCCGTTCCAGTTCACGAGCTTCGTCGCCCTCGAGAATGCCGTAGCTTTCGAGGTAGGAATTCGGACCGATATGTCCGAGACCGATAAGGAAGAAGCTCGCCTGATCGAGCATGGCCAGCGTGCGGCGCACGGCTCGCTGCTTGATGAACAGGTCCCGATCCTCGCGCGCTTCGAGCACCAGCGGCGCTGTGAGCGCATAGCCCGATCCCCCGGTTTTTTGCACCAGGGTGTTGATGACTTCGAACGGGTTTGCGTTGCTCAGTGCTGCAAAGTCACCCGTCGCCGAGACAAATGACGTCCCGGGTCGGTTTATCGTGGGAAGGTATCGGCTTGCAGCAGCGATCGTCCGCCCCGATCCGATGCCCACAACACGTTCCTCGGTGGATTCGAGCATTCCATGGAGGAAGGAAGCGGAAGCCGTTCCGATCACCGGAAGGCTCTCATACATCGTCTGCACGCCATCGATGGGCACAACGATGCATGTCGTGAGCCCGTGTCGGTCCATCAGTTCCTTCTCAAGCTCGAAGCAGTGCTTCGGCACGCGGTCCACGAAAACTTTGACATAGCCCTTGTCCTGAGCCGCCTGAATGAGCCTGTGGACACGCATGCGCGACAACCCTCGGCGAGCCGCTATCTCGGCCTGCGTCAGCCCTTCAACGAAATGCAGCCAAGCGGCCTCGATCTCGGCGTCGTCGGAATTTGGCATGGTCCCTCCAGACCTCGACTAAGGCTTGCCCTGTAGCGTGGCCAGTGCAAGGCAGCAACGCTGATCACCCAGACCTGTCGCCAATGAAGGCGACTTGCTCTCGAAGCGTGCTGATTGCATAGGGCTGTGGGTGTGTGTTTACCCATTTGGGCGGCGTGGTGGCGTGATTTGTGAACTGTCATGGCCCGCAAAAGAGTGGCCTTTGTCGTCACTCAGGAACTATTCGCCTCCTCAGGTGAGGGCGCAATGAGCAGGTGTGCTATGACGATCAGAGGCAAGACGGTGCTGGTTACGGGCGCTGGCAAGGGCATAGGCAGAGCAACTGCGGTGATGCTGGCTCGGGCCGGCGCCCATGTCGTTGCTATGAGCCGCACCGCGGCCGATCTCGACAGTCTCGTGGACGAAATCGGGTGCACACCCATTGTGGTGGACCTGATCGATGCAGAAGCGACCCGCGCGGCCGCCCGGACAGCGATGCCGGTGGACTTGCTCGTCAACAATGCTGGCGCAACCATCCTCGAGTCATTTCTCGACACGAGCATCGAAACGTTCGAGACACTGATGGCGGTCAACACGCGAGCACCGATGATCGTCGCACAAGAATATGCGCGTGACCGAATCGCCCGCGGCGAGAAAGGCGCCATCGTGAACGTATCGAGCAACGCCTCTTGGATGGGGTGGGTGGACCATGCCGCTTATTGCGCAAGCAAGGGAGCGCTGGATTCGCTTAGCCGCGTCATGGCCAATGAGCTTGGAAGGCGGGGCATCCGGGTAAACTGTGTCAACCCGGCAATCACTCTTACTCCCATGGCAGTGCAAGCCTGGAGCGATCCGCAAAGGTCCGATCCGATGCTCAAGCGTATGCCTCTTGGCCGGTTTGTTGAACCGGAAGAAGTTGCGTCAGTGATCATGTTCCTGCTGAGCGACGAGGCGGCGATGATCAATGGCGTCACCATGCCGGTCGACGCCGGTTTCGCGGTGAATTGACGACTGGAAAGCTCAACTGGCTCTGAGGATGAGGTCCGGGTACCCGCACCTCATCCTGGTCCGCCTCCAGGTGCTGAGATCATCGACGATCGATGGCTACCTTGCCCGGGTGCCCAGCGCAGGTTTCCCATTCCTGCGGCGTCCTCCGGTGGAGGGGCATCGCCGGTTCAACATAGCCCCCCAACTGGCGGAGGAAGGCCGTATCTCATCCATAGTGCCGGCTTAGTGGTGGTTGGGCGCATGCTTAGGCCGCTAAGGCTTTGCCAGCGCCGAGCAGTGCCATTTGCACCAGCAGTGTAGGGGAGGCGGCCACTGGCTGGATACATACGATGTAGCGGAGCACGCGGTCCTGCGCCGGTGGGATAGTAGCTACCTACCAGAATGGCGCGCCGGTCAGAATAGAACTGCGAACTCATTTCTTATTGAAATGGACAGGTAATTTATGAATTCTCAGAGAGGGAGTTCTGCTTTGCGCCGCCCCATTTCAGGCATTAGGCGCACCTTGCGCAATTCCTGAAAGCGGACACCGCCAGCAAACCCGACGAATGGCCCCATTCGGGTGGGCTAGCGGACCGTCCGGTTCTGGCTGGGAAAGGATGTAAGCTGCCCCTCGAGGAGTATGTGAGCCGCAGTTCATGTTGGGGAGTGATCTGCTCGAACCCCGCTCACCGAGCGCCACGCTCTGGCGTCGCACGAACTCATCCAGGAAAACCGGCGACACCTAACGGCCAACGGAGAGGTGATAGGCTCCGGCGAGGTCGACACCTACGGGCGCCCGCTACTGTGGGTGCAGCTTGAGGATGGCCGCAGCGCCGGCAGCGTACTTGTGGCGGATGGTCTTGCCGTTGAGTGGCGGCCTGGCAAGTCGGTGGACTGGTGCTATGTGTTTTCAGCGCGTTAGGCGGGCGAGAACTACACCAGACCTGACTATCCAACAACGTCGTAGAACGTCCAGTTCACCCGGCAACCTTCCGGATGCGCACTTCTGCATGCTTCGAGCGCGTATACTGTCGCAGAGTCCTCGTTGCGAGCTGTGCCGAGGAAGCCCGCACCACGTTCACCAACTCTCGCGAATGCGGCGCAGCTACCGCGCCCTTCCGTCAGTTTGCACTCATAGGCGCTGGTCTTGTGCCGAAGATACCGGTGCGCCGAGGCAGGATCAATGGTGATGGCCGTCGCTCGGCTCCGCCGGGGACAGGGTCACCGAGGGCGCGGGGAATTCGGCGTGGTGATCGCCGGACGTGTCGATCCAGGCGTCCTCGGCGTCACCGCAGCTCTGGATCACCGGGAAATAGAACGGCTGATCGGTGGGAACATCGGCCCCGAAGGTGCCGCGGAAGACGAATTCGTCGAAGAAGTCGTTGGGCAGCTCACCGCCGCTCCAGGAGATCTCCTTGACCCCTTCTTCGAGCATGGAGCCGTGGTTCTCGAACGGGGTCTCGTAGGGACCGGTGACGGTTTCCACCGTCCAGCCGGCCTTCAGCATCGGCTTGACGTTGTAGAAGCCTTCCGGAATCTGCACCCGCACCGCCGTGGTTGCGGCATCGCCACAGCCATGGCCGACCACCAGCACCGCGCGGAAGGTCTTGCCGATCTCGGCTTCCTGAGTTTGCAGAACGATGTGGGCGTGGGCAGGCAAAGCGGTAGCCAGCAGAGCCACCGTCGCTAACGACAAGATCAGGTTCTTCATTCTTGATTGTCCTTGAGATGGCTGTTCATAAAGTGAATTGCGGCCCGCCATGGGCGGGCCGCAGGGACGTCAGTGGCCCGACATCGACGGATCCGGCGGCTCGCCGATCGGCGCGAAGATATCCGGCTGCTCCTCACCCTCGACGATGAGGTAGCCCGCCAGCCCGCGCTCCGCGCGCGACAGAGCGTGATCGACCAGCACGTAGCGGCCAGGAACCTCGCACTTGAACTCGACGACGCAGGCACCGCCCGGCGCCACCGTGATGGTCTGCACATCGGTGAGCGGCGGACTGGTCAGCGAACCGGCATTGTAGACACGGTCGAAGATCTCGCCGATCACGTGGAACGACGATGTGAAGTTCGGTCCGCCGACGCCGAAGAAGATGCGGACCGTCTCGCCCACATTTGCCTTGAGCGGGAAGTGGTCGGTCAACGCACCCACATGGCCGTTGAAGACGAAGTACTCCGGCCGCTCGTTGAGCATCTTCTCGTAGCTCTCGGTCAGCAGGCCGGCGGTGCCGAACGGCTCTTCGGTGTAGATTTCGCCCTGCATGACGTAGAACTCGCGATCGACCGGCGGCAGGCCCTCTTCGGGCTCGACCACGATCAGGCCATACATGCCGTTGGCGATGTGCAGCGCTACTGGCGGCACGGCGCAGTGGTAGACATACACCCCGGGATTGAGCGCCTTGAAGCGGAAGGCATACTCCTCGCCCGGCATGGCCGTGGTCAGCACCGCGCCGCCGCCGGGACCGGTGGTGGCGTGGAAGTCGACGTTGTGCGCCATCCAGCTGTCTTCATTGTTCTTGAAGTAGCACTCGACCGTGTCGCCGACGCGGACGCGGATGAACGGGCCAGGGACGCGGCCATTGAACGTCCAGAAGCGGAAGGTGGCGTTGTTGTCCAGATGCGCTTCCAGCTCGATCGTCTCGAGCTCGACGCGGACCGTCTCGGGTTCGCGACGGGTGATCGGGCCGGGAATGTCGGCCGGGTCATGTGCAACGTCGGCATGTTCGGTCATGCCCGGATTGACCTGGTAGAGCCGCCCGCTGCCGGTGGTGCCACCGGCTGGTGACTGGTGATGGGCATGCTGGGCCGTTGCCTGGACGGTGCCACCGGCCATGGCACCTGCAAAGGTCAGCCCTGCGGTACCCGCCAACAGGCTGCGCCTGCTGATGCCGTGGTCACGCTCGCCTGCGACCGCATCGTCGTTTTTCTTGTCGATCATGGTTTCACTCATACGTTGGTAGCAAAACGCCTCCCGGCCAAGCCGGGAGGCGTCATTGGCTTACTGAGCTGCGGGAGCCGCTTCTGCTGCGCCGGACCCAGCGCCGCCTTCAGCCGCTGCTTCGGCGACCAGTTCGGCCATGCGATCCTTCGCCTTGCCCGGCAGCTTCTGGACTTCTTCATCGGGAATGGCTGTCGGGCTGTCACCAACCTGGATCAGGCCCACCATGCCGAGCCCGACATGCGGCTGACACTTGTAGGCGTAGAACCCTTCCTCGCTGAAAGTGACGGTGATCTCCTCGTTGATCTTGCCCTTCCACGGTTCCGCACCCTCCGGGATCAGATTGGGGAAGGCTTCGGAGTTGTGGCCTTTATCGGTGGGAACGAAGGTTACCGTGTCACCGGGCGCAATTTTGAGGAAGGCTGGCTCGAACTGCATCGGCCGCCCCTCGGAGTCCTTGTTCAGCATCTGCACCTGATGATCCGCCGCCCAGGCGGGCACGGCGAGCATCGTGGTGGCGATCAGGGCTGAGGTGGCGAGTATCTTTCTCATGATTTCTCCTCGGGGTTCATTGGGAGCGCGCCTGCCCGGCTTGTCGCTGACCTTGGCGCTTCGTGCTCAACGACCAGGCAAAGCGAAAGTTCGCATTGGTGGTTGCGGGTCGTCCAACCGTCGCCTGCATGAACTCCGGGTTCCGTGGCTCCTGTGTAGTGAGGTGCCACGGAAGCCTCCTTGATCCAGGTCAATGGTTTAAAGGAGTTTGCTTGCGGTGGCGCAAAGAGGCCGAGCCACCCATCGTCTACCTGGCGGCAACCAAGGAGGATGGCCGGATCAGAGCAGGCAGGACCAAACGCGGACCGGTCCCCGCGCTCCGGCCCATGATCCTGTCCTACGGCTGCCGCTCGTTCTTTCTTGCCGCCGCTCTCTGGGGGCACACTGCGACGCCGCCACACAACGTGGGCCGGTAAGCCATGCATGCCTGCCACCGCACCGTTTCTCATCGATTAAGCTCGCCGCCGCCGAGCTTTCCCTACTACCTGTAATGCGCAGCTAGTGGCTGCGTCCTTCCGGAGCTAAGCTTAACCACAGTGGAGACCAAGAGGAATACTGCGTTGAAGGTGGCCTTGCTTGCGACGGTAGCGCTGGTCGCTTTTGCAGCCAATTCGGTGTTGGCGAGGCTTGCGCTGGGCTCTGGGGAGATGACCGCGACTGGCTATACTGGTGTGCGGATGATGTCGGGAGCCCTGACTTTGGCTGCAATCCTCTATTTGCGCGGGCACTGGCGTAGCGGTGCCAGGATCGGGATCAGTGGCAGCTGGCGTGGAGCTGCGGCCCTGTTTGGCTACGCGTTGGCCTTCTCGATCGGTTACCTCATGCTGGGTGCTGGGACCGGGGCCCTCATCCTCTTCGCCAGCGTTCAGATCGGCATGCTGACTTGGGCCATCTCAAGAGGTGATCGGCCAGGGCCCCTGGAGTGGCTCGGCTTCGGCGTTGCCTTTGCTGCGCTGGCATTTCTCGTCGTCCCCGGATTGATGGCGCCGCCGCTGCTCGGCACGGCATTGATGGCAATCGCAGGGTTGTCGTGGGCGGCATATTCCCTGCTGGGACAGAGCTCTCGCGCGCCGTTGGCTGATACCGCAGGAAATTTTATTCGCTGCCTACCAGTTGCACTAGTGCTACTGGCAAGTTCCAACATTCCACAGACGAGCAGCGCGACGGGTCTGTCTTATGCGATCGCCTCGGGGGCGATCGCCTCCGGCGTAGGCTATGCCATTTGGTACACCGTGCTGCCGAGCATGACCCGCACCAGCGCCGCATTCCTCCAGCTGACTGTTCCCGCAATTGCTGCAGCTGGTGGCGTGTTGTTCATTGGGGAGCCGCTGACGGGTCGACTGCTGGTCTCGTCGGCGGGCATTCTTGGTGGTGTCGCGCTGGCGCTACTCGCCGGCAACAAGCGTAAAGCGAAGGCGCCAGGCTGACGCAGCATGATGAGAATGCCGCCAATGGGCTAGCAATAGCCCAGTCGTGCCCAACTGGTGGTGTAGCTGACGGTAGCCCTCGCGGAGTCCGGCTCCGACCGAAGTTAGATAACCGGCTTATACCGCGGAACGGACTTCCGGACCGGCTGGAGGTCGCCAATGTCTGCTCCCGACGAGTAGATTCAAAAGCAGGCCGTGTGAGACCCAAACCATCATCTGCCAGTCGCCAGGAAGAAGTTCAGAAACGATGAGCACATTGGGACCGCGTGACTCTGCCGTGGCGTCAGGCAGTTGTCAGCACGTTGGTGGCAAGGTCGCGGGATGTCGCTCAGGCAATCTCTCATTGCACTATCGGGGCTTGCGATTGCAGCGCTTGGTGCTGTGCTCGTCGGACTGTACTCGCGGGCCGGTGGCGGACTGGCTGAAAGATGGAAGATATGCTCATCTGAACGGCGAATGCGAGGCTCTCCGTCGTGGTGGCGGCATGCAGCCCCGACTATGTACCTATGCCCCCGCAAGGGGAAGACGCCCTGACCAATGAGCCTACAGTGCATTGCTCGGTGCTTGCGCCGGCGCACGAAGACTGGCTGTCGCGTGGCTAAGCGCAATCAGGCGAAGAACCTGCGTACCGCACCCTCGGACGCACCCGCTTAACTTGCCAACGAAGCTAAGTGCCCACTAAATCACGCCTAAGGCTCTCATGGCTTCGGCTACCCTGACAAAGCCGGCAATGTTGGCGCCCAGGACGTAATTGCCAGGTGCTCCATACTCGTCAGCCGTTGCGGCACACGTGTCGTGGATATTTACCATAATGTCTGCGAGGCGGCGTTCAGTCTGCTCGAAGGTCCAGCTATCACGGGACGCGTTCTGCTGCATTTCGAGTGCTGACGTGGCAACTCCGCCCGCATTGGCGGCCTTGCCTGGAGCGAACAACACTCCGGCTTCTTGGAACAGTCGAACTGCCTCCGGGGTACACGGCATGTTCGCGCCTTCACCGACAGCAACGACACCGTTCTCGATCAAGGCGCGGGCGTCTCTGCCCGTTAGCTCGTTTTGGGTTGCCGAGGGCATGGCGACGTCGCAGTGGATGTCCCATATGGATCCCTCACCAGCGCGGACAAAGTATGCCAAGCCCTCACCCTTCATCGCCACATAGTCCCCAATCCGGCCGCGGCGTACTTCCTTCAGCTCTTTTAGAAGCTGCAGATCCACACCCTTCTCGTCCACCACGTAGCCAGTACTGTCGGAAACCGCGATGACACGTCCGCCGAAGGACTGCACCTTCTCCACCGTGTAGATGGCGACGTTTCCGGAGCCGGACACGACCACCGACTTGTCCTCGAAGGTTTGCCCCTTCGTTCGGAGCATTGCCTGTACGAAGTAGGTGTTCCCGTAGCCCGTTGCTTCGGTACGCGCCCGGGACCCACCGTATGACAATGCCTTTCCTGTAAGCACGCCTGCTTCGTACCGGTTTGTCAGACGCTTGTACTGCCCGAACATGTAGCCGATCTCACGACCTCCGACTCCGATATCCCCCGCCGGCACATCTGTGTACTCACCAAGGTGGCGGTGGAGCTCCATCATAAAGGACTGGCAGAACCGCATGATCTCGCCGTCCGAGCGCCCTTTTGGGTCGAAGTCGGCGCCTCCCTTGCCTCCCCCGATGGGCATTCCCGTAAGGGCGTTCTTGAAAGTCTGCTCAAACCCAAGAAATTTGATGATGCCAAGGTTGACGGAGGGGTGGAAACGAATTCCTCCCTTGTATGGCCCCAAGGCGGAATTGAACTGAACTCTGAAGCCGCGGTTGATCCTGACTTGGCCGCCGTCATCGACCCACGGGACGCGAAAGATGATCTGTCTTTCCGGCTCACAGATTCTCTCCAGAAGAGCTTGCTCCAGGTAACTGGGGTGCTTTGCAACCACTCTGCCGAGACTTTCCAGAACTTCACGGACGGCCTGGTGAAACTCGGATTCCCCGGCGTTACGCTGCATCACCTGGCTCAATATGGGTTCGAGCTTCTCATCGATCTTTGTCATGTCGCTCACTGTCTGCTTGTTCGCTCGGCTGGGATTTGTGAAGACTTAGTGGCCGCGCCTGCCCGGGAAGACGCACTACCGGATCGGTGGAGATCTTTGTGCAATGGCCAGCAGGGAGACCCTTTACCATTACAGATGCTCAAAGGCAGAAAGTCGGTCGAGCCCGCAGGGCTTGTACTAAAGACTGCACATCAAGGCACCAGCGTTCAGTTGGTCGCTCAGCCGAAGAAGGCGACGCTGACGTTCCAACCCCTCCGACCCCACCAGGGCGAGCAGGCAGCTGGTCAGTTCCGTATTGAACTCCACGAAATCTGCTGCGACCGCGACGGGAAACATCTCGAAAGCACAATCGGTGAGAATGTCGGAAAGCCGCTCGACATCAACCGGACCAAGGGTTCGAGCCAATTTGGCCAGCCAGTTGCAGTCGACGCGGGTACCGCCTTCAGCCAGCAGAGTGGCTCGCAACAGCTCTGTAAAAGCCGCCTCCGCCTCAGCCCACCTGTTCCCAATCAATTGGACAAGGGGGCGGTACAGCTTGGAATCCCGGCGAACTCGGTCGCTAAAGAACTCGGCGAACTCATTCAACTGATCTTCGTCAAAGAACCGGATGGGGCCGGATAGCAAGAAAGACACGGGAAAGTCCAAGCTGGTGGGCTGCCCCATAGTCCGGAACACAGGCGTTGCGTCTTTGAGATAGCGCAAACAGCTGATCGAAGAGAGCTTCCCCCATTGACGCGTATATACCGAGGAAAAGCTCGCTCTGAGGTCTCAAGGGTATAATGAATGTTCGACACACCGTCGCAGCTGCCAGGAGACCCAACTCGGTCTTCGGTGACACCACGCCAACGGAGAACATCGGAAGCGCCGATCGTGGCGCCGGCGCCGCCTACGATACCAGATCGCCACGTTGGAAAGGTGGCCGACGTTCAGAAAGCGATAGCTCAACCTAGATCGGCAACGGCAGGGGTCTGCAACAGGTGCCGTTCACCTGCTGTCCGCGGGCCACGTCGGCAAGACAGAACCGATCCGTTTCGTGCAGAAACGCGGCTGTCGCCGCACCTATGATACTCGGAACTGCGCATTCGCACTGCACGCCTTTCACCAGTTGGCAGTTCAAGTTTTCTCTGCTCCCGGGCAGATTCACTTCGGTGGCGCGGATTATGTCACCGATGCTAATAGTTGTGGCCGAACGGGCAAGTCGCAATCCACCCGCCCTACCTCGGAGAGTCGACAACATGCCCTCTCTTGATAGAACGTTTGCGATCTTCATCAGGTGGAATCGAGATTGCCCGAGGTCACGCGCGATTTCCCGTACTGTGACGCAGCGATCCTCGTTCCGCGCCATGTAGATCATCAAATGGATCGCAAGATCTGTGAAAAGCGTGAGACGCAAGGGGGTTGGATCCTCTCGCCGAACGGGTTGCGCATCTGTTTTGCCTCGGAGGCAGACCAAGGTTAGCGAAACTTGGCGGGGGGATAGTTGACGCACATCAAGCAGAGCTGCCAGAGCAGCGTAACGTAGCCGGTAGCTGCTCTCGTTCCCGGGCCGGGCGTTGAAAAGCGGGCGCGGTCATGTAGGGTTGGTCCGAACGTGATGCGGCTGAACAGGAGTGCATTTCGATGGCGAGCAGCCTCACAGTGGCGGAAAGGCAGGTCTGCCTATTCATCCTCGGCGTTGTGAGTCTGCTGGGACTGGCTATTGCGGTGCCCGGGCGCATGGACCCGATCGGCGTCCACGGCCTCCTCGTGATCCTTCTATGTGCCGGGGCAGCGATGTATCTCCTGCCACGGATGGGCTTGCCGGAGCCTGAGGGGGATCGGTTTTCGACATATTATGACGACCCGATCAAGGTGGGGATCGCCCTTACCATGGCGTGGGCTGTCTTCGGGATGTTTGTCGGCGTCTGGGTTGCGGCTCAGCTCGCTTGGCCGGCACTCAATTTCGACACCGCCTGGTCGAGCTTCGGGCGCCTGCGCCCGGCCCATACCACTGGCGTGATCTTTGGATTCGGCGGCAACGCGCTGATCGCGACTTCTTTCCATGTCGTCCAGCGCACCAGCCGGGCACGACTTGCGGGACATGTCAGTCCTTGGTTCGTCATCTTCGGCTTCAACCTTTTCTGCCTGCTCGCCGTCACCGGGTATGGCATGGGTCTCACTCAATCGAAGGAATATGCTGAGCCCGAATGGTACGCGGACATCTGGCTCGTCGTCGTTTGGGTGACCTATTTCGTGCTCTTCCTGCGGACGTTGGCGCGACGTAAGGAGCCCCACATCTACGTGGCCAACTGGTACTACCTGGCCTTCATCGTGGTGGTGGCGATCCTCCACATCGTCAACAACCTCGCCCTGCCTCTCTCTTTGGCCAGCGCCAAGAGCTACACGGTCTGGCCCGGAGTCCAGGACGCCATGGTGCAGTGGTGGTACGG
>JAEYXQ010000102.1 GCA_023431205.1 Pseudomonadota bacterium | reverse complement strand
GATCTACCCTCACGGGATAAGCTCCTGCTAGTCCTTGCGACCTTCGATCAACCTGTGCAGCTGGCGGTTATGCGCTCGCGGGCAGAGGAGGCTGGGTTCAAGGTCCCCAAGAAATGGAACATGTCTGACCTGTTAGGGCGCAGCGGCGGCTTAGCCATCCGTGTACCAACTGGCTGGGAGCTTACTAGTCTCGGTAGGAACCATCTGCGCAATCTCGGCGTGGATACGATTAGTCCTGCCGCGATGCAGGTAGCAACAGACCTAAGGAAGCACCTCGCTCAGGTGCAGAACGAAACCACACGTGCTTTCGTCGAAGAAGCGATAAAATGCCACGAGGCGAAACTCTACCGTTCCGCCATTGTCATGTCGTGGATAGCGGCTGTGGATGTCCTGTATCGTAAGGTAGTGGCAAATCACTTGGCTGCCTTCAACGCCGAAGCCCTCAAGTCAAACGCCAAGTGGAAAGCAGCACTCAACGAGGACGGTCTCGCAAAAATGCAGGAGTCGGACTTCCTTGATCGCCTAGTGCCTATCGGCGTAATCGGTAAGAACGCAAAAGAAGAGCTCGCGAAGTCATTGAAGCTGAGAAACGGGTGCGGGCACCCCAACAGCCTCAAGATTGGACCCAATATGGTCACGAGCCATATTGAGGCGCTCATCCTAAACGTTTTTGAGCAGTTTCCGGACTGACGCCTCCCGTCGAAACACCTCCGAGGGCTCTTGGCAGTTTCCGCCGTCTAGAACTTCCGCGTTGATTGCTGAGCTATCAACAACACCTTCGGCCGCTTAACCTTGGCGGTAATGATCCGCTCTTCGCGGCGGTTGAGGGCGGCTTCGATAATGGCTGGGAATTCACTGGGACGCGAACGCGTTGTGAATGACCGCTCGTCGGTTGCGCTTCCGTCGGCTCCCTGTGCGAGGCGCGGCGCAGCGACTTCAGAGATTGCCGGGGATTGGCCGAAACCTTCGGCGCCAGAACGTGCCTCTATCGCGTTGACGACCGCCGCGCGCGCTTCGCTCGGCAGAGGGACGGACGAGAGGCGCCCACTGGTGCTGGGTGGGCAAAGGATCGTGGACAGAGGGAAAAATAGCGGCTGAAGCGAGCCAATACGCTTGTAAGGTAGACGCTTTGGTTTGATCTTCACAATGGCCTTCACCCGCTCGCGTATGTCCCATCCGCTAGCGAGATTGATGCCCGACACTGCACCGCCCGAGGCAAGACAAACATGTGCCGGATTATAGAAGGCATATAGGGGTATGGTCGTTATAGTCTCGTTCCCCAGCCCGCGTAGCAATGCTGCCGACTGGGCTCCGGTGTTGTGGGGATGCGCGAGTTCAGCGTACGAACCAATCCTCCAGTCATGCTTGTTCGGTGTAATGCGCTTCGCTTGTATTCGGAATTGCACCGCCTCACGCGACGCAGGCTCGACTATAACCAGATCGAAGTCTCCACCAGTTTTCGTTTCCGGGGGCGTAAGGACAACAACGTCGTTTCCCGGAAGTGAGAGAAGCGAGGCGACCACGATATCAGTAATAGTGTCCTCACGAAATCGCCGCTTGAGGCGCTGCTCAACGTCAAGGAATTCGGCGATCATCACTGGGAGGCGGTTCGCGAGATCGCATGAAGAAGAGAAGATCGGCGCGATGGTCATCACAGCCCAGATAAATCAGGTTGCGTCAGTGGCTTCACGGCAATCTCCCCCTCATGCCGCCGCGCCTGGGCCGGCTCATACGCCGTCTGCATCCGCAGCAGCGTGTCCGCCTTGATCCCGAACGCCTTCTCGAACCGCATAGCCATGTCGGGCGAAAGGCTGGCGCCGCCATTCAGCAGCGCACTCAAGGCCTGTCGCGACACGCCGAAATGCTCCGCCAGCGCCTTGATGCTCATGCCGGTCGGCTCAACGATCTCGGTCTTGAGGAACTCCCCTACATGAACGGTCAGGGACGGGTGCATCCTAAGAGCCATGAGAGCTCCTCCAACCTCACTCTAGAGACTGCAGACGCCAGAGTTCTATCCGGTCACACAGAGACCACCGAAATGGGTCACTGAGGAGCGGCAGGGAGGCACCTTCCGGTTTGAATTGGAAGATGGCATCCGTGTCATCGACGTACCACTCTCCGAGGTACTCACCATGCTGAGTCACAACCGAACCATCAGGTAGTAGGTTGATGGCATATCTTAGGTGAGGAGGGGTCATGACCGAACCCGGTTTGTGAACAACGAACGCAGGTTCACTCGATACCCCCGCTGTTGCAAGTGGCGTCAACCCCCCAGCCCCTTCCCTCCCCCGCCCCCACTACACTACCCTCCGCCCCAGGAGGCTC
Organism: Pseudomonadota bacterium; assembly: GCA_023431205.1. Lineage (GTDB taxonomy): Bacteria > Pseudomonadota > Alphaproteobacteria > Rhizobiales > Devosiaceae > Devosia. The sequence continues at coordinate 23,492 of JAEYXQ010000102.1, read as the reverse complement.
CGCCAGAATCGTGTCCCGTCCCGACGCCCTTTCGCCGCTGTTTCGTTCCCTGCCCTCGATCAAGGGCGTGGGCGACAAGCTGGCGGCGCTCTTGCGCCGCTATTTCGGCGCGCCGGAGGGGCAGGAGGCGATTGCGCTCGACCTCCTGATGCACATGCCGACCGGCGTCGTCGACCGGCGCCGGCAGGTCGGCATCGCCGAGGCGTATCTGAACCAGACCGTCACCCTCCGCCTCCACATCGACCGCCACCAGCCGCCGCCGCGCGGCAAGCCGCAGGTGCCGCATCGGGTCTTCGCCCATGACGAGACGGGTGAGGTCAGCCTCGTCTATTTCGCCTCGCAGGGCGGCTGGGTGGAAAAGCTGCTCCCCGTCGGCGAGGAGCGCTACGTCTCCGGCCAGATCGGCTTCTTCAACGGCGAAAAGCAGATCACCCACCCCGACTACGTGGTGCCCGCCGAACAGTTCAGCACCCTGCCGCTGGTCGAGCCGGTCTATCCGCTCACCCAGGGGCTGTCGCACAAGGCGCTCGGAAAACTCGTCCGCCAGGTGCTCGACACCGTCCCATCCCTCCCCGAATGGCTCGACCCGGCCACCGTGCGCGAGCGCCAGTGGCCCCCCTTCGCCGAGGCCCTGCGCCAGGTCCACGCGCCCGAAAGCCCCGAACAGGCCGAGCTCTGGGCCCCGGCCCGCATGCGCCTCGCCTATGATGAATACCTCGCCGGCCAGGTGGCCCTGCAGCTCATCCGCTCCACCATGGTCTCGGCCCGCGGCATCGCCCGCCACTTCACCGGAACCGTAACCGAGAGGGTACGCGCCGCCCTGCCCTACAGCCTCACCGCCGGCCAGGAGCAGGCGGTCCGCGAGATCACCGCCGATCTCGCCGCACCCGACCGCATGTCGCGGCTGCTGCAGGGCGATGTCGGCTCCGGCAAGACCGCCGTGGCGCTGATGACCATGGCCGCCATGGTCGAGGACGGCGCCCAGTCGGCGCTGCTGGCGCCCACCGAAATCCTCGCCACCCAGCACTACAATTCGCTGAAACCCCTTTGCGACGCGGCAGGCCTCCGCATCGAGCTCCTCACCGGCAAGCTCCCCGCCGCCGAGCGCCGCGCCCGCCTCGCCGCCCTCGCCTCGGGCGAAGCCCACATCGCCGTCGGCACCCACGCCCTGTTCCAGTCCGACATCGCCTTCCGCAATCTCGGTCTCGTCGTCGTCGACGAGCAGCACCGCTTCGGCGTCCACCAACGCCTCGCCCTCTCCGACAAGGGCCAGCACACCGACCTCCTGGTGATGACGGCGACGCCGATTCCGCGCACCCTCGTCCTCACCCATTTCGGCGACATGGCCGTCAGCGTGCTGCGCGAAAAACCGCGCGGCCGCCAGCCGATCGACACCGCGGTCCTCTCGGTGGGCGAATACGACCGCGTCGTCGCCCGCCTCCGCGCCCGCATCGCCGAAGGCGCCCAGGCCTACTGGGTCTGCCCGCTGGTGGAAGAAAGCGAGACGCTCGATGTCGTCTCCGCCGAGGATCGCGCCGCCGAGCTGCGCCAGGTGTTCGGCGACCAGGTCGCCCTGGTCCACGGCCGCATGTCCGCCGCCGCCAAGCAGGACGTGATGGCCCGCTTCGCCGCCAACGAGATCAAGCTCCTTGTCGCCACCACCGTAATCGAGGTCGGCGTCGACGTCCCCAACGCCTCCATCATCATCATCGAGCATGCCGAGCGCTTCGGCCTCGCCCAGCTCCACCAGCTCCGCGGCCGCGTCGGGCGCGGCTCAATCCGCTCCGCCTGCCTGCTGCTCTACAAGGAGCCGCTGAGCGAAACCGCCCAGGCCCGGCTCGAGACCATGAAGTCCACCGAGGACGGCTTCGAGATCGCCGAGCGCGACCTCGAGCTGCGCGGACAGGGCGACCTGCTCGGCACCAGGCAATCCGGCATGCCCGGCTACCGCATCGCCGTCCCCGACGTGCACCGGCACCTGCTCGATTTTGCCCATGAAGAGGCCAAGGCGCTCCTCCGCGACAACCCCGGCCTCACCGGCCCCCGCGGCGAAGCCGCCCGCGCTTTGCTCTACATCTTCCGCAAGGACCTCGCGATCCCGCTGATCCGCGCCGGGTGACATCGCTTTTGCATTGACTCCAGCCGCGAAATCCGTAGGTTGCGCCCAAATTCCGGCGCTGCCTCGTGGGCGGCGCACTTTTGTTTGTCGAGGACACCCGAATGGCCAAAGCCAACACCATCAAGATCAAGCTCGTGTCCACGGCCGACACCGGCTTCTACTACGTGACCAAGAAGAACGCCCGCACTCAGACCGAGAAGCTGGCGTTCAAGAAGTACGACCCGGTCGCCCGCAAGCACGTCGAGTTCAAGGAAGCCAAGATCAAGTAAGGTCCGGCTCACCCGCACGTCACGAAAAACCCCGCATCGGTGATGCGGGGTTTTTTCATGCTCATTTGCGGGTCAGGATTTGTTCATCTTCGTTCAGGATTCGCCGCAGGACCCGTTCAGGCGGGAACGTTTCCCAACCGGAAACTGCCGAATCTGCTACGGAAAAAGTGGAGTGGCTGGTCCGGAGCGGCTTGTCGAAGAGGCCACTCTCACCGCATCCGGACCAACCGCCCTACGGGACTCAGGAGTTGCGGCGGACCTGAGATGAGCCGTAGGGAACCCGCGACGGTCACCGGTTGTGCCCGGCTCGTCGTGTTGGGATCACCCTACTCCGGGCCCGCTAAAACTCAAGGAAATGAAAGGGTTAACGGCCGCTAACCCGCTGTTAGCTATAACAGCTAACCCTAACCGCTAAACTTGCGTCGATCTCAGGCGGCGTCGAACACCACCCGGTTCCGCCCCTCGCGCTTGGCCCGGTAGAGCGCCACATCCGCCCGTTTGATCAGCGTTTCAGCCGTATCCGCCTCGCTCTCCCGCAGCGCCACCCCCGCCGACACCGTGATCCGCAAGGACCGGCCACCCGGCACCTCGAACGGCCGCTCCGCCACCGCCTGCCGCACCCGCTCCGCCACCGCTTCCGCCTGATTCTGGTCGGTATCGGGCATCAGCACCACGAACTCCTCGCCGCCGAACCGGCAGGCCAGGTCCACCCCGCGGACATTGCGCTTCAGCCGCGCCGAGAACTCCTTGAGCACCACGTCGCCGGCGTCGTGCCCATAGCCGTCGTTGACCGCCTTGAAGTGGTCCATGTCGAGCATCATCAGCGCCAACCTCCGGTCCTGCGAGTGCGCCTTGCCCAGCATCACATGCATGTGCCGGTCGAAATAGCGCCGGTTGTAGAGCCCCGTCAGTTCATCGGTCACGGCCAAGGCCATGGTATTGTTGACGCTTTCGCGCAGCTCGAGCGCATAGCGTTGCCGGCGGATCTGGGTGCGCACCCGCGCCGCCAGTTCGTTGCGCTCGATCGGGCGCATGATGAAATCATTGATGCCGAGGTCCAGCGCGCGCACCACGCGCGGCTTGTCGGCCTCGTCGGCGATCAGGATGATCGGCAATCCCCGCGTATGCTCCAGGGTCCGGATTTGCGAGCAGACCCGCAGCGGATCGAAGTCGACGAGGTCCATCGCCACCAGCGCCAGCTCGTACTGTGCACCGGCAACTTGGAAAACGGCATCAGCGGGTTGGGTCAAGATATCCACGCGGTGTTCCGCCGTGAGATACTGCTTGATGCGCGCGGCGTGGCGAGCGTCGCTGTCGATGAGGAGGATCGAGCCTGCTTCCGCCGAAATGCTGTCCATCGCCCGGATGGCGTCTTCGACGGCAATCTGCTGCCCCGTGAGGGCGCGTGACCGCAATTCGTCGGTCAGCGACTTCAGCCTGACCAGGCTCTTCACCCGCGCCATCAGCTGCATGTCGTCGACAGGCTTGGAAAGGAAGTCGTCGGCCCCGACCTCGAGCCCCCGCACCCGGTCCGAAGGCTGGTCGAGCGCGGTGATCATCAGCACCGGGATGTGGTGGGTGCGCGGATCACCCTTGAGTCGGCGGCAAACCTCGAAACCGTCCATCACCGGCATCATCACGTCGAGCAGGACGATATCGATGTGCTGGGTGGCGCAGATGTCCAGGGCTTCTGCGCCGGAGCTGGCGGTCACGACATCATAATATTCCGCCGCGAGTCGGGCCTCGAGCAGACGGACATTGGTGGGGATGTCGTCGACGATGAGAACGCGCGCTGTCACTGGCTGGCCCCGGCAAACGATCGTCGCGGCAGATCAGCGGGCGGAACGAGCCGGCCGCCGCCGCGCGGTCAAGCCGGGCCAATATAGCGGGCAATGGTTTCCAGAAAGTGAGGCACGGAGATGGGTTTGCTGATGTAGCCCTCGCACCCGCCTTGCAGGATGCGCTCCTCATCGCCCTTCATGGCGAAGGCCGTCACGGCGATAACCGGGATATGCGCCAATTCCTCGTCGTCCTTGAGCCACTTGGTGACGACCAGTCCGGACACTTCGGGCAACTGGATATCCATCAGGATCAGGTCCGGATGATGGGCACGCGCAAGGTCGAGCGCTTCCATCCCGTTGCGGGTCTGGATGACGGCGTATCCCCGCGATTCAAGCAGATCGTTGAAGAGCTTCATGTTGAGCTCATTGTCCTCAACGATCATGACGGTCTTGGGCATCGAACCTTCCTTGCGCCCGCAAGGCGCTGGTGACGCTTCGCTTTGCGCCACGCTTCAGCTAGCATGCAATCTCTTACAAAACTTCAAATGAGCCCGGCAGTGCCCCGTTCCGACTCCGCAAATCCGCGAGTTTCCGACCTCGCCGATGCCTGCCTGAGCTTCCTGGCGGAACACCCCGAAGAGCTCATGGCCTTCATGCAGGTCGCCGGCCTCGGCCCCGACGCTCTGCGCGATGCCGTCGGCACACCCGACCTCCAGCACGGGCTCATCGACTACTTTGCCGCAAACGAACCGATTCTGCTCGCCCTGTGTGCCAATGCCGGCATCACCCCCGAACAGGTCATGCAGGTCTGGCACCATCAGAACCGTTCGGAGTGGTCGTGACCGGCTGGCTCTGCCGTGATTGCCTCGCCAGCGGGAACGCAGCCATCCCGCCGCGGCGCTGCGCAAACTGCGGCTCGCCAAGGGTGTTCGGGCACGCTGAGCTCTTTGATCTTGGCATCGCCCATGTGGACTGCGACGCCTTCTACGCCTCGGTGGAGAAGCGGGACGATCCCAGCCTCCAGGACAAGCCGCTGATCATCGGCGGGGGTGTGCGCGGCGTTGTCTCCACCTGCTGCTACATCGCCCGCCAGTCTGGGGTGCGCTCGGCCATGCCGATGTTCAAGGCGCGCGAGCTCTGCCCCGACGCGGTGATCATCAAGCCCAACATGGCCAAGTATGTCGAGGTGAGCCGCCAGATCAGGCGCCTGATGGACGAACTGACCCCGCTGGTTGAGCCGCTCTCCATCGACGAGGCCTTCCTCGACCTGCGCGGAACCGAGACGCTGCACCGCGCTCCGCCCGCGCTGGTCCTGTCGCGCTTCGCGCGCCGGGTCGAGACCGAGCTCGGCGTCACCGCTTCCGTCGGGCTCAGCCACAACAAGTTCCTCGCCAAGATCGCCTCCGATCTCGGCAAGCCACGTGGCTTTGCCGTGATCGGGGCGGCGGAAACGCTGGAGTTTCTTGCCTCAAAGCCCATCAGCCTCATCTATGGCGTGGGCAAGGTCTTCGCCGAAACCCTGCGGCGGGATGGCTTCGTCACCATCGGGCAATTGCAGGGCGAAGATCCCGTCAACCTCATCCGCCGCTATGGAGAATCGGGAGCGCGCCTATCCCGCCTTGCCCGCGGCGAGGATGCCCGGCCGGTCTCCGTCGACGGCGAGATGAAAACCATCTCCTCCGAAACCACCTTCAACAATGACATCAGCGACCTGGACACCCTGTCTCGGGAACTGCTTCAACTTGCCGAACGCCTGTCGGAGCGCGTCAAGGCCAAGGGTCTGGTGGGCGACACAGTCACGCTGAAGCTGAAGTCGGCGGGTTTTCGCTTGCGCACCCGCGCCCGCCACCTGATGATGCCGACCCAACTGGCTGGTGTGCTCTACGAAACCGGCCGCAGCCTGCTGGAGCGGGAGACGGACGGCACCGCCTATCGGCTCATTGGCATCGGACTGTCGGGGCTCGACGAGTCCGACGGCCAGGACCCGGTGGATCTGCTCGAGCCGGCGGTTGCCCGCCGCGCCGCGGCGGAACGCGCAATGGACCGGGTACGCTCACGCTTCGGACGCACAGCCGTGGTGCGCGGCAAGCTTTACGCTCCCAAGCCGGAACAACCGGCAGACGAAGACAACACAGAAGGCAAGATACGATGACTGACCCGATCGAAAAGCTGCGTGAGTATGGCTACGAACTGCCGCTGCCCAAGGCACCGGTGGCGAGCTACGTTCCCGTGACCCGGTCGGGCAACCTGCTCTACGTGTCCGGCCAGATTTCCAGCGGTGACCAGGGCGTTGTCGGGGGCCGGCTGGGCGACACCATGAACGTACAGCAGGGTGGCAACGCCGCCGAACTCGCAGCGATCAACATCCTCTCGCAAGTGGTTCATTCTGCAGGCGTTCCCCTCAGCGAGATCAAGCAGGTCCTCAAGCTCACCGTGCTGGTCGCCTCGCACCCGGACTTCACCGAACAGCACCTCGTGGCCAACGGTGCATCGAACCTGCTCGTTGGCGTGCTCGGCGACAAGGGCAAGCATGCCCGCGCCGCGTTCGGCGTAGTGGCGCTGCCGCTCGGTGCCGCCGTGGAGATCGACGCTGTCATCGAAGTGATGTGACCGCGCTGCAGCAACGGCCCCGGTGACACGGAGTGCCTTTGGGTCCAGTGTTGAAGGGGGCGGCTTCCGACCCCATATCGTCCTGACTATCCCCCAAAGGCTCCGATCCCGATCTTGACCAGCGGCTTCACCGCAACCGTCTATCCAGCGACGGCCGACATCCCGGCCGCCACCTGGAATAGCCTTGTCCCCTCGACCGATGGCCGGCCGGAAAACCCGTTCCTGGAGCACGCCTTTTTCCTAGCCCTTGAGCAGTCGGGCTGCGCCATAGCGCGTACCGGCTGGCAGCCGCAGCACATCCTCGTCTCGGACGAGAACGGTGCACCGGTCGGGCTGATGCCGTTGTTCCTGAAGTCCCATTCCATGGGCGAGTACGTCTTTGACTACGGCTGGGCCGATGCTTTCGAGCGGGCCGGCGGCAGCTACTACCCCAAGCTCCAGTGCTCTGTGCCCTTCACGCCCGCCACGGCACCGAAGCTCCTCGGACAGGCGGAGGCCGCCCCTGCTCTCCTCTCGGCCGCCCAGCAGCTCGCAGTTCAGCGCGAGGCCTCATCCATCCACGCCACCTTCTTGCCGCCCACCGAGGTCGACGCCATGGCATCCGCCGGCTGGCTCCACCGGCTGGACACCCAGTTCCACTGGCTGAACGAGGATTTCTCGACCTTCGACGGATTCCTTGACAGCCTCTCGTCGCGCAAGCGCAAGACCATCCGGCGCGAGCGGCGCGACGCGCTGGCAGACGGGCTGACCATCCGCTGGTTGACCGGCAGCGACATCCGCGAGGAGCATTGGGACGCCTTCTTCGAGTTCTACGAGGATACCGGCTCCCGCAAATGGGGCCGACCCTATCTCAACCGCGAGTTTTTCTCCCGCATCGGCGAGACCATGGCCGACCGGACCCTGCTGATCCTCGCCTATGACGGCAAGGAGCCTATTGCCGGCGCCATCAACTTCATCGGGCATGATCGCCTCTATGGCCGCAACTGGGGCGCCACGCGGAACGTGCCGTTCCTTCACTTCGAGGTCTGCTACTACCAGGCCATCGACTTCGCCATCGCCCACAAGCTGGCCGTGGTGGAAGCAGGCGCCCAGGGCGAGCACAAGCTGGCCCGCGGCTACGTCCCCGTCTCGACCCACTCGGCGCACTGGATTGCCCATCCGGGCTTGCGGCGCGCCGTCGCCGATCACCTCCAGCGCGAGCGCGAAGCGGTGCTCGAGTCCCAGGAGGTCCTGGAGACTTATACACCGTTCCGCCGCGGCGAACGGAAGCAGTAGGCTATCGCCGCTTTCCCGCGCCGACATCGCGGGTTATGAAAAATCATGATCTGGGGAATCTTCGTTTTCGTCGTCCAGGCGGTTGTGGTGTTCGTGGTTTCGACCGCACTTTTCGACGCGCTGCACTGGGCCCTTCACCGCTGGGAAAAATCCACGAACCCGCTGCTCCGCCGGTTCTCGTCCTGGCACTGGGTTCACCACAAGTTCCTCAGCATGGATATGCAGGTGAACCCCGCATACGTGAGGGCCAACATCTGGTTCCACGTACTACCGGAATACCTGACGTCGATGCTGGGTACGCTGGTGTTTCTGTTGGTCTTTCCGTGGGAGCCGGTTGCCCTTGTCGCGGTCATCCGCACCGTGATGCTGGTGATGACGCTGCGTGAGGAAGGTATCGATTTCAACCACATGGCGATGGACCGCGTCGGCGGGCAGCAGGGCCGGCTTTGGGTCGACAACAACTACCACGCCATGCACCACGTCTATCCGCACAACTTCTTCTCCTCCTTCTCCAATGCGTTCGACCTGCTCTTCGGCACCGCGTGCCAGATCGACGGTCAAAGGTTCGTGGTGACGGGCGCCGGTGGCGCATTCGGCAGCGCCATGGTCGAACGGCTGCAGGAGGCCGGTGCGATCGTCGAGACCGCCAAATCCGGCGTCGACTTTGCCCCCGGCAACTATGATGGCATCCGGCAGAAGCTCGAAACCGCCGATGTCCTGGTTCTCGCCCACGGCGCCAAGACCGGCGATTGCTGGAACGCCAACTACACCACCTTTCGGGACCTGGTGGACCTGTTCACCGACATGGGCAGGAGCCGGCTGACGGCTCCCGAGGTCTGGGCGGTGGGCTCCGAAGTCGAGTTCCATGGTGACATGGGGCTGGAGGAGCTCAGGGACTATTCAGCCTCCAAGCGAGCTTATGCCCTCAGGGCACGGGAGTTCTACCGCTCCAATGACCTGATCTACCGCCACATCGTGCCGTCGTCCTTCACTTCGGCCATGGGCAAGGGCGCCATGAGTGCCGACACGGCGGTCCGGATCTCCATGGCGCTGATCCGCCGCGGCTTCCGCTATGTGCCGGTGACGCTGACAGGACTTGCGATCCTGAACTATTTCCGCTTCCGCTATTTCCAGAAGGGTCAGCCTGACGACCTCAAGCCAGCGAGTGTGACTTCATGAGCTATGATCCCGCCAATATCTTCGCCAATATCCTCGGCGGCGAACTGCCGTGCCACAAGGTCTACGAGGATGACGTGGCGCTGGTGATGATGGACATCTTCCCGCAGTCACGCGGGCACACTTTGGTCATCCCCAAGGCCCCGTCCCGAAACCTGCTGGACGCCGACCCGGCGGCGCTCTCGGCTGTTATGCCCCTGGTGCAGCGCGTGGCTGTGGCGCTGAAGCAGGTGACCGGATCCGATGGCCTTCGCTTGGCGCAGTTCAACGAGGCGCCTGCCGGACAGACGGTGTTCCACCTGCATTTTCACCTGATCCCCGTCTACGAGGGGATCACCCTCGGCGCACACGGCAGTAGCCGGGCCGACGATGCGGAACTCGCCGGCCTCGCCAAGTCGATCGCCGCGGCGCTCTAGAGCCTACGCGCGGTGAAAAGTTGCGGTGAGCACGCCGAGCACCACCATGGTGCCGGCGATCATCAGAAGTGTCATCTCAGGTCTCCTCGCGAACGAAGAACCTGAGTGGCCGGAATATGGTTGCCCGCTACAGCTGGTGATCCATCACCAGCCCGCCCCGCAGTGTGACGATGCGATTGGCGCGCCGCGCCAGCTCGTGATTGTGAGTCGCGATCAGCGCTGCCGCGCCCTCGGCCTGAATCAATGACTGCAGCGCCGCAAACACCACGTCGCTGGTTTCCGGATCGAGGTTACCGGTCGGTTCGTCGGCGAGGATGACTTTGGGATGGTTCGCCGCCGCCCGGGCGATCGCCACGCGCTGCTGCTCGCCGCCGGAAAGCTCGGCCGGCCGGTGGTGCGCCCGCGGCGCAATGCCGAGCAGGTCCAGCAGCTCCATCGAGCGCTCCCGCGCTGCCGCCGGCGACTGCCCGGCGATCAGCTGCGGCATCGAGACGTTCTCGAGCGCGGTGAACTCCGGCAGCAGGTGGTGGAACTGATAGACATACCCCACCGTCGAGCGCCGTAGCTGCGTTCTGCCGCGGTCGCCGAGCTTGCTGGTCTTGATCCCCATGATCTCGACCTCGCCCGATTGCGGGCTCTCCAGCAGGCCGGACAGGTGCAGCAGCGTCGACTTGCCGGCCCCGGACGGTGCCACCAGCGCCACCAGTTCACCGCCATTGACGCTGAGATTGGCCTTCTCCAGCACCCGCACGGTGGTGTCGCCGGTGCCGTAGTGGCGATGAACGTCCGTAAGGACCAGCAGCGGCTTACTCATAGCGCAGAGCCTCCACCGGGTCGTACTGCGCCGCGCGCCAGGCCGGATACAGTGTCGCGAGGAAACTCAGGCCCAACGCCACGCTGACCACCACAGCCACTTCCACCGGATCGGTCTTGGACGGCAGCGAGGACAGGAAGAACACCTCCGGCGGGAAAACAGCCACCCCGAGCGTATTGGACACGAACGCCCGCAGCGTTTCGGCATTGGCGGCAACGATCAGCCCCAGCACCAGCCCGGTCAGTGTGCCGATCACTCCCACCGCCGTCCCAGTGATCGAGAAGATGCGCATGATCGCGCCGCGCGTCGCCCCCATGGTGCGGAGCACCGCGATGTCGGCGCTCTTGTCCTTCACCAGCATGATAAGGCTCGAGATGATGTTGAACGCCGCCACCAGGATGATCATGGACAGGATGGTGAACATCACCACCCGCTCCACTTGCAGCGCGGAGAAGAACGTCTCGTTGCGCTGCCGCCAGTCGGTCAGCACCATCGGCCGCAAATCCGGAATTTGATTGATGCGCTGGCGCATCAGCGTCACGGCATCGGGGTTGTCGATGAACACTTCGGCCGCAGAAGCGAGGCCGATCCGCTCATAGGCGGCGTCGATCTCCTCATCCGTTGCCAGTGGGTCGAGCGGCGGCACACCGGGCTTGAGCACCTCGTCCACCAGCTTGAAGTAGTCCTGCGCCGCCTCGAGCGGCATGTACATGAAGAAGCTGTCGAACTCGACCATGCCGAGGTCGAAGATCACGTTCACTGGGTAGGATTTGATCTGGGGCGCCGTCCCGAACGGCGTCATGGAGCCGTTCGGATTTATGATGGTGACCTGGTCTCCCAGCGTCACCCCGAGCGTCTGCGCCAGCCGCCAGCCGATGCCCACACCCCGGCTTTCGTCCCAGCCGTCCCAGCCTCCCTGATCCGCCGCCTGGTACAGCAGGTTCAGCTTCTGGATGTTTTCCTCATCCATGCCGCGAACGGTAACACCGGTGGAATTCCCCTGCCCCGAGGCAAGCGCCTGGCCCTCGACGAAATAGACGGCGAAGCTGACGCCATCGACTTCCTCGAGCACGCGTACCGTCTCCTCATAGTCGGAGAACTTGCTCTCGATCGGGATGGCGGTGAAATGGCCGTTGAGGCCGAGAATTTTGGTCAGGAGCTCCGCGCGAAAGCCGTTCATCACCGACATCACGACGATCAGCGTGGCCACGCCGATCGCCACGCCCACCATGGTCAGCGACGCGATCACCGAGATGAACGCTTCCTTGCGGCGGGCGCGCAGGTACCGCCCGGCCACCATCCACTCGAACCGCGAGAAGGGGCGCGTGCCCTTGTTGAGTGCCGGCGGCGACGTGTCGGTCAAATGTAGGCATTCCTCTGCGGTTCGATGAGCCCCTTGAGCCGCTCGACGGCCTGAGTCAGCGGCAGGGTTTCGCGCTCACCGCTCTTGCGGTGCTTGATCTCGGCTTCGCCCGACTTGAGGCCGCGCGGCCCCAGGATCAACTGGTAGGGCACGCCGATCAGGTCGGCAGTGGCAAACTTGGCGCCCGCCGGCTGGTCGCGGTCATCGAAGAGCACGTCGAGACCCGCGGCCTCCAGCTCGGCGTAAAGCTTGTCGCACGCCGCGTCGGTATCGGTATCCCCGGCCTTGAGGTTGATCAGCTCTACCTCGAACGGCGCGACCGATACCGGCCAGATGATGCCGGCGTCGTCATGGCTGGCCTCGATGATGGCCGGAACCACGCGCGTCAGCCCGATGCCGTAGGAGCCCATATGCACGGTTACTTCCTTGCCGTCCGGCCCCGTCACGCTGGCCTTCATCGGCTCGGAATACTTGGTGCCGAAGTAGAAAATGTGGCCGACCTCGATGCCGCGGGCAGAAACCCGCTTGTCCTCGGGCACAGCTGCCTCATAGGCGGCGTGGTCCACCATTTCCTCTGTCGCGGCATAGAGGGACGTCCAGTCCTCGATGATTGGCTTGAGGTTGCCGCGGAAGTCGAGGTCCTTGGCGGGGATGGGCTTGTCCAGCAGGTCACGGTGGCAGAACACCTCGCTCTCGCCGGTATCCGCCAGGATGATGAACTCGTGGCTCAGGTCGCCGCCGATCGGCCCGGTATCGGCACGCATTGGAATTGCCGTCAGGCCCATGCGGGCATAGGTGCGCAGATAGGCCACGAACATGCGTTCGTAGGCTTCCACCGCCCGCTCCTTGTCCAGATCGAAGGAGTAGGCGTCCTTCATCAGGAACTCGCGCGAGCGCATGGTTCCGAAGCGGGGACGCACCTCGTCGCGGAACTTCCACTGGATGTGGTAGAGGTTGAGCGGGAGGTCCTTGTAGGACTTCACATAGGTCCGGAAGATGTCGGTGATCATCTCCTCGTTGGTCGGACCGTAGAGAAACTCGCGCTCGTGGCGGTCCTCGATGCGCAGCATCTCCTTGCCATAGGCGTCGTAGCGTCCCGATTCCCGCCAGAGGTCGGCCGACTGGATGGTCGGCATCAGCAATTCGACTGCGCCGGAGCGGTTCTGCTCCTCCTCGATGATCCGCTGCACCTTCATCAGCACCTTGTAGCCGAGCGGCAGCCAGGAATAGAGGCCCGAGGCCTGCTGCCGGATCATGCCGGCACGCAGCATCAGCCGGTGCGAGACGATTTCGGCTTCCTTGGGGACGTCCCGCAGCACGGGCAGGAAATAGCGGGACAGACGCATGGAAACCCCCGTTGGGCGGCTGGACTCAAGGCTTGTGTTGATGCCCACTCAAACCTTGTTCGTCCATCCGTTGCAAGCATGGAAGACATGCAGAATCTGCGTGACAGCCCTGGTCCAAGTTGCTACGGTCCCTGCCAATAAAGCAAAGGCGGTCCACAACCGCCGGACGTCGACAACGTCAAGGGAGGAGCGTTGGCAGCCGCTTTGTAGCGCGCCTAAGACCAACGTATTGTCGAACAACTTCGCTAGCGGGGCCGCCATGGCCCCGCTTTTTTTATGGGGCAATCAGCCAACTGGTGACGGGTTGGAGGAGCAAGCTCGTGGCGACAGCGGCAGACCTCAGACGCATAGCTCTTTCCCTGCCAGGCACCATCGAGGCACCGCATTTCGACCGTGCTGCCTTCAAGGTCCGGCGCATCTACGCCACCCTTGCGGCGGACGGGCTCACCGCCAACTTGGTGTTCACGCCGGACGAGCAGGAGTTCAAGTGCCAACTGGCGCCGGAGGTCTTCAGCCCCGTCCCCAACGCCTGGGGCAAACAGGGCTGGACCACCATCAACCTGAAAGCTGCCAGCGAAGCGGACCTGGCGGCCGCACTTGAATTGGCCCACGCCAATGGCGCGGCGGCAAAGCGGCGCTGACCCTACCCTAGTGGTTCCAGTACCGGATCAGGGTCTCGTTGCTCAGCCCCCAGGCGAGCAAAGCCGTGCAGACGACGGCGAGCGCCGTCGCGATTCCTATGCGCATCCACATCCGCGGCAAGACCGGTGCTGCAGGTTCGGTGCCGGCAACGATGTTGCCTACTTCGATCTGGCTCCGCGCTCCGATGGGGAGCACGGCCACGAAACACAGCCACCACACGACAAAGAAAATGGCGACGTAAGAGCCAAACTGCAGCATCAACCGACCTCGAGTGAGGGCGGCAGCATAGCCGCCCCCGTCATTGGCGCAAAGCGCGCGAACCGACGCACCCGATCACTCAGGTGCGATGGACGAAGACGGACACGTTGGGCTTGCGGCCCCAATACGCATTCACCTCGTTGCGCACGGCCTTGAAGATGGCAGAGTTCAGCGCCTCCGGGTCGGCCCGCCGCTTGGGAGGCATCGACTTCAGCACGCCGTTCACGGCATCGCTCACGAGCTCCGACACGGACTCGTCCTCGGTCTCCGGCAATCCCTCGATGGAATATTGCGGCTTGGAGACGACCTGGCCATTGCTGTTGACGCAGAGGCTGACCACGACGTGGCCGCCGAACGACAGCCGCCGACGATCCTTCACGCCAGACTCTTCCGGGGTGCAGAGCACCAGCCCGTCGAGATAAAGCTCGCCCACCCGCACCTCAGCCGGGAAGGTCATCGGCTCGGGGAACAGGCGCACCATGTCGCCGTTGCGAGCCTCGCACACATTGGGAATACCGGCCTCACGCCCAAGCGCCGCGTGCGCCTGCAGGTGCGTGGCCTCGCCATGGACCGGCACCAGCACCTGCGGCTTCACCCAGTCATAGAGCTTGCGCAGTTCGCCGCGGCGGGGGTGACCGGTGACGTGCACCAGCCCATCATCCCGCGTGATCAACTCGATGCCCTTATCGATCAGGCGGTTCTGGATATCGATGACCTCGCGCTCATTGCCGGGGATAGCCCAGGACGAGAAGATCATGCGATCGCCGGCGTTCAGGTCGATCACCGGGTGTTCTCCGCGGGCAATCCGCGCGATCGCCGCCCGCGCCTCGCCCTGCGAACCGGTACAGATCAGCACGCACTTGTTCCGTGGGATGCTCTTGTAGGCGTCCTGGTCGAGCAGCGGCGGCAGCCCCTCGAGCATCCCCAGTTCCTTGGCGATGCCCATGATGCGATGAAGGGAGCGGCCCGACATCACCACCTGCCGCCCGGCCTTCTCGGCAGCCCGGACAATGGAAATGACCCGGCCCACATTGGAGGCAAAGGTGGTCACGGCGACGCGGTTCGGAGCCTCTGCGATCAGCTTCTCCAGCGTAACGGCAACGTCCGCCTCGCTCGGGCTCTCGCCGTCCTTTACGGCGTTGGTGGAGTCGCAGATCAGCGCCAGCGGCACGCTGGTGTCTTCGCCGATACGCTGCAGCCGGGCAACGTCTGTCGGAGCATTCGCGACGGGGGTCGGATCGAGCTTCCAGTCGCCGGTATGGAGCACCCGCCCAACCGGCGTGGTGATCAGCAGGGCGTTCGATTCCGGAATGGAGTGCGCGACGTTGATGGGCTCGACCGTGAACGGTCCAACCTCGAAAGCCTTGCCGGGCTGCATGATGGTGACGTCGACATTGTCGACGATACCGTCCCCTGCCCGCTTGGCCGCCAGCATGGCCGCGGTGAAGGGTGTGGCATAGACCGGCAGCTCGAACCCGGGCCACAGATCCAGCACCGCGCCGTAATGATCCTCGTGACTGTGGGTCAGGATCAGGGCCAGGACGTCGTCGGCGTTCTCCTCGAGGAACTCAGGATTCGGCATGATCAGTTCGATCCCCGGCAGGCTCGGCCCGCCGAAGGTGACACCACAATCCACCACGATCCACTTGCGCGAGCGCTCCGGGCCGAAGCCATAGGCGCCCATGTTCATGCCGATCTCGCCAACGCCGCCGAGCGGCACAAAAACGAGTTCATCCCTTTGGTTCCTTGCCATGGGTCTACTTTCTTTCATGACGTCACGCCGGGCGATCATCGGTCGCCGGTCGCGACATACGTGTTGTGGTCAGCTTCGGGCGCTGGCCGTTGCCCCAAAATGCACGTCGCCCGCGGTGATCACGATGCGGCGGTTGTCGTTGGCGCGGAGGATCAATCGCCCCGCCTCATCGATCGTCTCGAAAACTCCACGGACGGTCTGGCCGTCCTGGGTTACTGCCACCGGCGAACCGATCCCGGCAGCCGCTCCGCGCCACTGCTCGAGCACAGCGGCAACATTCCTGCCGTCGTTCCACAGCGCAAAGGCATCCACCCAGGTGTCGCTCAGCACTTCAAAGACCTGTTCGGCCGTGCGGGTGACACCAAGGCCGGCAATGCTGGTCGCCGGATACGGCAGCCACTCGGGGGCAGCGACTACGTTGATGCCAATACCGACCACGATCGCCTGGCGCCCACTCGGCGCCTTGCCGGCTTCCAGCAGGATGCCGGCAAGCTTGGCCCCGTCGGCAAGCACATCGTTTGGCCACTTCAGGGCTACCCGCCCGGAACCGTCGGCTGCATCGGCACCGTCGATGCCGATGCGAACGAGACCCGCGGGCAAGACCGTCGCCAAAGCCCGGCTCAGCGCCACCCCGGCAACGAACCCGAGCGTCGCCGCAACAGCGGGATCCACGTCGGGCAACAGAAGCAGCGAAGCCGCGAGATTGCCGTGGGGACTCGACCAGGGGCGCCCCCGTCGTCCCCGTCCCGCGGTTTGTTGCCGAGCAACGATCCACAGACCTCCGGCATCTCCTGCGCTAGCAGCCGCAAGCGCCTCGGCGTTGGTGGACCCGATGCTGTCCTGTGCCTGCAGCCGGTATCCGGCTGCACGCGCCTTGGGCCCGAGGGCGAAGCCCGTCACCTAGAACAGGCTTCCCGCCGCGTTGTGCGCCAGGTTGGCAAGAGGCGCACCCACGGTGAAGTAGTAGGTGACGATCAGGAAGCCGCTCAGCCCCATGATGATGTTCAGTTCCGCAGGCACCGCCTGGAACGTGCGCACCGGCTGGTCGAAGTACATCACCTTCACCACCCGCAGGTAGTAGAAGGCGCTGACTGCCGAGGCCAGAACACCGATCACCGCCAACAGGTAAAGCTGTGCGTCGACGGCAGCGAGGAAAGCATGCCACTTGGCAAAGAACCCGGCCAACGGCGGCATGCCGATCAGCGAGAACATCAGGATGGCCATGATGGCAGCCGAGAACGGCCGCGTCTGCGCCGCGCCGGCAAGGTCATCAACCGTTTCGACCGGCCCTGCCTCAGTACGCAGCGACAGCAGGCAGGCGAAAAGGCCAAAGGTCATGGCCACATAGATCGCCATGTAGATCGCCACGCCTTCCACGCCGACCTGCGTACCGGACGATAGCCCAACCAGCGCGAAGCCGACATGACCGATGGAGGAGTACGCGATCAGGCGCTTGATGGAGCGCTGCCCGATCGCCGCGAAGGCGGCCAGCACCATAGACGCGATGGACAGGAAGATGATGATCTGCTGCCAGTCCCGGGTGATCGGCTCGAAGGCCTCGATCACCAGCCGGATCATCAGCGTCATCGCCGCAACCTTGGGCGCCATTGCGAAGAAGGCGGTGACCGGCGTCGGCGCACCCTCGTAGACGTCTGGCGTCCACATGTGGAACGGCACGGCCGAAAGCTTGAACGCAACGCCAGCCAGCAGGAACACCACTCCGAAGATCAGCCCGATCGACCGGCCCTCTCCCGCGATCGCCAGCACAATCTCCTGCAGGTTGGTATGGCCGGTGAAGCCATAGATCAGCGAGGCACCGTAGAGCAGGATGCCGGAGGACAGCGCGCCAAGCACGAAGTACTTCAGGCCCGCTTCCGTCGCACGCCCATCGTCTCGCTTGATCGAAGCGAGCACATAGGCGGCCAGCGACTGTAGTTCAAGACCGACATAGAGGGTCATCAGGTCGTTGGCCGAAACCATCGCCATCATGCCGAGCGTCGAGAGCACCACGAGCACGGAGAACTCGTACTTGTGGGTGCCGTATTCTTCCGCCCGCGGCATCGCCAGCAGGAGGGCAAAGGCAGAGCCCCCCAGCACCAGTACCTTCATGAACCGCGCCAGGCTGTCATTTATGAACAGGCCGTTGAACAACACGCCCTCGGCGGGAACGAAAAGCAGAACAAAACCCGCCAAAACCAGCACCAGAACCGCGGCCAGGCTGACGACGGTGGAGCGCTCCTTGTTGATGATCACACCCAGCAACAGCAGCACCAGAGCTCCCACAGCCACCGCCAGCTCTGGGTAGGCAGGAGCGAGGCTCGCGAAATCAATAACGTCCGAGTTCACCTTGCTCTCCTAGTGTGCAGCCGGCTGGGCCGCTTCGGCGGCAGCCCCGGCTTCCGACGCTGCATAAACAAGTTCCGCCTGTGCATCAGCCAGTGCAACGGCCGGATCGGCACCAGTGGCGGCGCTGTACTGGGCCACGAGGTTGTCGACGGCCGCGGCAGTCGTGTCGAGGATCGGCATCGGGTAGAAACCGAAGACGATGGTCAGCACAAGCAGCGGATAAAGCACGACCTTTTCCTTGAGGTCGAGGTCCAGCAGTCCCTTGAGGCTATCCTTGGTCAGCGCCCCGAAGATCACCCGGCGATAGAGCCAAAGCGCATAAGCCGCGGACAGAATGACACCCAGAGCGGCAACAAACGCTACCGTGGTGTTCACCTGGAACACGCCCATCATGGTGAGAAATTCACCGACGAACCCAGACGTGCCCGGAAGACCGACATTGGCCATGGTGAAGACCATGAAAGCGAACGCATAGCGCGGCATACGCTCCACCAGGCCGCCATAGGCGGCAATGTCGCGGGTGTGCATCCGGTCGTAGATAACGCCGACGCAAAGGAACAGCGCGCCAGAGACGATGCCGTGCGACAGCATCTGGAACATGGCGCCCTGGATACCGAGAGCGTTACCCGCGAAGATACCCATGGTCACGAAGCCCATATGCGCCACGGACGAGTACGCGATCAGCTTCTTGATGTCGGTCTGCACCAGCGCCACCAGCGAGGTGATGATGATCGCCGCCACCGACAGGAAGAAGATCACATTGGCGAACTGTGCCGACGCCTCGGGGAACATCGGCAGGCTGAAGCGCAGGAAACCGTAGCCGCCAAGCTTCAGCAGGATCGCCGCCAGGATCACCGAACCCGCAGTCGGAGCCTGCACGTGTGCTTCCGGCAGCCAGCGGTGCAGCGGCCACATCGGCATCTTTACGGCCAGTGACAGGAAGAACGCCCACCACAGCCACGGCTGCCACGAGGACGGGAAGTCATGGGTCAGCAAGCGCGTGATGTCGGTCGTCCCGGCGCTCCAATACATCGCCATCATCGCCACCAGCATCAGCACCGAGCCGACAAAGGTGTAGAAGAAGAACTTGTAAGCCGCCTGGATACGGGCCGAGCCACCCCAGATGCCGATGATGAGGAACATCGGCAGCAGCGTGCCTTCGAAGAAGACGTAGAACATCGCCAGATCGAGCGTGGTGAACACGCCGATCATCAGGGTTTCGAGGATCAGGAATACGATCATGTATTCCTTCACCCGCTCCTGCACGGAGCCCCAGCTGGAAAGAACCGCCGCCGGCATCAGCAGGGCGGAAAGCACGACGAACAGGACCGAGATGCCGTCGACGCCGACACGATAGCCGATGTTGTCGCCGATCCAGGGGACGTTGACGACGAACTGGAAGCCCGGATTGCTCGCATCGAAGCTCTGCCAGAGCGCTAGCGAGAGGACGAAGACAATCAGTGTCACGATCAGCGCCATCCAACGGATGGCGTTGACGGCGGCCCTGGGCGTGACCATGAGCACGGCCGCGCCAACGAGCGGCAGCCAGGTCAGGATCGACAGGATGGTGTTCTCGAACGTCATCAGATCAGTCCCCCGGCCGCGATGGCCCAGGTCAACAGCGCCGCAATGCCGATCAGCATGGCGAAGGCATAGTGGTAGAGGTATCCCGACTGGAGCTTGACCACCCAGGAGGTGACGTTCTGCACGCGCCGACCCAGGCCCTCCGTAAGGGTCTTGTCCACCAGCGCGTCATCGAAGCCATGCCAGAAGGCACGCCCGACCCAGAGCGCCGGCTTCACGAAGATCGTGTTGTAGAGCTCGTCGAAGTACCACTTGTTCAGCAGGAACTTGTAGAGGCCCTGGTTCGCAGCAGCGAGACGGCCGGGTACGTCCGGACGGCGGATGTACATGTACCAGGCGGCGACGAAGCCGATGATCATCGCGATGGTTGCGCTCCACTTCACCCAAAGCGGCACATGGTGAGCCGCCTCGATGATCTCGTGGTCCACCACGATCGAACCGGCGAAGAAGTGCTCGATGTGCTCCACCTCGTGGAAGAACATGCCGTAGAACACCGCACCGGCCAGAACCGCACCTGCGGCAAGCACATAGAGCGGCACCAGCATCACGCTCGGTGACTCATGGGCGTTGTCATAGGCAGAGCCGTGGTGGCCGTGACCATGGTCGTCATGCGCATGCGCTGCATGGGCATGATTGGCGTTGCTGTCGTCGATCGGCTCGTGATGGGTTTCCGGGTCGCTATGCGCCGGATCGGGATGCGCACCAGCGTGGTCATGGTGAGCGTCACGCGGCGAGCCATGGAACGTCAGGTGAACCAGGCGCCAGGAGTAGAAGCTGGTCAGCACCGCAGCCGCAACCAGGAGGCCGAAGGCAAACATGCCGAGGTTTCCACCAACCGCATACGACGCCTCGATGATGGAGTCCTTGGAGAAGAACCCTGCGAAGCCGAGGCTGGTACCCGGGATGCCCACGCCGGTCAGGGCCAGCGTACCTATCATCATCATGGCGTAGGTGATCGGGATCTTCTTCCTCAGGCCACCCATGTTCCGCATGTCCTGCTCATGGTGCATCGCATGGATCACCGAACCGGCGCCGAGGAACAGCAGCGCCTTGAAGAAAGCGTGCGTGAACAGGTGGAAAACGCCTGCGGAGTAGGCCCCTGCCCCAAGCGCCACGAACATGTAGCCGAGCTGCGAGCAGGTGGAGTAGGCGATCACGCGCTTGATGTCGTTCTGCACCAAGCCGACGGTCGCGGCAAAGAAGGCGGTGATCGCGCCGATAATGATCACCACGGTCAAAGCCGTAGGCGAAGTCTCGAACAGCGGCGACAGGCGAGCCACCATAAACACGCCCGCGGTCACCATGGTCGCAGCATGGATCAGGGCCGACACCGGGGTCGGGCCTTCCATGGCGTCCGGCAGCCAGGTGTGCAGCAGGAACTGCGCCGACTTGCCCATCGCGCCCATGAACAGCAGCAGGCAGATCACGGTCATCGCGTCCACGTCCCAGGCGAGGAAGCGGAACACCGGCAGGCCGGTCTGGGCGAAGCCGTCGACAGTGTGGAAGGCGCCATCGAAGTCGATGTGCCCCAGCACGAGGAAGGCGCCGAAGATGCCCAGCAGGAAACCGAAGTCTCCGACCCGGTTGACGACGAACGCCTTCATCGCTGCAGCATTGGCGGAAGGCCGCGTGTACCAGAAGCCGATCAGCAGGTAGGACGCCAGGCCCACACCTTCCCAGCCGAAGAACATCTGGAGGAAGTTGTCAGCCGTCACCAGCATCAGCATGGCGAAGGTGAACAGCGACAGGTAGGCGAAGAAGCGCGACCGGTGCGGATCCTCGTTCATGTAGCCGATGGAATAGAGGTGCACCAAGGCAGACACGGTGTTGACCACCACCAGCATGATGGCAGTGAGCGTGTCCACGCGCAGGATCCAGCGCAGGTCCATCTCGCCGACCTGCACCCAGCGCATCACCTCGACCTTGAGCACGGCCGTGTGCCCGTCGCTTTCGGCCCCCACGAGCCCGCCGCCGAAGGCGACCGGAATGAACACGACCCAGCTCAGCACGGCTGCAATGATGAGCAGGCCGGTGGTGATGAATTCACTTGGCCGATGACCGATGCTGCGGCCCAGAAGACCAGCAATAAGCGCCCCCACCAGGGGCAGGAAAACGATCGCCTGAATGA
Source organism: Pseudomonadota bacterium (assembly GCA_023431205.1). Lineage (GTDB taxonomy): Bacteria > Pseudomonadota > Alphaproteobacteria > Rhizobiales > Devosiaceae > Devosia. The sequence continues at coordinate 1,612 of JAEYXQ010000102.1, read as the reverse complement.
TCATAGCGGTGTTTCTCAGCCCTTCAGTGCGTTGACGTCTTCAACCGCGATGGTGCCGCGGCTGCGATAGAAGATCACCAGGATGGCAAGGCCGATCGCCGCTTCAGCCGCCGCGACGGTGAGGATCAGCAGCGCGAACACCTGGCCCTGCAGATCGCCGAGTTCGGCGCTGAAGGCAACGAGGTTCAGGTTGACTGCGAGCAGCAGCAGTTCGACCGACATCAGAATGACGATGATGTTCTTGCGATTGATGAAAATACCGAACACGCCGAGCGTGAACAGAATGGCTGCCACGGTCAGGTAGTGACCGAGCCCGATACCCAAGCCCATTCTTGCCTCCTACAATCCCTGACCGCTCTTGACCTTGACGACTTCCAGCGTCTCGGAGCGCTGGCGCGCCACCTGCTCGACGGGGTTCTGCCGCTTGGCGTTGCTGCGGTGCCGCAGCGTCAGCACGATGGCGCCGATCATGGCGACCAGCAGAACGGCACCCGCACCCTGGAACAGGAAGACGTAGCGCGTGTAAAGCACCAGCCCCAATGCCCGCATGTTGTCCACGCCATCGCTGATGGGCAGCGCCGAACCGCCCGCCGCTTCCGGCGACACCACGAAGCTGCCAGCCAGCAGCAAGAGCTCGAGCAGCAGAATCGCACCGACCACGACCCCGATCGGGGCATACTGCAGGAAGCCCTGCCTGAGCGAGGCGAAGTCCACGTCCAGCATCATCACGACGAACAGGAAGAGGACCGCAACGGCGCCCACATAGACCACGATCAACAGCAGGGCCAGGAACTCCGCCCCTGCCAGCATGAACAGGCCCGAGGCATTGAAGAAGGCCAGGATCAGGAACAGCACCGCGTGCACGGGATTGCGCGCAGAGATGACCATGACTGCCGAAGCGATGGCCACTGCCGAGAACAGATAGAAAAAGAAGAGCGGGAGGGTCATGCTTGCTCTCAGCGGTAGGGCGCGTCAGCGGCGATTTGGGCAGCGATCTCCCGCTCCCAGCGGTCGCCGTTGGCGAGCAGTTTCTCCTTGGAGAAATAGAGCTCCTCGCGCGTCTCGGTGGCGAATTCGAAGTTGGGGCCTTCCACGATGGCATCCACTGGGCAGGCTTCCTGGCAGAAGCCGCAATAGATGCACTTCACCATGTCGATGTCGTAGCGAACCGTGCGGCGCGTGCCGTCGTTCTGGCGTGGGCCGGCTTCGATGGTGATGGCCTGGGCCGGGCAGATGGCCTCGCACAGCTTGCATGCGATGCAGCGCTCTTCCCCGTTGGGGTAGCGACGCAGGGCATGCTCGCCGCGGAAGCGGGGCGACACCGGCCCCTTCTCGAAAGGATAGTTCACCGTGGGCTTGGGCGCGAAGAAGTACTTCATCGCCAGGAAAAAGCCCGCGAAGAGCTCCTGCAACAGGAGCGTATTGATGAACTGGCGGGCTCGCATCAGGCGACACCTCCATGCCAACCCCAGCCCGTGAGCTTGAGGACAAAAGCAACGACAACAACCATCACCAGCGACAGCGGCAGGAACAGCTTCCAGCCGATCCGCATCAGTTGGTCATAGCGGTAGCGGGGAACGATCGACTTCGTCATCGCAAAGAAGAAGAAGAC
>JAEYXQ010000020.1 GCA_023431205.1 Pseudomonadota bacterium | reverse complement strand
CGTCGATCCGGTCACCGGCCGCCCCACCGAACTCATCATCCTGCCGCGCCCGACTTACCTGCCCATCGTCACCGCGGCCCTCACCGGGCTTGTCGTGCTGGGGCTGCTGTTCAAGCTCTACTGGTTTGCCGCGCTGGCCGCGGTCGTCACCATCGGCGTCTTCCTGCTCTGGCCGCGCGCCCTTGGCCGGCGCCAGGATGCGGTCAGCCGGGACGTCGGTCGCGGCCTGTCGCTCCCCCCGGAAGACGAGACGCCGCGCTCGCTCGCCTGGTGGGGCATGCTGATCTGGCTCGGTGCCGACGCGACGCTGTTCATGTCGCTCGGCTTCGGAGCGCTGTTCCTTGTCACCGTGGCGCCCGACTGGCCTCCTGCCCGGGTGCTGCAGAACGGCTGGCTGCTGGTCGTGCTGCCGCTGCTGGGGCTGATCGGCGCCGCCATCTCCGGCCACGTCGCCCGCAGCCGTGCTGCCAACCCCTCCGGACGCCGGCTTGCCCTCTTGGCAGTCGCCGCTCTCCACCTGGTCAGCATCGCCGGCCTCCTGTGGCTCGCCGTCAGCCTGCCCGACCCGCGCGGCCACGCCTATGCCGCCACGAGCCTGGCGCTGGTGCTCTACCTCGTCGTCCACTCCGGGGTCGGCGCGCTGATGAGCCTCAACGCCCTTTATCGCGACCTGTCGGGATACGTCTCCACCCGCCGCAGCGCCGATCTGCGCATCGGTGTCCTGTGGAACGACTTCAGCGCCGGCGCCGGCATCATCGCCCTGCTGCTGGTCGCGCTCCTGCCCGAACTTGCGGGGATGCGCCAATGACCACCCGCCCCGGCACCCTGCTGCTGCTCACCGTCGGCTTCGTCGTCTGGAGCGGCGTCTTCGTCGGCCTTTATGCCGGCCTGTCGGTCGGCTGCGCCGCCGGCTGGCATCTGGTCGCGGTCGGCCCGGTCAGCCTCCTGCGCGTGCTGCTGATCGCCGGCTTGGTCGTCGGCCTGGCAGCGCTCGCCGTCACCGCGCTGATCCTGGCGCGGCTCCGGCCGGCCGACCGCTCACCGGTCGGCTTCGTCAACCGCACCAGCACCTATGCCGCCATTGTCGCGGTGGTTGCCGGGGCCTTCACCTTCGCCCCGGTGCTGTTCACCTCGACCTGCCTCTAGCCTCAGCGCACCAGTTCCATGCCGAGCCCGTGGCAGACGAACTCGGTGGTATAGGCCTGCCTCACGTCGAGCCCCGCCGGGTAAACGCCTGCCGCCACCATCGCCTCGTAGAACGTGGTCCAGCCCGCGTCCGTCATGCAGCCGATGCCGTGCGTTTCGGCATCGCCCGAGACCACGATCCCGTGCGCCTTCATCGCCTCGATGCTGTGGGCGATCTGCTCGTCCGTCATCTCCGGATTGTCAGCCTGGATCAGCGCGTTGGCCGCGGCATTGTCGCCGTAGAGGTAGTTGTACCAGCCGATGATCGAAGCCTCGACGAAGCGCCTGGCGACATCGCGATTGCCGTCCAGCCACGGCTTCATCACCTCGATCGTGGTCGAGTACGGCCGATAGCCCTGGTCCGCCAGCAGCCACACATCCGGCTTGAACCCCGCCACCCGCTCGATCGCCAGCGGCTCCGACGTCACATAGCCCTGCTGGATGGCATTCTCGTCCGCGAGGAACGCCGCCGGGTTGAACTGGTAGGGCTCGTACTTGTCTTCCGAGAACTCCGGCCACTGCGACTGCATCCAGGCGAAGTAAGAAGTCAGCCCGGTGGCGCTGAGGATGTATCTCGAGGCCCCGGCCAGCTCCTCGAAGCTCTCGAACCGGTCCGGATGCGCCATCAGCACCTGCGGGTCCTTCTGGAACAGCGAGGCGAGCGTTACCGTTGGGATGCCCTGCTCGAGCGCATTCAGCGCCCCGGTGGCCACCCCCATGTAGAACTCAACCCGGCCTGCCGCGAGCAGCGCCCGCCCCGGCGTCTGCGGCCCGCCCTGCAGGATGGTCACCTCGAGCCCGTATTCGGCATAGGTGCCGTCGGCCACCGCCTGGTAGAAGCCGCCATGCTCGGCCTGCGCCAGCCAGTTGGTGGCAAACGTCACCTTGTCCTGCCCGGCCGCGCCGCCGGCAAGGTTCGCCGACAGCACCACCATCGCCGCCCACACCGCAATCCTGCCCATCGGTTTCCCTCCCGCGGCCCCACCGGCCGATGGCGCGATGCTTTCGCCGATCTTGCGGGAAAGTTGAAGCAGATTCCGGCGTCAGTCGCCGCTGCGCCAGTGCGGCACCGGTTCGGCCAGCGTCTGCAACTGCTCCGCCGCCACGCCGTCGATCCGCTGCAACAGCAGCCGCGTCAGTTCCACCCCGGCGGCGAACACGTCCTCGCGCACGCTGTCGACGCGCGGGAACAGCGTCGGCAGGATGTCGGAGGTCTGCTTGTAGATCAGTTCGATCCCCTGCCCCGGCTTGATGCCGCCCTCCTCGAGCCCGCCCACCATGGCGATGGTGCGCATCTCGCTGTCGCAAATAATGCCGTCGGGCCGGTCGCTGCGGCCGGCGAGTTCCACCCCGAACTGGCGCATCTCCGCCGGCGTCCGCGAGCGCGCGCCTTCCAGCACCTCGCTGTCGAGCCCCGCCCGCGCCACTGCCCGGTGAAAGGCGGTGACGATGTTGTGGTAGTTGGTGGTGCTGTCGTCCCCGATCACCAGCAGGAGCTTGCGGCAGCCCTTCTCCGCCAGGCGCTCCACCGCGAGGCTCGCAAAGCGCTCCGAATGGAAGTCGTGGTAGGCGTGCGGGGTGTAGAACTCCGTCCGCCCGTGGCTGACAAAGGGAAACCCCGCGTCGATCAGCATCTGCACCCGCCGGTCGCGCGGCCCGGTATGGGTGATGATCACCCCGTCCGCCGTCCGGTTCTGCAGGATGTAGCGCACCGTGTCGGCCGACAGCATGCGCTCGAATTCGGGCATCACCGTCAGGTGGTAGCGGCTGCCCTGGATGGCGCTGCCGATGCCCTGGATCATCTGCCGGGCAAAGTCGATCGAGTCCTCCGATCCGTCCAGCACCAGCGCGACGACATTGGTCTTGCCGGTCCTCAGGCGCACCCCCGCCCGGTCCGGCACATAGCCGAGCGCCCGCGCCGCCGCGTTCACCTTGTCCCGCGTTTCCTGCTTCAGCGTGGTGCCGCCGCGCAGGGACAGGGAGACGGTGGACAGGCTCAGCCCCGTCATCTCGGCGATGGTGCGGAGCGTCACGCGCTGGCCGGGCAAGGGCGGGTTCGTCGGGGCTGGTTTGGTCTTGTCGGTCATGGGCGCGAATAAGGGTCCTGCCCGATCCTACACACCCGCACCCGGAACCCAAACGCCAAAAAATTGCAACGATGCACATTCCTGGAGATCGTTTTAGGCCAACCAGAACCCTGCCACATCGGCAGCTTACCGCCGAATTAGTCACCCATTCTGACCTACGATCATTTTGCATTGCAACGTTGCATATCTTGTGTTTACCTTTCCCGGCGCTCGCGGAGGGTGGGCGCAGGGCCAGCGGAACGGCATGGCCGGAGCACCAGAGGAGGAAATGATGCTCAACAGGAGTTTGCTTGCCGGGGCCGCGACCCTGGCGCTGATGACCGCCGCATCCCTGCCCGCACAGGCCGAGGTGTCCCTGATGTACGCCGAGTGGACGGCCTCGCTGGTGGAGCCCGGCATCGAGGCCTTCGAGGCGGCAACCGGGGAAACCGTCAACGCCATCAAGCTGCCCGACCAGGGCTATGACCGCCGCATCGCGCTCGACCTGGCCGCCGGCACCGCCGCCGACGTCAACCTAATGGACTCGTTCATGGTCTCCGAGCTCGCCTCGGCGGGGTACCTCCATCCCCTCGACGAACTCGCTTCCGGCTGGGACCAGTACCAGTATTACCTGCCGGGCCTTCTGGAAGTGTCGTCCTACCAGGGACAGGTCTATGCCCTGCCCACCGACACCGATGTCCGCATGCTCTGGTACGACCTGTCCAACTTCGAAAAGGCCGGCATTCCCGTGCCGTGGGAGCCGAAGAACTGGAACGACATCCTCGACGCCGCCCAGAAGCTCAAGGATGCCGGCGTCCAGTACGCCTTCCAGCTTCCGGCCGGCACCAAGCAGGCCGAAGCGGCGACCATGCAGGGCGTCTACATGGCCCTGCTCGGGGCCGACGTGCCGGAAGGCGATCGCAACCGCCTGCTCAACCGCGAAACCAACCAGTGGATCGGCGACAGCCCGGCCCTGCGCCGCGTCTTCGACCTCTACCACCAGGTCTATGTCGCCCGCGAACTGAACCCGGCCGATCTCAACTACGCCACCGACATCTCCGTCGCCGTCCGCGAGGCGCTCGCCAACGACCAACTCGGCATTCTTGCCTCCGGCTCGTGGGAGGACGCGTGCCTGTGGGACTGCAACAACCCGCCGAGCCGCGAAGAGCGTGACGCCACCGTCGCCTGGACACCCTGGCCCGGCTCGGGCGAGCCCGGCACCAGGGAGACCACCAACATCTCCGGCGGCTGGGCCATCGGCATCAACGCCAATGCCGCCGACAAGGACATGTCCTTCGAACTGGTGAAGGCGATCTTCGACCACGACAACTTCAAGGCCTGGACCCTCGCCAACCACCGGATGGCGGTGCGCACCGACATCTCGGAATCGCCCGAATACACCGCCGACCCCTTCCTCGCCGCCGCCACCGAACTGGCTGCCGAGACCACCGGTCGCGACACCGTGCCGGGCTACCAGACGGTTTCGGCCCTGATCCAGCAGGCGACCACCGACCTGCTCGACGGCGCCGATCCGGAGGACGTGGTCCAGGAATACCATGACGCCCTGGTGGACGAGTTCGGCGTAGAAAACGTCATCACCTACGAATAACTCCCTCGGCGGCGCCCGACCGTCCTCCCAGGCGCCGCCGCTTCTTTCTTCGAGTACGAACGCTGCTGGTGTCTCGGCTCCGACCCTCCCTCCCCCTTGAGGGGAGGGTAGCGCCGCTAGGCCCGCAAGGGCCGTAGCAGAGCTGGGGTGGGGGTGGTTCTGTGGGCCACGAAGAGCCCCCTCCCTTCGAACGGCGGGATGCGAAGGTGCCAGTGCTCATCGTCTCCCTCCCCCTTGTGGGGAGGGATCAAGGGTGGGGGTGCGGTGCCGGGGTGCGATGTCACACCACCCACCGGATGTCACCCCGGCCTCGAGCCGGGGCCCATCCCGAGATCTCAAGATAGACCCGCGCGTTCGCGGGCATGACGCCAAGGCTGATCGAGGAGAGCACCAGCGTGATGAAGCAGCAGGCCAACCCCTGGCTCACCTCCAACCTGCCGGTGCTGATCATCGGCATGCTGCCGGCCGTGATCCTGATCGGGGTGCTGCTCTATTTCACCGCCTGGGCCTTCGCCTTCAGCTTCACCGACCTGGCCCTTGTCGGCCGCAAGTCGGTCGAGTGGAGCTGGGTCGGCATCGAGAACTACGAGCGCCTGTTCACCCGCCGCGGATTCCTCGAGTCGCTGTGGACCACCGTCATCTTCGTCTTCTTCTCGGCCATTGTCGGCCAGTCGGTGCTCGGTTTCCTCCTCGCCGCGGCGCTGCGGGGGCAGCGCTCGACCCTGCGCAGCGTCGTCGAAGTGGCGATCATGCTGGGCTGGCTGCTGCCCGACATCGTTGCCGCCTTCCTGTGGTCGGCCACCACCTCGCAGACCGGCCTCATCAACCAGTTGATCGTGGTGCCGCTCGGCTTTGCGCCGGTCAACTTCATCAACGAGTTCGCGCTGCCGGTGGTGACGGTCGCCAATGTCTGGAAGGGCACCGCCTGGAGCTACCTGCTGTTCTCCGCCGCGCTCGACTCGGTCTCGCGTGAAGTCGTCGAAGCCGCCAAGGTCGACGGGGCCACCGGCTTCCAGCGCCTGTGGCTGGTCATGCTGCCGATCATCCGGCCGCACATCGCCACCAACATGCTGTTCATCACCATCTGGACCTTCACCTACTTCCCGCTGATCTTTGCGCTGACCGGCGGCGGGCCGGGCCGGCAGACGGAGACGCTGGCGATCTTCCTCTACAATCAGAGTTTTTCGCGCGGCAATCTGGGGTTCGGCAGCGCCATCTCGGTGGCAATGCTGCTCATCGTCGGGGTGCTGTCGCTGTTCTACCTGCGCCTGCTGCGGGAGCCGAAATGATGGAACACACCGGCCACTCCCGCCTCACCGCACTGGCGCTCGCCTTTCTCGCCATCATCTGGGTCAGCCCCTTCTCCTGGCTGTTCCTCAATGCCTTCAACCCCGCCTCCACCGGACGGCTGACGCTGCCCGAAGCCATCGGCTTCGACAATTTCGCCCTGGCCCTCAGCGGCAATGCGGGGCGGCAGTTTCTCAATTCGCTGCTGATCGCCGCCGGCACCGCCACGCTGTCCGTGGTGGTCGGGGTGGCCGCCGCCTACCCGCTGTCGCGGCTGAAGATCCCGGGCCGCAATGCCCTGTTGTGGACGCTGGTGCTGCTGCGCATGCTGCCCTCGGCCGGTATTCTGGTGCCGCTCTACTTTGCCGCCCAACGCACGGGCCTCTTGAACCAGTTCGGCGTCATCATCGCGCTGACGGTGTTGAACCTGCCCTTCACCCTGCTGCTGCTCAAGAACTTCTTCGACACCGTGCCGATCGAACTCGAGGAAGCGGCCTATGTGGAAGGCGCCAGCCTGTTCCAGATCGTCACCCGCATCGTCCTGCCGATGTCGAGCGCCGGCATTGCGGTCGTCTGGTTCTACAGCTTCACCGGCGCCTGGAACGAGTTCCTGTTGCCGCTGATCTTCGCCCGCGTTCAGGACGCCTTCCCGATGTCGGTCGGCCTTTATGCCGCCTTTGGTCAGCGCGCGATCAACTACGGGTTCCTCACGGCCTATTCCATCATCTACGCAGCGCCGGCGATCGGCGTCTATTTCCTGTTGCGGCGGAACATGAACACAGGGTTCGCCGGTGTCGGAGTCAAAGGATGACCTATTCCAATCCCCTCTCATCCAAGCTCGCCCTGGGCGATGACGACCTCAAGATGGAGGGCAAGCTGCTGCGCCTGTGCGCGGACCTCCACGCCAAGATTCTGACGCCCATCGCCGGCATGGCCTGGCAGTGGCACGTCCAGCGCGCCGACATCTCCGCGGCCGATGCCCTTGCTGCCGACTGGCGCCAGTGGGAGCAGTTCGGCCCCCATTCGGTCTGGGCGAAGAAGCAGGGCCACACCTGGTTTGCCGCCGAGGTCGAGGTGCCGGAGGCCGCGCGCGGCAAGACCTTCGTGCTGCGCTTCGTCTCGCAATGGCAGGACCGGCCGGGCACCACCGATCCGCAATGTCTGGCCTATCTCGACGGCAGCATCGCCCAGGCGCTCGACGGCAATCACACCGAACTGGTGATCGAGCGCGATGCCCGGCCCGGCAACCGCCACACCCTGCTCGTCAACGCCTTCACCTTCTTTGACCGGCCGCTGGTCGGCTTCACCGTCGAACCCTTCATTCGCAGCGAGCGCGCCGAAAAGCTCTATTACGACCTGCAGACGCCGCTCGACGTCGCCATCCGCCTGCACCAGTCCGATCCTCGCCGCCACGCCATCCTCGGCATCGTGGACCGGGCGCTGCGCGCGCTCGACCGCCGTGGCGGCTATACCGAGGCCTTCGAGGCGAGCCTTGGCGACGCCGAGAAGATCGCCCGCGAAATCTACGATCTCGTCGATACCGAGGTGCAGCCCCAGATCACCGCCGTCGGCTCGACCCATCTCGATGTCGGCTGGCTCTGGCGTGTCCTGCACACGCGCGACAAGACGGGTCGCTCCTTTGCCACGGTGCTCAACCTGATGGAGGAGTATCCCGAGTTCGTCTTCATGTATAACCAGTCGGTGCTCTTCGACTTCCTGAAGCAGGACTATCCCGAGCTGTGGGACCGCTTGGTCCAGCGGGTAAAGTCCGGCCAGTTCGAGATCGAAGGCGCCATGTGGGTGGAGCCCGACGTCAACATCGTCTCGGGCGAGTCCCTGGTCCGCCAGATCATGCGCGGCCGGCGCTTCCATCTCGAGCATTTCGGCGTCGACCCCAAGACCGTCTGGCTGCCCGATACCTTCGGCTATTCAGCCAACCTGCCGCAGATCATGGAGAAATCCGGCCTCAGATACTTCGTCACCAGCAAGCTGAGCTGGAACGACACCGACCGGCATCCCTACGACACCTTCTTCTGGCGCGGCATCGACGGCACCGTCACCAAGGCCCAGCTCATCACCGCCCAGCGCTTCGAGAGCGAGGCGATCTACACCACCTATAATGGCGACCTGTCGGTCAGCGAGGCCATGGGCGCCTGGAAGCGCTACGAGCCCAAGGCCGCTCACGACGAAGTCGTTATGTCCTACGGCTATGGCGACGGCGGCGGCGGCCCCACCCGCGCCATGATCGAGCGCGGCATCCGCCTCGAACGCGGCATTCCCGGCGCCCCGCGGGTGAAGCTCGAAGGCATCGTCCCCTTCCTCGACCGCCTCGGCCGGAAGATGGACGCCAACCCGTCCCGCTTCCCGGTCTGGAACGGCGAACTCTACCTCCAGTACCATCGCGGCACCCTGACCTCGGTCGCCAAAAACAAGGCCAACAACCGCCGCTCCGAGCGCCTGCTGCGCGAGCTCGAGTTCCTTGGCGTCATGGCGCTGACGCAGTCGGGAGCCCCCTACCCGGCCGACACCCTTGCCGAGTTCTGGGAGCTGGTGCTGATCAACCAGTTCCACGACATCCTGCCCGGCACCTCCATCCCAGAGGTCTATGTCGACAGCGACGCCGAGTACGATCGCATCTTCTCCACCCTGGCTTCCGGCAACGGTCCGTGGCATGCCGCCGCTCAGGCATTCGCATCTCCGGGTCAGGAGCAGTTGCGGCTCATCAACTTCACCTCGCAGACCCGTTCGGATCTCGTCCATTTTCCGTTCATCTCCGTTCAGGAAGGCGCTTCCCTCTCCGTCGGCGGGGCGGTTCACCCGCTGCAGCGCATTACCCGCGCCGACGGTTCGGAGGAGCTCGTCGCCCCGGTCTCGGACATCGTTCCGCTCGGCTGGACCGCCGGTCAGATCGTCACCGGCGGCGCTGCCAATGCCAGCTCGCCCCTGTCGGTTTCCGAGACCCATCTCGAAAACGAGCGGCTCCGCCTAACCTTCGACAGCAACGGAGAAATTACCTCCATCTTCGACAAGACCCGCAGCCGCGAAACGCTTGCTCGGGGCCAGGTTGCCAACCGGCTCGTTGCCTATGAGGACAAGCCGATGGAGTGGGACGCCTGGGACATCGACCGGTATTTCGAGGAGCAGTTCTGGCCGCTCGCCGACGCCGGGGCGAACATCTCCGTGGTCGAGACCGGCCCCCACCGCGCCGCCATCCGCATCGAGCGCCGCTACCAGAACTCCTTGTTCGTACAGGTGATTTCCCTTGCCGCCGGACAGCGTCAGGTCGAGTTCGACACCTTTATCGACTGGCAGGAACGCTCCACCGTCATCAAGGCGCTGTTCCCCTTCAACCTCAACACCTCCGAGATCCGCTCGGAGATCCAGTTCGGTCACGTCCGGCGCCCGACCCACCGCAACACCAGCTGGGACAAGGCCCGCTTCGAGGCGTCCATGCACCGCTGGGTGGACATGAGCGAAGCCGATTTCGGGGTCGCCCTGCTCAACGACTGCAAGTACGCCTATGACGCGCTGGAGCAGACCGTACGCCTGACGCTGGTGCGCGGCACCAATTTCCCCAGTCCCGACGCAGACTTGGGCGAGCACCGCATCCGCTACGCCCTGTTCGTCCACGACGGTGTGGCCGACCTCGCCGACGTCCACCGCGCTGCCGAGCGCTTCAACAATCCGGTGGCGGTGATCGGCTCCCTCCAGCCGGCACGGGAGGCTGCGACCGACCTCAAAACCTTCAGCTTCGCCCGGGTCGACCAGCCCAACGTCACCATCGAGACGGTCAAGAAGGCCGAAAAATCCGACGCCATCGTCGTGCGCATCTTCGAGCACGCCAACATCCGGGCGGACGCCACCGTCGCCTTCGGCATGCCGGTCAAATCGGTGCGTACCGCCAACCTGGTGGAGGACGGCGAAAGCAAGGCGCTCGAACTCACCGGCAACGGCGTCCGGCTCCAGCTTCGCCCATTCGAGATCGTCACCCTGCTGGTGGAAACCTGAGGAGGCTCGTCATGGCTGACGTAACCCTGCGCGGCATCCGCAAGTCCTACGGCTCACTCGAGGTCGTCCATGGCGTCGATCTCGACATCCAGTCGGGCGAGTTCGTGGTCTTTGTCGGGCCCTCGGGCTGCGGCAAGTCCACGCTGCTGCGGATGATCGCCGGGCTCGAGCCGATCTCCGGCGGCCAGATCAGCATCGGCGGCAAGGTCGTCAACGACGTGCCCTCACCGCAGCGCGGCATCGCCATGGTGTTCCAGAGCTACGCGCTCTACCCGCATATGAGCGTCTTCGACAACATGGCGTTCGGCCTCAAGCTCGCCCGCACCCCGCGGGACGAAGTCGACCGCCGGGTGCGGGAGGCGGCCCGCATCCTCCAGATCGAGCCCTATCTCGACCGCATGCCGCGCGCCCTCTCTGGCGGCCAGCGCCAGCGCGTCGCCATCGGTCGGGCGATCGTCCGCAACCCAAAAGTCTTCCTGTTCGATGAGCCGCTCTCCAACCTCGACGCCGCCCTGCGGTCGCAGACCCGCGTCGAGATCGCCAAGCTGCACGACACGCTCGACGCCACCATGATTTACGTAACTCATGACCAGGTGGAGGCGATGACGCTCGCCAACCGCATTGTCGTGCTCAATGCCGGGCGGATCGAGCAGGTCGGCACGCCGCTCGAACTCTACCGCAGCCCGGTCAACACCTTTGTTGCCGGATTCATCGCCAGCCAGCGCATGAATTTCCTCGATCTGGACGTCGGCGGTAACGGAAAGCTCCCCAAATCACCGCAAGTGCAGCGCTTGCTGCAGTCCCACCCCGAAGCCACAACCCTCGGCGTCCGCCCCGAACATCTGCTGCTCGCGGACGCTGAAAACGCTGATTTTTCAGGCACTTTGGCGGTGATCGAGCAGTTCGGCGAGTACGCCCTTGCCTATGTCGAGCTTCCCTCCGGCGAAACCGTCACCATCAAGCTCGACGGCGCCCCGGACCTGCAACTGCATCAACCGGTTAACCTGCTGCTACCGCAGGAAAATCTGCATCTTTTCGACGCACAGGGCCGCGCCGTCCGATAAAAAAGGGCGGCTCCGAAGAGCCGCCCTTGGAATATCAGTTCTGCAGTTCGAGAATAACGACGCGAGCGCCGGCCTTGTTGTTGTTGGTCGAAAGAGCAACATGCTTGCCATCTGGCGACACTGCTGCACCGAAGAACTGTGCACCCACCGTTTCATTCGGCAATTCGATGATGCCATCTTCGCTGACCGAAGTATCCAGTGCGCCATTGGCATCAAGAACCACAGCCGATGGGATGCCGCCGACATAGCCGACATGCAGCGTTCGATCACCCGACAGCGCCACCAGCAGCCGACCGCGGTCTTCAGCGCTGGCCAGACCCAAACCCTCGGACTGCACCGCAACCTGGCCGTTGCCACCGTAGCTGGGGTCGAGCCCGTTTGCGGTCAGCTTGAAGGAGACGAGGTCGGGCCCTTCGGTGGTCTTGAAGCCGAGGGAGGATGCCACGCCCTCCCCGGTCGCGCCGCCATAGCCGGTGGTCACGTAGCTGCCGTCCGACAGGCGAACGGCCGCGTAGCACTCGGCGAAACCCTGGTCGGCCACGAAGGGGTTGAACACCGCCACCCCCGGCGTTACCGTGAGGCCGATCGCCTCGGCTGAGGATTCCGGGGCAACAAAGCCGCCGAAGCTGTCGTCCAGCGTACCGTCGGCATTGAGCCGGATCAGGATCACGTGGTTGCGCAGCGCATCACCCAGATTGGTGTAGCCGGCACTAACGATCGCTCCATCAGGCTCGACAGAGATGCGGCGGCCTCCATCGCTCAGTGCCTGGGCAGAGTGGTAGGTGAACGGCTGGCCGCCGTTGAATTCGGGGTCGACGCTGCCGTCCTCGGCGAGGAGGCGCACGACGTAGCGGTCGTTGTCGGTGCGGCCGGAGCCGTTTGCCGCCGCGCCGTGACCGGCGACCACCAGCTTCTCCACACCGCTCGAATTGTCGACCTTGAGGTCCCAGGCAGTATCCTGCGGCGGGTTCTCGACACCAGGGAAGGAGTCGTTGTCCGCATTGGCCCAGCCGAAAACGACCTCAACCGCACCGGTTGCTCCGCCCCAGGTGCCGGTGACCTGCTGGCCGTCGGAAGTGAAGCGCACGAGGTAAACCGAGGTGCCGCCTTCTTCTTCATTGGCATTGACCACGGCGACGACGTCGCCATTTGCCAGTGGGGCTACCGCGAGCGACTGCTCCACGAGCCCCTCGCCGAGGTCGACCTCGGCAAAGCCATCTTCGCTGAAGCTTGTATCGGGGGTGCCATCGGCGTTCAGGCGGCCGACGACGACCACGGTCTCCGGATTCGTCTCGGCCGATGAATCGCCGAGGTGGCCCGAAACATAGATCTTCCCATCGGTGCCATAGGCCAGACCGCGGAGGTCGTTTGCCTCAGTGATGACGGTATCGGCGACGGACGTGATGTCCTGCGCCAGTGCGGTGCTGGTCAACAGCACTGCACCCAGTGTGGCGAGACTACGGGTCAGCATGGATTGCCTCCTTGGGGTCCGGGGCCGCGATCCCTCTCGCGTACCGGGACTGACGCTGATGTGCTGCCGGGACGAGCCTCCAGGCAGCGAGATTTCGTCGGGTATCCCGCTACATGCCGGGGACGACGACGAGGATGCCGAGCCGATTGCCGGCCTGGCGGAGATCGCGGGCGAGGTTGGTGAGCGCCTTCACGGCCGCCTCTGCGGTTTGACGCTCCGGACTGCCGCTTGGCGGGGCGAGAAAGCGGCTGTATGGGGCCGTCATTTCACCCACCGCCTGCTCTGCCGCAACGAACCCGGCCTCGATCCGGCCGGCCAGGTCCGGGTCGGTCTCCCGAACCAGTTGGGCGATGCCGGTGTCGAAGTAGACGGCCCTGGCGCCGCCAAAGCTGGCAGCAAGGTCGGCTTCGGAGCTGTCGCTGAAGGGGGAGGGTTGGAAGTTCTGGTTGGCCGGAAACAGCCCGGCTCCGATGCGGCGCAGCGGGAGCTCATAGCCTAGCAACACCGTCATTCCATTGAAGGCGCGACCGAGCGCGTTGCGCTGATCCATCGCCTCGACCGCTGCACGATAGTTGTTGCTGCCCGGCGTCCAGGCGGCCGAAAGAACGGTGAGGTCGTTGACGAGAAGTTGGCTCAGCGAGCTGGCGTATTCCCCTCGCCGGCCGGCGTTGGCAAATGCGTCCGCGGACAGCGCGCCGTCGGCACCCCAGAGAAGGTACTCCAGCACGTGAAGCCCGGTTGTGGTCTTGGCGACAGGTTCAACCGTGTTGAGCCTCGCCAAGGCGCGGAAATTGAGAGACTGGGCCTCGTCTGCAATCAGCGCCTCGACCAGCGTCGGATCGATGGGCCAGGAACCGAGCCGCGGGAACGGACCGCCGGGGCCGTCGACCGGACCTGCGTAGAACAGGAAGGCTTCCGTGCGCTGATAGGCGTCGCGGGCGTCGCTCCACGCCGTTCTTGCCTCGGCAAGCGCCTGCCCGGAGGGAGAGGCAACGAGCGCCTCGACCGCGGCTTGCAGGTTCATCGCCCGCTCAAGCGCTGCGGAATACGCCGCCGACACCAGCTCCACATAGCCGGCAACCTGCGCCGACCCATCGAAAGCAAACGAGCTGGGGTCGCTGCTCGACAGGCGGAATTCGGTGATGGTGCCGAGAACCGGCCCGCCACCTTCGTTGGGGCCACCTTCTCCTGCAGCCTCCACCTGAGCAACATGGAGCCTCGGCGTGCTGGACTGAGCTTGCCCCGGGACCGTGTCGGTGCGGTCTGCCACAGGGTGCTCCCTGGCGACAGCCACCCGCTCCACGCCGGTGCTTCCGACCAGCAGGGCCGTGCCGAGTCCGAGCCAGATACGCGTTTGCCTTTGCACCCGAACCCCCACTTGCTGCGCCAAGGCGCTTGCCAGCCACGGCGGCAAGCTTTAATGAAAGCTGATCCTAAAAGTCAACTATCCATTTTTCGGCCGTTAAGGGGCGTGGCGGATGATCATCTGTATCGGTGACGTGCTCGATGCGGCCGGCGTCGCCAGCCTTCGGGAAACGATTTCATCGGGGGTTTTCATCGATGGCGTACTGAGTTCCGGCTGGGCCTCGCGGCTGGTGAAGAACAACGAGCAACTCGGTGCCGGACCGGCACTGGAGGCGGCGCAGCAGCAGGTGGTCGCGACGTTGCGGACCAACCCGGTGTTTGCCGCCGCGGTGATGCCGCGGCAGTTTGCGCCGCCGCTGTTTGCGCGCTACCAGCCGGGGATGGAGTTCGGCTCGCATATGGACAACCCGCTGATGGGTCCGGACCACATGCGGGCGGATGTGTCGGTGACGATCTTTCTGTCCGATCCGGACAGCTATGACGGCGGCGAGCTGGTGATGGAAACATCAGGTGGTGAAACGGCTTACAAGCTGCCTGCGGGGTCGGCGGTGACTTATCCCACCACCATGCTGCACCGGGTGGAGCCGGTGACGCGGGGGGTGCGGGAGGTGGCGGTGACCTGGGTGCAGAGCCTGTTCCGGCGGCCGGATCAGCGCGAAATCCTGTTCGATCTCGAGCGCACCGCCCGCGCCATTTTCGAGCGCGAGGGCAAGTCCGAGCACTACGACCTGATCAACAAATCAACGTCCAACCTGCGCCGCATGTGGGTGGATTAAGGGGCAAAATGACTGTGTTCCGTTACCTGTTCGCCGCCTTCTGCATCGGTTTCGTCTGCTTTCCGGCAACGGCACAGGAGGAGGGGATCACCGTCTACACATCGCAGCACCAGGCGCTGACCCAGGAGTGGGCAGATGCCTTCACGGAGGAGACCGGCATCGCGGTTGCCATCCGCAAGGGTACCGACATCCTGATGGCGAACCAGATCGTTCAGGAGGGGCTGAACTCGCCGGCCGACGTGTTCCTGACCGAGAACTCGCCGGCGATGGTGATGGTGGAGGAGGCCGGGCTGTTCTCGCCGCTGGCGGAAGAGACGCTGGCCGCGGTGCCGGAGCAGTTCCGCCCCTCGAGCGGCATGTGGACCGGGATCGGCGCGCGCACGACGCTGTTCGTCTACAACAAGGACATGCTCGGCGAGGACGAGCTGCCGAACTCGATGCTGGACCTCGCCGCGCCGGAGTGGCAGGGCCGGTGGGGTGCCGCTCCAGCCGGCGCGGACTTCCAGGCGATCGTTTCGGCACTGCTGGAACTGCGCGGCAGCGAGGAGACCGGCAACTGGCTGGCTGGGCTCAAGCGCAACGCGGTCTTCTATCGCGGCAATTTCGAAGCCATGCGCGGCGCCAATGTCGGCGAAGTCGCCGGGGCGCTGATCTACAACTACTACTATTACGGCGACCAGGGCGCGACCGGCGAGAGCTCGGACAAACTCGGACTCCACTTCTTCGGCCATGAGGATCCGGGCGCGTTCGTGTCGATCTCGGGTGGCGGCGTGCTCAAGGCCTCCGACAACCCCGCAGCGGCGCAGGCCTTTATTGCCTTTGTCACCGGCCCCAAGGGGCAGGCGATCCTGCGCGACGGCAACAGCTTTGAATACGCCATCGCCAGCGGCATCGAGGCCAACCCTGCCCTGCCGCCGCTGTCGACGCTCGACTATCCCAAGATCGATCCGTCGCTGCTGAACGCGCAGGAAGTGGTGCAACTGATGACCGCAGCCGGTGTGATGTAAGTGACGCTGGCGCTACCGGCCACCGCCGAACATACCGCTCTGCTCCGGTTGCAGCGGCACCGCCGCTCCGGTGCGCACCCGGCCTTGCTGGGGGCTGCGTTCGTCGTTGCTGCTTTGGCCCTGGTCCCGGCGGGATTTGTGGTGTGGGTGCTGGTCCAATCGGGTTGGGACACGGCGGCATCGCTGCTGTTCCGCCCGCGCGTTGCGGAAATCCTGCTGGCAACCCTCGTGCTGCAGGCGCTTGCCGTTCCCCTCTGTGTCGTGCTCGCACTGGTGCTGGCCTGGCTGACCGAGCGTAGCGATTTGCCAGCGCGGGCGCTCTGGCGTTGGCTTGCGGTTGCGCCGCTGGCAATCCCTGCCTTCGTCATGGCCTATGCCTGGGACAGCAGCTTCCCGATGCTGCGCGGGCTCTGGCCTGCCGTCGGCATCTCGGTGCTCGCCTATTTCCCGCTGGTCTACCTGCCGATCATCGCGCAGTTGCGCCGCCTGGACCCGGCGGTGGAGGACGTCGCGGCGACGCTCGGCTACTCGCCGGCCCGCGTGTTCGTTCAGGTCGTCCTGCCGCAACTGCGGCTGGCCATTCTCGGCGGCAGCCTGCTGATCGGCCTGCACCTGCTGGCGGAATACGGGCTCTATGTCCTCATTCGCTACGACACGCTCACCGTCGCCATCGTGAACCAGTTCCAGGCTGTCTATGACGGTCCGGCGGCCAATCTCCTGGGCATCGTCCTCGTCGCCTGCGCCCTTGGCCTGCTTGGGCTCGAGGCGGCGCTGCGCGGCAAGCGACGCTATGCCCGCGTCGGTGGAGGGGCAGCGCGGCATGCTCCCGTTGCCGCGCTTGGGCGCAGTTGGCTGCTATGGATGCTGATCCCCCTTGGGACGGCATCGCTGGCGCTTGGGCTGCCGCTGGTCACGCTCCTGCGCTGGATGCTGATCGGAGGGGTTGAATCCTGGCACCTTGCGGAGCTTGCTGGCGCGCTGGGACAGTCGAGTTTCTATGCCATAGCCGGCGCCGTGCTGGTGACCCTCACCGCCCTGCCGATCGCCTGGCTGTCCGCGCGGGCGCAGGGGCCGGTGCAGCGGGCACTGGAAAGCGTACACCTGCAGGTCGGCGCCCTGCCCGGCGTCATTGTGGCGCTGGCGCTGGTGGCGATCACCGTGCGCGTGGCCCTACCGCTCTACCAGACTGCCGTAACGGTGCTGCTTGCCTATGTGCTGCTGTTCCTGCCACGGGCGATCGTGTCGGTGCGCGCCAGCCTCGCCCAAGTGCCGGTGGAACTCCAGAATGGCGCCGTCGCCTTGGGGCGCACCCCGTTCGCCGCGGCGCTCGGTGTAACGCTGCGGCTGGCCATGCCGGGCATTGCCGCCGGAATGGCGCTGGTTGCCATGGGGATCGTCACCGAACTGACTGCCACCCTGATGCTGTCGCCGATCGGCACCGAAACGCTCGCCACCCAGTTCTGGGCGCGCACGGGCGAGTTCGACCATATGGGCGCCGCCCCCTTTGCACTGGCCATGGTTGTGCTATCGGTGCCGCTCTGCGTCATCCTCCACAGGCAGGCCACCGGATCCCGATGAGCGTCCTATCCATCCGCGGCCTGGGCAAGCGCTTCGGCACGACCTGGGCTCTGAGCGAGCTCGACCTCGACGTCGCCCAGGGTTCCCGCACCGCGATTGTGGGTCCATCCGGCTCCGGCAAGACCACTTTGCTGCGCCTGATTGCCGGCTTCGAGTCGCCTGACATCGGCCACATCACCCTTGACGGCCAGCCGATCGCCAACCCGCAAGCGGGCGTTCCGGCGCACCGGCGCAATATCGGGCTGGTGATGCAGGAAGGTGCGCTGTTTCCGCACCTGACCGTGGCCGAAAACATCCGCTTCGGCATTCGCGACCAGCGTGACGGTGAGGCGCGTGTCCGGCAACTCCTTGATCTGGTGGAACTCGATCGCGGCATGGCGGACCGGCAGCCGCATCAGTTGTCCGGGGGTCAGCAGCAGCGCGTCGCGCTCGCCCGCGCACTGGCCCGCCAGCCACGGCTGATGCTGCTGGATGAGCCCTTCTCGGCGTTGGATACGGGGCTACGGGACCAGTTGCGCGCCGCAACCGCGGAAATACTGGCTGCCACGGGTATTGCCACGATGCTGGTCACCCACGACCGCGAGGAGGCAATGGGCTTTGCCGACCAACTGGTGGTGCTGCGCGACGGGCGACTGGCTCAGGCCGGCAAGCCGAGGGACCTCTACCTGGCGCCGGTGGATGCCGAAGTTGGCCAGTTTCTTGGTCCTGCGGTGATCCTCGATGCCGAGGTTACCGGTGGCACGGCTCGCTGCCTGTTGGGGTCGGTCCCGGTCGCCTGCGATGGCGGACGGGTTGGGCATGGGCGCATCCTGCTCCGGCCGGAGCAACTTCATCTGAGCTCCACCGGCGATGGGATGGCCCCCTGGATGGTGCAAACGGTCGAGTGGATCGGCGGCGCCGCTCACGTGACCCTTCGCCATCAGGAGAGCTCTGCCACCGTGCAGTTCCCAAGTGGGCAGTACGACCTGCCCTCCGCGGGAGCCCCCTGCACCGTGCGCGTGAGCGGCTCTGGGTGGATTCTCGACGTTGCCGGGCAATGCTAATCAATACATCACCGCGGCATTAACTTGTTTGAGCCAGAGTGGGGCTTTCACGCTTGGCTCTGCGCATGAACGACAGCCATCTGTTCGAGACCCTGACCCGCACAGTTCCGGGTATCGTCTGGATCACCGACGAATACGGGCGTAGCGAGTTCAACAACGCCCAGTGGTCCGAGTTTACCGGCCTGAAGCCGGAGGAGAGTCTCGGTCATGGCTGGCTTGCAGCCATCCACCCGGCCGACGCCGCAGCCTTCCGGGCGAACCTGCCCATGTCCCCTATGGATGAGACGATCCAGGCCGAAATCCGTGTGCGCCGGCAGGATGGGGTGTATCACCGCCACCTCCTGAACGTACGGCATGTCGGGGAAGGCAAGTGGGTTGGCTGCGCCATCGATGCCCATGAATGGCTGAACGCGGAACTGCGCGACAACACCCAGACCAGGGTGCTCGAGATGGTTTCCGCTGGCGCTGAACTGAACGAGGTATTGCGCCAGTTGTGCCTGGCGGCGGAGGAACAGATCCCCGGCGCCACCTGCACCATCCTGCCGCTGGACCTCAAGAATGAGCGCTTCCTTTCCGGGGTGGGACCTCGCCTGCCCCAGCACCTGCTGGATGCCGTCGATCGCATAAAGATCGGTCCGCGTGTCGGCTCGTGTGGAACAGCCGCCTACGAACGGCGGAACGTGATCAGCAGCGATATCGGGGTGGACCCTCTGTGGGAGGACTGGCGAGACCTGTTCATGGCTGCCGGATACCGGGCCTGCTGGTCCATGCCGGTGTTCGCCACCAATGGTGATGTCACGGCGTGCTTCGGTTTCTACTTCACCGAGCGGCGGGCACCGACGCAGGATGAACATCAGGAACTGGTCCGCCTGCGGGGACTGGCCTCCCTCGCAATCGAGCGAGCGCGTATCCTCGAGGCGTTGCGCGAGAGCGAGGAGCACTATCGGCACACGGTCGAGCAGAACCCGCAGATCCCCTGGACCGCCGATCCGCAGGGCAAGATCCTCAGCGTTTCCAGCCGCTGGGTGGAGGCCACCGGCATAAACCAGGCCGAGGCACTCCAGGATGGCTGGCTGCAGGCACTGCACCCGGATGACGTCGAACGCACACTGGAGACCTGGGGAGCAGCGCTCTCCAGCGGCGAACCGTTCGACATGTCATACCGCCTGCGGATGCGAAATGGCCAATACCGCTGGTCGCGGGCCAGGGCATCGGCGAGACGCAGCGAGGACGGCGAGATCCTGCGCTGGTACGGCACGGTCGAAGACGTTCATGAGCATTACCTTGCCGGTGAGCGGCTGCGCTTGCAGGCGTACCAGGATGAGTTGACCAACCTGCCCAACCGGCGCCACTTCATCGAGGAATTGCGCCGCAGCCTGAGCGCAACCGACCAGCCCATCGGATTGATGGTGCTCGACATCGACGACTTCAAGATGGTCAACGACCGCTTCGGCCACCTGACGGGAGACGCGGTTCTGCGGCTGTTCGGCCGGCAGTTGCAGCGGGCCGCTGCGCCGGGGGAGTTCGTCGCCCGCCTAGCCGGCGACGAGTTCGCCATCATCTGCAACAGCATCTCGGACGAGCAAGCCCTGCTCGGCCGCGCCAAAGTGCTGGAGGGCGTACTCGACGCCGGCATGAAGGCCAATGTGAAGTCCCGCTCCTGCCGACCGAGCATCGGCTGCACGATCGGGCGGGCCGGCGAAGAGCCCGACGAAGTGTTCAAGCGGGCCGACCTTGCGCTCTACGCCGCCAAGACGTCCGGCAAGGGAACCGTGCGCCTGTTCGACAGCACCATCCGCAGCGCTGCCGCGCAGCGATCCGGGGAACTGGAACTGGCGCGCACGGCTCTCAAGGAAGGCTGGATCGAGGCGCATTACCAGCCGGTCGTGTCGCTCGAGACCCGTAAGCCGAGAGGTTTCGAGGCACTGCTGCGCATCCGCCATCCCGAGCGGGGATTGCTGTCGCCGCACGCGGTGCTGGCCTCGCTCGATGACCCGCGGCTGTCGGACGCCATCGGCATCCGGATGGCGCAACTGGTGGTGGAGGACATGGCGCGGTGGCGGCGGCACGATGTGCAGCACGGTCAGGTGTCACTGAATCTGGCGACCGAGAATCTGGTCGGAACCGGCTTCTATGACACCCTGGCTTTTCTGATCGACCAGCACGACATCCCGCCCGAGGCGATCAAGCTCGAGATCACCGAGCGCGTGCTCGTAGATGAGCAGGAGGTCCGCATCCGCAAGACGCTGACCCAGCTCCGTCAACGCGGCATCAGCATCTCACTCGACGATTTCGGTACCGGCTACGCCTCGCTGGTGCACCTGCAGACGATGCCGGTCGACGAGATCAAGATCGACCGCTCGTTCGTCTCCGGACTGGGGACCGCCGCCAATCGGGGCGAGATCGTGCGAGCCATGATCGGCCTTGCCCGCTCCATGGGAATGGTGACCGTAGCCGAAGGCGTGGAGGATATCCGCGAGGCGCTGGTGCTTGCGACCTGGGGCTGCGAGTTTGGTCAGGGATATCTGTTCGGCAAGCCGATGCCGTTCGACGCTGTCGCTCTATACCTGGCCGACTTTGCCGCGGAGCGCCTCCAAACGGCAAACTGATCCAGCTTCACGCGGTGAACAGGTCCGGGTGTTTTTCCGCCAGCAGTGGCAGCGAGGTGAGAATCTCGCGCAGATGCGCCTTCATGGCGGCTTCGGCGGACTCGGCATCACCGGCAAAGATGCCGGTGGCGATGCTGGCGTGCTGCTCGATCAGCACGTCGACCGGCGTGGCCTCGTCGAGCGAGAGGTATCGCACCCGATCCATCTGAGCCTTCAGGTTCTCTAGCAGCCGCCAGGCCTTCTCGCAGTCGGCGGCCTGAGCAATGGCCTGGTGGAAGGCCTCGTCCTGGCGCAGGAACTCGGCCAGATCGCCCCGCGCATTGGCGGCGCGCTGGGCGTCCAGAATGGCAGCGACCCGATGCCTGTGCTCGTCGGTGATCGTTTCGCTGGCGCGACGCACCACGGCCACCTCCAGCGCTTCGCGGATGAAGCGGGCGTTCTCGACGTCGCGCAATGAAATCATCACCACGGACGTGCCGCGCTGGGGGCGAATCTCGACCAGCCCGACCTCGGCCAGCTTGATGAAGGCTTCACGCACCGGCTGACGCGAGACGCCAAGCTGGCGCGCCATCTCGGCCTCGGACAGCGGATCGCCGGGCTTGAGCTGCAGTTGCACGATCGCCTGCCGGAGGATGCCGAAGACGCGGTTGCCCACGGTCGCGGGTTTTTCGATCAGGGATGGCTTGGCCAGCAAAGGTGCGGTCGATGTCATCGTTGACTCCAGTATACTACCATACTACCATTTTTGAAGACGTTGCCTAGAAGCTTCGTCCACAGCGGCGCGTGCCGCAGGGAGGAACCATGAAAATGCATTCGCTTGCCGCAGCGCTCGCTGCCGGCATCGTTGTCTCTTTGTCTGTACCCGGCCTTTCGGCCGAATACACCCTCAGCGTGAACACGGCGCTGGCCACCTCGGACCCGCTCTACAAGGGCCTCGAAACCTTCCGCGACAATGTCGCGACCGCGTCGGACGGCGCCATCGAGGTGAAGCTGTTCCCCAATTCCCAGCTCGGCTCCGATGAGGACGTTCTGGAGCAGGCCCGTGCCGGCGCACCGGTGGCGGTGGTGGTCGATGGCGGGCGCCTGGCTGCGTTCGTCAACGATTTCGGCGTGCTTGGGGCGCCCTACCTCGCCTCCGGATATGAGGGGATCCGCAAGGTGGTGGTGTCGGACCAGTTCGAGGAATGGATCCAGAAGCTGCACGACACTTCGGGCCACCAGGTCCTGTCGTTCAACTGGTGGCAGGGCGAGCGTCACCTGTGGACCAAGAACCCGGTCAACGTCCCCGCCGACCTCGCCGGCAACCGCATGCGGACGCCGGGTGCTCCGGTGTGGGTGGAGACGGTGACCGCCATGGGCGCCGTGCCAACGCCGATGCCGTTCGCGGAAGTCTATGCTGCGCTCGAGCAGAACGTCATCGACTCGGTGGAAGCCCAGCTTCCCGCCGGCGAAGGCGCCAAGCTCTACGAAGTCACCTCGGTGCTGACCAAGACCGGCCACATCAACCTGATCACCGGGCTGGTGACCTCCGGACCCTGGTTCGACAGCCTGCCCGAGGAGCTGCAGCAGGTGCTGCGCGACGAGGCGCTCAAGGCCGGCGACATTGCTTCCTACGGTACGCAGGACGCGCTGGCGGAGATCGAGGCGCGGCTGGTCGAGGCGGGGATGACGGTCAACGAGATCGACGTCACGCCCTTCCAGGAAGCGACGGCCGGCGTCTACGAGAAGCTCGGCTATGGCGAGCTCCGCGACACCCTGCAGGCCATCGCCGCCGAGTAGCGGCCAGAGGCGGGCCCGGTGGGGCCCGCCCTACTCTGTTTGTTGGAAACCATCATGCTCAAGCGATTGGCTCAACTCGAGCTGGCGATCTGCTTTGCGCTGCTCGCCGGCATCACCGGATTGGTGTTCACCGCCTCCATCATGCGCTTTTTCGGCCATCCGCTGATCTGGTCCGTGGACATGGCGCAGCTGTTGTTCGTGTGGCTGTGCTTCTTCGGCGCTAACAAGGCCATGCGCGAAAAGGGTCATCTCGGCATGGAAGTGCTGGTCTCCCGCCTCGGCTACCAGCGCCGGTTCTGGCTCGAGGTCGCCTGCACGGTGGTGATCATCGCCTTCCTGATGGTGCTGGTGGTGGAGGGCTGGAAGCTGACCTTGCTCAACAAGGAACGCACCTTCGGCGACAGCACGCTGAGCTATGCCTGGGTCACCGTGGCGGTGCCGGCCGGCTGCCTGCTGATGGCCTCCACGCTGATCTACAACATGGTCAACGCCTTCCGGGGCCGAGATCGGGAACTGCTCATCTACAACCGCACGCGCGCCGAGATGGACGCCGCTGCGCCCACCGTGGACCTTTAGCCATGCTGCTGATCACCCTGGTCTTTGCCATCCTGATGATCCTGGGGATGCCGGTTGCGTTCGCGACCGGGATCGCGGGCTTCATCTTCTTCATGACGACCTCCGGCATGCCGATGTCCATCGGCGTGCAGAAGGTCGCCTCGATGAGCCAGAGCTTTCCGCTCCTGGCCGTCCCCTTCTTCGTGCTCGCCGGGCACCTGATGAACGAGAGCGGCATCACCGCGCGCCTCTTGAAAGTGGCGATGATCTCGGTGGGCTGGATGTCGGGCGGCCTCGCCCAGGTCGCCATCGTGCTGTCGACGCTGATGGGCGGGGTGTCCGGGTCGGCCGTGGCGGACGCGGCCATGGAGGCGCGCATCCTCGGACCGACCATGGTCGCCAAAGGCTATGGCAAGGGCTATTCCGCCGCCGCCATCGCCGTGGGCTCGCTGATCACCGCGACCATCCCGCCGTCCATCGGGCTCATCCTCTACGGCTTTGTCGGCAATGTCTCGATCGGGCGGCTGTTCCTCGCCGGCATCATTCCGGGCATCCTGATGATGGTGGTGCTGATGGTCACGGCCTACCTCATCGCCAAGAAGCGCAAATACGTGGTTGCCGACGTGCAGCGGCCAACGGTCAAGGCGCTGGCGGTGGCCTGCTGGGACGCCAAGTGGGCACTGCTGTTTCCGGTGGCGCTGGTCCTCGCCATTCGCGGCGGCCTGTTCACGCCCTCCGAGGTCGGGTCTGCGGCTGTGGTCTATGCGCTGGTGATCGGCTTTCTCGCCCATCGCGAACTGACCATCGAAAAGGTCTGGCGCTGCTTCGGGCAGGCGACTTCGGACGTCGGGCTGATCATGCTGATCATCCTGATGAGCGGCATGGTGGGTTACGCCGTGATCTACCTGCAGGCGCCACAGGAACTCGCCACGTGGATGCTGGCCGGGATCACCGACCCCAACCTCATCGTGCTCGTGATCCTGCTGTTCCTGCTCATTGCAGGCCTGGCGCTCGAGAGCACGGTGATGGTGCTGCTGCTGACGCCGATCTTCGTGCCGATCATCACCCAGATCGGCATGGACCCGGTGCATTTCGGCATCCTGATGATGTCGATCGTGACGCTGGGCGGCATGACCTGGCCGAGCGGGTCGGCAATGTTCGCGGTGTGCTCGCTGATGAACGTCTCGATCGAGGAATATTCCATCGAGTCGATCCCGTTCATCGCCGCCATCGTCGGGCTGATCGCCGTGCTGCTGTTCGTTCCCGACCTGGTGCTGTGGCTGCCGCGGGTCGCCTTCAGCTGACGATTTCAGGGTGCGCCCTGTTGCGCACCCTCCTTCCCCCTGGAGTTTTGCGATGAGACAGACCTGGCGCTGGTTCGGGCCGCACGATCTCACCAGCATGGACGATATCCTGCAAAGTGGCGCCGAAGGCGTCGTATCGGCCCTGCACCACGTTCCCTACGGGGCGGTGTGGACGCCGGAGGAGATTGCCGGGCGCCAGCGTGAGATCGCCACGCGCAAGGACGGATCGCCTTCCGGCCTCGCCTGGGAAGTGGTGGAAAGCCTGCCGGTCAGCGAAGACATCAAGAAGCAGACCGGCGAATGGCGTACGCATATCGCCAACTACCAGACCAGCCTGCGCCACCTCGCCGAGGCCGGCATCGAGGTCATCTGCTACAATTTCATGCCGGTGCTGGACTGGACCCGCACCGACCTGCACTGGCGGCTGCCGCATGGCGGCACCTGCATGCGCTTCGACCTGAGCGACTTCGCCGCCTACGACATCCACATCCTCGCCCGACCAGGCGCGACCCATGACTACCCGGCCGCAGTTGCCGAAGAAGCGGCGCGGCGCTTTGCCGGCATGGACGACGCGGCGCAGAAGCGGCTTGCCGGCAACGTCACCATGGGCCTGCCGGGGTCGACGGAGTCCATGTCGCTCGAGGATGCGCGGGCGCACCTGGCGCAGTATGGTGCCATTTCCGCCGATCGCCTGCGCAGCCACTTCATCGCTTTCCTCGAGCAGGTTGTTCCGGTGGCCGAAGACCTGGGGCTGCGTCTTTGCTGCCACCCAGATGATCCCCCCTTCTCGCTGCTGGGGCTGCCGCGGATCATGTCGACCGCGGACGACTACCGGCAGATCCTCGGCGCCGTGGACAGCCCGGCCAATGGAATGACGCTGTGCTCCGGCTCCCTGGGGGCGCGGCCGGACAACGACCTGCCGGCGATCATGCGCGCCTTCGCCGACCGCGTGCACTTCGTGCATCTGCGCAATACCCGACGCGAGGGCGAGGCGGTGATGACGTCGTTCTACGAGGCCGAGCACCTTGGCGGGGACACCGACATGGTGGCGCTGATCGCGGCGATCTTCGAGGAGGAGCGGCGCCGCAAGGCCGCAGGCCGAGCCGATTGGCAGATCCCCATGCGACCCGACCACGGGCAGGACATCCTCGACGACTTAGGCCGCAAAGCGCAGCCGGGTTATCCCACGATCGGACGCATGAAGGGCCTTGCCGAGTTGCGGGGGATCATGACTGCGCTGGACCACGCCCGCGTTCGCTACTCGGCCACCAGCGAATAGTGCCGTCCTAGGGTTCGTGCGGGGCGAGGCGGGACTTCAGCAGTTCGCCGGATCGCTCCAGCACGGGATAGGCGGCTGCGGCCACGATATGGCTGTTGATCAGCTTCAGGTCGCGCACCAGATCGACATGGAGAGCATCGGCCTGCACTTCGGCGCGCGATTGTCCGTGCATGCGGCTGAAATGGTCGGCCGTCGCCTTCTCCTCGGCCTTGCGGAAGGCTAGCTTTTCCTCGGCCAGGGCGCGGGCTGCGGGCGTGTCCTCGGTCATGAACAGCGAAGCGGCAAGGCGGGTGTTGGCGATCAGCCGGTCGATCAGTGATCCGAGGGTCTGCTCCTGCCGTTCCTCGACAGGCAGGCCACGCTTGAAGCGCTTGTTGGCATGCGGCAGCAGGCTGCCGCTGATGAAATCACCGGCCTGCTCCATGTTGGAGGCGAAGACCAGGATCTGGTTGAGACGGCTGCGGTCATCCTCGCTCAGGAGGTCGGGGTCGAGCTTGGCGAGGTAAGCCTTGATGGCCGAATTCAGCGCGTCGAGAACGTCGTCGCGTTCGCGGGTCGCGGAGATGCGGCGCCGGTTGCCGGTGGACACCGCCTCGCGGGCTTCCTCGAGCATGCTCTCGAGCGCATCGGCAAGCCGCAGGGCTTCGCGCGCGGCGTTGCCCAGCGCGACCACCGGGAATTCCAGCACCGAGGTGTCGAGATGCCGTGGCTTGGCCGGATCGTCCTCGTCCATCCGGTCCGGCACCAGCCGGTGCAGAAGGCGAGCGATGGGTCCCAGCAATGGCAGCGTCGCCACTGCAAGAATGAGGTTGAAGCCGAGATGCATGGCGGCGGTGGCGGTGCCCCGGCCAAACCCGCCCCATTGCAGTGCTTCGACGATCCACGGCATCAGCGGCCACGCGATGGCAATGCCGACCACCCGGTTGCCGAGATTGGCCAGCGGCACTCGGCGGGCCATCGGGTTGTCGGCCGCGGCTTCAAACAGCGGGTTGAGGGCAGTGCCCAGATTGGCGCCCAGCACCAGCATGCCTGCGGTTCCGAGCGAGATGGTGCCGAAGGTTGCGAACGAAGCCACCAGCAACACGACGGCGACGCTGGCATGGACCGCCCAGGCAGCGATCGCGCCGAGCAGGATGGCGATGGCAGGCAGGTGTTCCAGCATCCCCAGTATGGTGCGGACGTCCGCCGAATGCTCGATCGGCTCGAGCACCGCCAGCATCTGGCGCAGGGCCAGCAGCATCAAGCCGAGGCCGATGAACACACGGCCGAGGTCATGCGCGGTGGGGTTGCGATCGGACCGGAAGAGCACCACGCCAAGGAGGATCAGCGGAGCGGACAGCATCGAGACATTGAACGACAGAATGGCAACGATCAGTGCGGTGCCGATATTGGCCCCCAGCATGACTGCCATCGCCGGGATGAGCTCGATCATGCCGTTGGCGGCAAGATTGGTGACCAGCAGGCCGGTGGCTGTGCTCGACTGCAGCAGCAGCGTGATGCCGGCACCGGACACAACGGCGGAAAAGCGCCGCCGCAGGGTTCGCGCCAGTACCGCGCGCAGCTTCGAGCCGAAGGCACGCTGGATGCCGGTCTGGACCATGTGCATGCCCCACAGCAGCAGCGCTACCGCGCCGGCAAGACTGATCAGCTGAAGGGTTGTGTCCAATGTGCTTTCCGAGGTTGTTGAGCTCGGGCCCTGCTGCCCGACATCCGACTATGAGTTCTCGACCAGTTCGTTGCAAACGACGACCGTGACCCCGCTCCGCTCCAGGCTCTCCCTTGCCTCTCGCGAGGGGGGAAGCTGGTCGGTGACGAAGGTGGAGAAGGACGAGAGCGGTGCGACCCGAACCGCTGCATCCCGGGTCCATTTGCTCAGGTCCGCAGCAAGGTAGCGGGTCCTGGCGTTCTCGATGATCGCATTGGTCACCTGGGCATCCCCGTGACTGAAGTCAAGCGCGCCACTGCTCGGGTTCAGCCCGCCTGCGCCGACGACCGCATGGGTTGCGTGGAAACGCTCGAAGTAACGCGCCGTTTCGGTGCCCGCCAGGTCACGGTCGTTGCTGCGCCAGACGCCGCCGGTCAGGTGCAGTTCAACGCTCTCGGCGTCTCCCAGGATCAGCGCCACATCGACGCTGTTGGTCACGACGGTGAGGTTGCGACGCCGACGCAGCGCCTCGGCGGTGTAGCGTACGGTCGTCCCGATGCCCAGAAAGACGGTGGCGCCGTCGGGAATGTCCCGGGCAATCCAGTCAGCGATCAGGCGCTTGGCCGCACTGTTGAGACCGGCGCGCGCATGAACCGGCGTGTTCCGGGGCACCACGGGGAGGTCCACCCCGCCATGGAGCCTGCGAGCCAGCCCCATTGCGCATAGGGCGTTTATGTCCCGCCGGATGCTCTGTGTAGTCAGGCCATAGTCGCGTGCCAACTGCTCGATCTGCTGTGCGCCGCGGGCAGCAATTCTGGCCAGAATGTCCTGCTGCCTTGCCGAGAGTTGGTGGTGCGGCATCTCACGACAGGAACAGGCTGGGGTTGTCGGTAATCACCCCCGCGAGCCCTTCCTTCCAGAACGGAGCCATCTGGCTCGGATCGTTGCAGGTCCAGGTGCGCACGGCGATGCCGCGCTCCCCTGCCCGGTCCAGCACACCGAAGCAGAGGGCCCGATAGTGGAGGTGGATGGCGGTCGCCGGGATGGCGGCGACGCGCTCGAGCCAATCGGGCGGCAGTTCGCCCCACAGCATCGCCAGTTCGTAGCTGGAGTCGAGCCGGTGCATGGCCTTGAGGCACTCCGGATCAAAGCTCGAGATCATCACCTGCGTGTGCGCCGCCCGCTCACCAAGGCAGGCGTGAACCGTTTCGGTCAACTGCTCGAGGGAGCGGTGATGCTCGTGCTGCTTGATCTCGACATTGACGTTGAGCCCGAGTTCACCCAGCGCGGTGATCACCTCCGGCAGGGTGGGCAGCGGCTCACCGGCGAAACCGGTGCCGAACCAGGTGCCGGCATCGATCCCGGCCAGGTCCGCCTTGCTCAGGGTTGCGAGCGAGCCGGTGCGGTTGGTGGTGCGATCGAGGGTTACGTCGTGGATGACGACCGGGGTGCCGTCTCCGAGCAGGGCGACGTCCAGTTCCACCCAGCGGGCGCCCTGGTCCCGCGCCGCCCTGAAGGCGGCGACGGTGTTTTCCGGAGCCAGGGCAGAGGCGCCGCGATGGGCCTGAATGGTGTCCGGGGTAATCGAAACAGGGGCGGCCATGATCAGTCCGTGCGCCTTCCGGTCTGGCTGTTGAAGGGATGCAGGTCGGCAGCGGCCACATGCAGCGCTACGGCCGAGCCTTCGGGCGCGGCGGTGCGTGCCGGGACGGCCGCAACGATGAGTTGACCGCTGCCCTCGAGCCGAAGGTGGAGGTGGGTCTCGCCGCCCACCGGCTCGTAGAGTTCCACCGCAGCCTTGAGCGTCAGGTGCGGGGTTTCCGGCGCCGTCATGAGCAGGGTGTCCGGCCGAATGCCGACAAGGTCGGTGCCGCTCGGCAGCGGTGGCAACTGCCCTGAGCCGGCGAAATAGGCCACGTCGATCAGGTTCATCGGCGGCGAGCCGATAAAGCCGGCAACGAACAGGGACTCGGGACGGTCGTAGAGCTCCATGGGCGCGCCGACCTGCTCGATGCGGCCGGCGTTCATCACCACCAGCCGGTCGGCCAGGGTCATGGCCTCGAGCTGGTCGTGCGTGACGTAGACGCTGGTGGTGCCCAGATTGCGCTGCAGCCGCTTGATCTCGATGCGCATCTGCCCGCGCAGCTTGGCATCGAGGTTGGACAGGGGTTCGTCGAACAGGAAGGCCTTGGGCTGGCGCACGATGGCCCGGCCCATGGCAACGCGCTGGCGCTGGCCACCGGAGAGCTGCCGCGGCTTGCGATCCAGGAATGGCTCGATCTCGAGAATGCGCGCGGCATCGGCCACGCGGCGGTTGATCTCGTCGCGCGGGGTGCCGCGGTTCTTGAGGCCGTATTCGAGGTTTCCTCGCACTGTCATGTGCGGATAGAGCGCGTAGTTCTGGAACACCATGGCGATGTCCCGCTCGGCCGGCTCCTTCTGGTTCACCACCTGCCCGTCGATGGCGATGGTGCCGTCGGTGATGGTCTCGAGGCCGGCAATCATCCGCAGCAGCGTGGACTTGCCACAGCCGGAGGGGCCGACCAGGACGACGAGTTCGCCATCCTTGATGTCGAGATCGAGGTTGTGGATGGCGGTGACGTTGCCCGCGTAGATCTTCTTGACGCTCGAAAGCTGGATCGTTGCCATTTCTTACTTCTCGGTTTCGACCAGGCCTTTGACGAACAGGCGCTGCATCAGGATGACCACCAGCACGGGTGGCAGCATGGCGAGGATCACGGCGGCCATCACCAGCTGCCATTGCGGCTCGCTATCGGCTCGAGCGGCCATGCGTTTGATACCCATGACGATGGTGTAGTAGCGGCTGTCGGTGGTGACGAGCAGCGGCCAGAGGTATTGCACCCAGCCATAGATGAAGAGGATCACCGACAGGGCCGCGATGTTGGTGCGGCTGAGCGGGAGCAGGATGTCGCGAAAGAACTTCATCGCCCCTGCCCCGTCGACCCGGGCCGCTTCCATCAGTTCGTCCGGGATGGTCAGGAAGAACTGGCGGAAGAGGAAGGTCGCCGTCGCCGAGGCGATCAGCGGCAGGGTCAGGCCGGCATAGGAGTTGAGCAGGCCGAGGTTTGCGACCACCGCGAAGGTAGGGATGATGCGCACCTCGACCGGCAGCATCAGCGTCACGAAGATCAGCCAGAAGGCCAAAGTCCGCAGCGGAAAGCGGAAATAGACGATGGCAAAGGCCGAGGTGATCGAGATGACGATCTTGCCGACGGTGATGATGATCGCCATCAGCGTGGAGTTGGCGAGCATCAGCCCGAGCGGTGGGGCGCCCGAGGTCGACATGCCGGTGGTCAGCATCTCGGTGTAGTTGGCAACCATATTGTCGCCGGGCAGCAACGGCATCACGCCGCGGAGGAAAGTGTTGGGCGCCTGGGTCGAGGCGATGAAGGCGATGTAGACCGGAAAGGCCACGATCGCGACGCCAAGGATCAGCACCAGGTGGGTCAGGACGTTCAGCCAGGGACGGTTTTCAACCATATCAGTAGGCCACCCGCCGCTCGACGAACCGGAACTGCACGAAGACGAGCGCCAGAACGATGACCATCAGGATCACCGACTGCGCCGAGGACGAGCCAATGTTGAGACCCAGGAACCCGTCGGCATAGACCTTGTAGACCAGGATGTTGGTCGCCTGGCTCGGCCCGCCCTGGGTGGTGGCATCGATGATGCCGAAAGTATCGAACATGGCGTAGTTGATGTTGATGATGAGCAGGAAGAAGGTGGTCGGCGACAACAGGGGGAACACGATGGTCAAGAACCGCTTGAACGGGCCGGCACCATCGATGGCGGCCGCCTCGTTGAGCGACTGCGGAATGGACTGGAGCCCTGCGACGAAGAACAGGAAGTTGTAGGAAATCTGCTTCCAGGCGGCGGCGATGACGACCAGGATCATGGCGTCGGTGCCGTCGATCCGGTGGTTCCAGTCGATGCCCATCTGGCGCAGGGCGTAGGCCAGTATGCCGATGGACGGATTGAAGATAAACCACCACAGGATGCCGGCGACGACCGGCGCGACCGCATAGGGCCACACCAGCAGCGTGGTGTAGGCGCGGCCCGAGCGGATCAGCCGGTTGACGGCGACCGCGAGCAGCAGCGACAGTCCCATGGAGAGCGCCGTGACGCTGATGGCGAAGACCAGCGTAACCTGGAAGGAATTGAGGTAATTCGGATCGGCAAACAGCCGCTGATAGTTCTGGAACCACACGAAGCTGGTGCGCATGCCGAACGGGTCTTCCCGCTCGAAGCTCGACTTGATCGCCTGGGCCGCGGGCCACAGGAAGAACACGAAGGTGATGATGAGCTGCGGCGCGACCAGCAGGTACGGCAGTACCT
>JAEYXQ010000128.1 GCA_023431205.1 Pseudomonadota bacterium | reverse complement strand
ATCGAGGGTCGGGGCCATCCGAATTCTGTTCGCCCTGCTATTGGGGCTTGCTTGGTCGGCTCGGGATGTGCTATTGCCCGCCGACTTTTGATTTCGACGCTTCTGCCGGGGTCTTCCGGTTGGATGTCGCGTCGCTTTGCGGAGCAGTCATGAAGGTGCGGGCATCCGTCAAGAAGGTTTGCGAGAAGTGCAAGGTCATTCGGCGTCGCGGCATCGTGCGGGTCATCTGCGCGGCCAACCCGCGGCACAAGCAGCGCCAGGGCTGATTTCCCGCCTTAGACGCCAGAAGAAACGGATCGGAGGAACAACGTGGCACGAATTGCCGGCGTCGATCTGCCCCGCGAAAAGCGGGTCGTGATCTCGCTCCAGTACATCTACGGAATCGGTGGGACCCTCGCGAAGCAGATCTGCGCCAAGGCGCAGGTCGACGAGAGCATCCGCACCAAGGATCTCAACGACGACCAGGCGCGCCGGCTCCGCGAGGTGATCGAGCGCGACATCAAGGTCGAGGGCGACCTGCGCCGCGAGATCTCGATGAACGTCAAGCGGCTGATGGATCTGGGCTGCTACCGGGGACTGCGGCACCGCAAGGGCCTGCCGGTCCGCGGCCAGCGCACCCACACCAACGCCCGCACCCGCAAGGGTCCGGCCAAGCCCATCGCCGGCAAGAAGAAGTAAGATCTAGATGGCCAAGGCTCCCGAGCGCCTCAAAAAGCGCGAACGCAAGAACATCACCTCCGGCGTGGCGCATGTGAACGCCTCGTTCAACAACACCATGATCACGATCACCGATGCCCAAGGCAACGCGATCTCGTGGTCGTCGGCCGGTTCGATGGGCTTCAAGGGTTCGCGCAAGTCGACCCCGTACGCCGCCCAGATGGCTGCGGAAGACGCCGGCAAAAAGGCGATGGAACACGGCGTGCGCACGCTGGAAGTCAACGTCGCCGGTCCGGGTTCGGGCCGTGAGTCGGCCCTGCGCGCCCTGCAGGCCGTCGGCATGACCATCACCACCATTCGCGACGTGACGCCGATGCCGCACAACGGCTGCCGCCCGCCCAAGCGTCGCCGGGTCTAAGACCCGAGCCTAATCCTGATACGCCGGTCGGCAGAGCTCTGAGGCGGAGTTCTGACGGCCGGCGAAACCCGTTCGAGGGACGATAAATGATTGAACGTAACTGGCTAGAGCTCACCCGTCCCGAAAAGCCCCAGATCGAAACCGGAAACGACGCCACCACCAAGGCGAAGCTGACGGTCGAGCCGCTGGAGCGGGGCTTTGGGGTGACGCTCGGCAACGCCCTGCGTCGCGTGCTTCTGTCGTCGCTGCAAGGCGCGGCCGTGACCGCGGTGCAGATCGACGGCGTGGTGCACGAGTTTTCTTCGATGGAAGGCGTGCGTGAAGACGTCGTCGACATCGTGCTCAACATTAAGCAGCTGGCCCTGCGCATGCATTCGGAAGGCCCGAAGCGCATGATGCTGCGCGCCGATGGCCCGGGTCCGGTGACGGCCTCGCAGATCGACGCTCCGGCCGACATCGAAATCCTGAACGGCGACCATGTGATCTGCACCCTCGACGAGGGCGCCAAGATCCGCATGGAGTTCACCGTCCAGAACGGCAAGGGCTACGTCCCGGCCGAGTTCAACCGTCCTGAAGACGCTCCGATCGGCCTCATCGCCGTCGACGCGCTCTACTCGCCGGTCAAGAAGGTGGCCTACAAGGTCGAGCCGACCCGTCAGGGCCAGTCGCTGGACTACGACAAGCTGTCGCTTGAAGTGGAAACCAACGGCGCGGTCACGCCGGTCGACGCGGTCGCCTACGCCGCCCGCATCCTGCAAGACCAACTGCAGCTGTTCATCACCTTCGAAGAGCCGAAGAAGGCCGTCGAGGCTTCGGACGGTCGTCCGGACCTGGGCTTCAACCCGGCCCTGCTCAAGAAGGTCGACGAACTGGAACTGTCGGTCCGCTCGGCGAACTGCCTGAAGAACGACAACATCGTCTACATCGGCGACCTGATCCAGAAGACCGAAGGCGAGATGCTCCGCACCCCGAACTTCGGCCGCAAGTCGCTGAACGAAATCAAGGAGGTCCTCGCCTCCATGGGTCTGTCGCTCGGCATGGACGTGCCGAACTGGCCCCCGGAGAACATCGAGGAATTGGCCAAGAAGCTGGAAGACCAGATCTAGGTCCAGACCCAATTGAATGTGGCGAAGGCCGGAGCACCGCTCCGGCCTTTTCCAATTTATGAGAGCCGCTTCTTGCGGTGATCGCTCGTCGGGAAGGACCCCAAAACCCTGTCCTGGCGATCTTCGGTCCAGCTGGACCGACCTCGGAACGGGCCGACGCCATTCGGGCGCTGCGCTTTTGTTTCCGGGTTGCTTTTGGGGGAACGGTCAGGCCGCGCGCCGCTGTTCCTTATGGAGATTGACCCATGCGTCACGGTTTCGCCCACCGCAAGCTCGGCCGCACCAGCGCTCACCGTACCGCCATGTTCGCCAACATGGCCGCCTCGCTTATCAAGCACGAGCAGATCACGACCACCCTGCCCAAGGCCAAGGAACTGCGTCCCTTCGTCGAGAAGATGGTGACCCTGGCCAAGAAGGGTGGCCTAGCCAACCGCCGCCTCGCCATCAGCCGCGTGCGTGATGTCGAGCAGGTCGGCAAGCTGTTTGAGGTCCTGGGCCCGCGCTACGCCGACCGTAACGGCGGCTACATCCGCATCATGAAGGCCGGCTTCCGTCATGGCGACAACGCCGCCATGGCCGTCATCGAATTCGTCGACCGCGACGTGTCGGAAAAGGGCAAGGACTCCGGTCCGGTCCAGGAACGCATGTACGCCGACGAAGACTAACCTCACTGAGGTCCGGGTTGAGAAAGGG
>JAEYXQ010000097.1 GCA_023431205.1 Pseudomonadota bacterium | reverse complement strand
ACCGGCGTTCCGCCAGGTCGCGGCGCGGGAACGCCAACACAACTGCTGCTCCTTCCATCGCAACGCCGTGATGCATTTGAAACTCGCCTTCCTGTCAACTTCGAGAGCTTTTGCGCCCTGCTTTATGAGCCTCACGATAGCGCCCCGCCTTACCCGTGGCCTTAATCGGTTCGGTTAAGTTTATCTTGTTTCCGCGAAGGGTTAGCGGGTGCTGACTCGGTGTAGGAAGCGATTAACCGCGATGTCGCGCCACAGTGTGGTGCGGCCCGCTTGCCCCCCGCAGGAGGCGGGCCTAAAAGGGCGCGCCGATGCCAGATTTTCCGACCATCCACGCCGAGGACCTCGAACTGCTCCGCTCCGCCGCGGTGGCAGCGGGAATCATCGCGGCCGGCTATTTCCGCCAGGACGTAAAGAGCTGGAAAAAGGAAAACGCTTCGCCGGTGAGCGAGGCGGATATTCTCGTGGATCGCTACCTCGCCGCCACGCTCCTTGGTGCTCGGCCGGATTATGGCTGGCTGAGCGAGGAAACCGTCGACAACCCCAGCCGCCTCTCCTGCCGGCGGGTGTTCGTGGTTGATCCGATCGACGGCACCAGCGGTTTCCTGCGCGGCGAGGACAGCTGGACCATCTGCCTCGCCGTTGTCGAGGACGGGGTGCCGGTTGCCGGAGTGGTGTACGCGCCGGTGCGCGATGAACTCTATGACGCCGTTGCCGGGGGTAATGCGCGCCTCAACGGCCAGCCGCTGCGCCGCAGCCGCCGGGCCGGCGCGCTGCCGCTGATCCCTGCTCCGGGGGCGGTGCATCAGCAGATGCAGCAGGCGGGGCTGAACTACACGCGCGGCCCGGTCTACTCGTCACTGGCCTATCGGCTGGTGCAGGTCGCGACCGGACGGCTCGACGGCCTGGCGGTGCGCCGCGGCAGCCAGGATTGGGACATTGCGGCAGCGGCGCTGATCCTTGCGGCGGCGGGGGTCGAGTTCGCCGATGTCTGCAGTGGGCCCCCCCGATTCAACAAACGAGATGTGCGTCACGGGGCGCTTGCTGCACTGAGCGACATGAGCCTAAAACCCGTCGTCCACGCGGCGCTGATCGATGTGTACGGGTGTCCCGACACGAGCGACGCGGACTTGGCTATCTCATAGAAAGGACCAGGCCATGTCGGCTGCGACCGAAAACCAGAAGCAATTGCTCCACCTCGTGATCGGCGGCGAGCTGTCGAGCCTCGACGGCGTCACCTTCGACGATCTCGACAAGGTCGACATCGTGGGCCTCTACCCCAACTATGCCGCGGCTTACGATGCTTGGCGGCGCAAGGCACAGATGACGGTGGACAGCGCCGAAACCCGGTACTTCATCGTCCATCTTCACCGGCTGCTCGATCCCGAGACCGGCAAGTCCTGACGCCTAGTTCATCAAGGCGGCCAGGATTGCCTCCATGGCACCGGGGCCGCCGATCCGCTCGCGGCCCAGTGTCGCCAGCCCGAAGCGTTCCGACGAGTCGGTCAGCAGTCTCTGCAGGGCGTCCCGAACCTTTTCCGCCTGCGCCTCCACCACAACGCGCGCATCCCCGAACAACTGCTGCTCGTCCTCGAAGCGGGAACGGCGGTCGCGCGGGTTGATGAAGGTGATGACGGGTCGACCGAGGCCCAGGGCCTGCACCGTGGCGGTGCCGGCCTGGCTCATGACCACGTCCGACGCTTCCAGCAGATTGCCCATCGCAGAACCACGGGCCATGTGGATGGTGAGGTCGCCGTCGGTGAGCTGGCCGAGATCGCCGGACTCGACGGAGAGCATCGAGGCGCGAGTCAGGCCGCTGGCACGCGCCAGGTCGTCGACGTTGACGCTGCCGGCCACGGCAAGAAAGACGTCGGGACGCAGATCGGCAGGCAGGCCGCGGATCGCCTGCACCTGCAGGTTGAAGCTCTCCGATGTCAGGGCGCGGCTGCCCGGCAGCAGCGTCACGGCGAAGGTGTGGCGGCGGCGGCTCGCGGCGTCGTACTCGCCTTTCGGGATGGTATCCATCATGATGTTGCCGGCCGAGCGGGCGTCGACACCATCGGCAGCGAGCAGCTGCGACAGATTGGGGGAGCGGCAGAATACGGTGCTGCAGGTCTTCCGGATCGCCCAGCGCTCCAGCCCCGAATAGAGCCGGGCAGCCCCGGTCTTGTAGACGTCGATATAGAAGAGGTTGCGGTGGCCGGTGGCAAGGCACGCCAGCACGCCAACCATGTCGCCGACAACGATCACCTTGTCGTACTTGCCCCGGACACGGCGCAGGAAGCGCAGTGCCGGTGGAATGGTGCCGAGGCCGCCGGAGGCAAGATCCCGCCGCAGCGAGCCCTTAACGTTGCGCCATCCCTCCGAAGCCAGCGAAGCCCGGGGACCTACGACGGGACATACCCCGGCATAGGCGTTGCCCGATCCGATCATCGGATAGGCTTCGACCATGACGTCGCCAACGAGGCGCGCCGCGAGCTGGGCGGCTATGGCATCCTCACCATGGCCATTGGAGATGACAAGAAAGCGCGGGCGGACTGACGCTTCCGCCACGCTCAGGCTCCGCGGCCGTAACGCTCGAACGCCATGTGGGCCGCTTCGGCGTCGGCATAGGGCTCCTGCCGGTCGACGCTCCAGTAAAACAGTTCATCCAGCGGGATCGGCTTGCCGGTGATGGCGCAGCGGACGAAGGTGCCGGGCTTGAGCACGACGTAGTCGCCATCCATGTAGCGCAACGTGGCCTCGGCGGGAGCAAAGCCCTTTTCAAAGATGTTCATGGCGCCACTCCTTATCGTGCCGTCGATATAGTCCTCGGCTCCGCCGATCAAAAGAGGCTTTCCTGCGTTCCGCCGTCGCTGCGGGTCTTCTTGCGGCGGACCACCGGACTGCCGGAAACAGTGACGCCCACCTCGCCGTCGTGGAACTCGACGGCCAGCGGCTCGCCCGGTGCGAGGCCCTCGCGATGGTGGATGAGATTGCCATCCATGTCCTTGACCACTGCATAGCCGCGGGCGAGGACGCTGCGATAGCTCAGCGTATCGAGGAGCTTGCCGGCCTGAGTGAGGGCCGCCTGCCGGTCGGTCATGGTGCGGTCGATGCCGGCCATGAGCCGGGCGGCCAGGGGCGTGAGGACACTGCGCCCGTGACGCAGGTCGGCGCGCAGGGCACCGGGGGTGAGCTTAACAGCCGTCGCGTGCAATTGAGCCCGCCGCCGCTCCACCAGGCGCGCGACTTCAGGCGCCAGCCGGGTGGCGCAGGGGTCGTATTTGAGCCGCGACTGCTCCACCGTCTTGCGCACCCCCGCTTCCTTGCGGAGCGATAGCGCGGCAAGCCGCTCCCCCAGTTCGGCGCGGCGGCGCTGCAGCAATTGGGGTGCAAGGCGGGGCGCAACGCGGGAGAAGGCGACGTGCCGGTCCTGCACCGAATGCCTGAGGCAGGCGAGCAGGGAACTCGCGGCGTGATCGAGCCGCTGCCGGTGCGCGGTGACAAGATCATGGGGGCGCGGCAGCCCGGCGGCAGCGGCACGCAAGCGGTCGCGCGCGGTTGCGGCCAGGCGCCGGGCACCGTGGCGCTGGCGAGTCCCGAGGTCGTCGACATAGCCGACCAGTTCGGTGCGCACGGGCACGGCCGCTTCGGCAGCCGCGGTCGGGGTCGGCGCGCGCATGTCGGCGGCGTAATCACACAGCGTGGTGTCGGTCTCGTGCCCGACGGCCGAGATCACCGGGATGGTGCTGGCGGCGACGGCCCGCACCAGGGCCTCGTCATTGTAGCCCCAAAGGTCCTCGATGGAACCGCCGCCGCGGGCAACGATCAGCAACTCCGGCCGCGGCATTGCCCCATCGGCGGGCAAGGCGTTGAAGCCTTCGAGCGCGGCCACCACTTCGGCGGCCGAGGTCTCGCCCTGGACGCGCACCGGCCAGACCAGCACGCGGGTGGGAAAGCGGTCCTCCAGGCGGTGCAGGATATCGCGAATAACAGCCCCGGTCGGAGAGGTGATGACGCCGATGACGCGTGGCAGGTAGGGCAGGGGACGCTTGCGCTCGCGCGCGAACAGTCCCTCGGCGGCAAGCTTCTTGCGACGCTCCTCGAGCAACGCCATCAGCGCGCCGGCACCCGCGGGCTGAATCTGCTCGATGACGATCTGGTATTTCGAGGATCGGGGGAAGGTGGTGAGCCGACCGGTGGCGATCACCTCGAGCCCTTCCTGGGGCTTGAAGGTCAGCTTGGAAAAAGCGGTTTTCCACACCACGGCATCGATGGAGGCGTTCTCGTCCTTGAGGGTGAAATAGGCGTGGCCGGACGAGTGCTGGCCGCGATAGCCGGAAATTTCCCCGCGCACCCGGACGTAGCCGAACTCTTCCTCCACCGTTCGCCGGACCGCCTGCGAGATCTCGCTGACGGTGTATTCGGCGGCATTGGTAAGGACCTGGGACATGCTGTTCTGGTGCGCCAATGGGGTGGCGAGGTCAAGCAGGGGCTGTTGATAGTCCCGGCTCCCGAGTGCTGGGCGTCAGGAGAGCTGTGACGCTCTATTCGGCTGCCTCCGCCTGCGAGGC
Organism: Pseudomonadota bacterium; assembly: GCA_023431205.1. Classification (GTDB taxonomy): domain Bacteria; phylum Pseudomonadota; class Alphaproteobacteria; order Rhizobiales; family Devosiaceae; genus Devosia. The sequence goes on along the minus strand of JAEYXQ010000097.1, from coordinate 20,670 downwards.
GGGCGGCACGTCGAGATTGCCCATCGATTGGACGATGTGGTTGGCGAGCGCATCGTAGATGCCGCCATAGGCATGGCTGGCCCGCATCAGCGCGATCTGCGCATCACCCAGCCGCGGCAGGCCCTGTTCGTCGCCGATCACACGCATGCCCGGCTGCAGGGCGCTTTCGGGCAGGAAGCCGACGGCGAGGTCCGACAGCACGGCGCTGGAAATCGCGGTGGCATTGGAGGAGGTATAGGCGACCCGGTAGTCACGCCCCTTGCGCTCAAGCGCCTCCATCGCATCCTTGCGCCAGATGCAGCATTGCGGACCACAGGCAATCGCCAGCGGTTCACTGGCAAGGGCGCGGCCGCCATGCGAGGCGACCCAGAACATCCGTTCGGTACGGAAAAGTTCGCCGTAGTTCTGCTCGGTCCCCTGGGTGAAGACGATAAGATCGTAACGCCCGGCGCGCATGCCCGAGAGCAGTTGCTCCGACGCCATGCAGGACACATCGACTGCGATGCGCGGATGGGTCCGCTGGAAGCTCGACAGGATCACCGGCAGCAGGCGCACAGCATAGTCATCGGGGACACCGAAGCGGATGGAGCCGGACAGATCGCCGTCGGAGAAGTGGTCGAGGATCTCGGCGTTCACCCGCAACATCTTGCGGGCACGGGCATAGAGCGTCTCGCCGTGCGCCGTCAGGGTGACGCTGCGGCCGTCGCGCGTGAACAGCGTGTGCCCCAGCCGCTCTTCGAGGCGCTTGATCTGCATCGACACCGCCGACTGGGTCTTGTTCACCCGCCGGGCCGCTTCGGTGAAGCTGCCGCAATCGGCAATGGCACAGAAGCTCTGCAACTGATCGAGGTCCAGTGGAGCCGTCATTTAGATCATCACCCGAATTGATCGAGACAATGAAATCTATTTGTTGGACGAATGGATGTCCAGAGCCTACCTCATGAAGCACCGGCGCTGACAAGCAGCGCCAGAACCCCGGCGCCTCCCTCGCCGGCACAGCTCAAATCCGGAGACTACCATGGCTCTCTCGCTGTTCGGCGAGCGGTCAGTCGCGGCCGCCACGCCCCTGAATCCTCTGGCTGCGCTCGGGCGCTGGATCGCTGGCGTGAAGGCAGACCGCGCGCGCCGGGTGGCGTTGAATGCGTTGCTGGAGCTCGATGACGGGCGCCTGAACGATCTTGGGATCAGCCGCTCCGACATCATCGATGCCATGCACCGCCGCCGCGGATCCGGGCTGGTGCTCAGCGCTGCCCGCGCACGGAACGCGAGGCTTTAGCAGTTTGCGGTGTCGGCCGATCGCGGCCGGCGGCGCTTCGATATGGCGCGTACGCCCCCGTGCGTGGGTGCCATCCCCGGATCGGTTTTGCCGCCGGTCCCGTTTCCTGATGACTTGCCGGACCGTGGCCTTGCCGCGTGTCCGGCTTTTTTCAGACGAAAGTGACGCCGAGTTCCATTTCGCTTTTCCAGGCGACGCGGCAGGCGTGTTTCGTGCCGTCTTCCATCACCAGGTCAAAGCTGTCGGGCAGGCCGATGATGCTTGCGACCTTCAGACGTGCACCCGTCTCGGACAGGTTGCGCACAGTGCACTCGAAGGTCGAGAAGCCGTTGTTGATCGCTATGCGCCCACCTTTAAGAGTGCGGCGGCGCGGGGCCTGACGGTGATCCTCGCTCATGGGCGCCTCACGGCAGTTGCGCGAAACCTTCGTCGAAGCCGTCGAGGGACACCGGGATGCCGATGCCTTCCTCGGGCGTCTTGAACACCACGAAGATGGCTTCCTCGCCATTCGAGAGGGTTTCGATCAGGCTTTCGTCCAGGATCACCTCGGCGATGCAGCCATTGGGCAGGCAGCGCACGAAGGCGACGCGCCCCATATCTTGACCATCGACATTGAGGCCGAGACCATTGGGCAGCAGCACGCCGAGGGGCGCCAAAACGCGCAGCAACTGCGCTTCGCGATCGGCAGTGCGCAGCACGATCACCGATAGCCCGACATTGGGTTCGTCCTCGGAGACCACGTTCTGGAGGACGGCGCATTGCTCGAAGCTGGCGCCCGGCGGGGTGTCGCAGCTCATCTGCCAGTCCCCGTACTCACCCCGCACGGTGCCCTGGGCGTCGGCGGTGATCACGAGCGAGGCCGCGAAGGCTGCGGCAAGGCCCAGTCGGGCCACAAGGCGGTTGAGGCTGAACGTCACTCTCTCACATCTCCTGCCGAATCGAGCCGCGGCCGGCTCGGTTCTGTGTCGGGCAGCCTGCCTGGCGAGTCAACCAAACGGCCGTTCACGCATCCATTTGGGGCAAAAACTGCGGCGGCGGTGAGGCGACGCGGGGATCAATATGACGCATGTTGGGCCAGCATTGCCGCGATAGACTCGGGTGTGCCGATGTGGTTTAGGTGCCACGAACGAGTTTTTCGCTCCGAGGTTGAGTCGGGGCGGCGTTAGCTATGCCGCTGGTAACCCTCAATCCGGTGTGATCGCACCACTGTATTCGATAGGGGGTTTCGGTGACCGGGCAGTTCTTCAAGAAGATTGGAGTCGCAGCGGCAGCCGCGCTGGCCTTTGCGCCAGCACTCGCAGCCGCCCAGGAAACGGCGGAGCAGACGGCTGGCCACCCGGTGCCTGGCCAGTATCACCTGCAGCCGTCGGTGACGCCGATCATGGACTCCATCGTGGCCTTCCACGACGGCATCCTGATGTGGAGCATCAGCTTCATCGTGGTGCTGGTGCTGGCCCTGCTGGTGTGGGTGATCGTCCGCTACAACGCCAAGGCGAACCCCACGCCAAACCCTTTCACCCACAACACGCTGGTCGAGATCATCTGGACCGTGGTGCCGATCGTGGTGCTGATCATCATCGCCATCCCCTCCTTCGGGGTGCTGGCGGACCAGATGACGACCCCCGATGGCGAGCGCAAGTACCTGGGCGCAAACATCTTCTCGTTCGGCGAAGTGGAAGTGCCGGCGCCCGAACTCACCGTCAAGGCCACCGGGCAGCAGTGGTACTGGGACTATGAGTATGTCGACCAGGGCGTGACCCTGACCTCGATCATGCTCGGCGAGGACGACCGCCTAGCCTCCAAACCAAACCAGCCGCGCCTCCTGGCCGTGGACAATGAACTGGTGGTGCCGGTGGATACCACCGTGCGCCTGCAGATCACCGCCGATCCGCTGGGCGTGATCCATGCCTTCGCGGTGCCGAGCTTCGGCGTCAAGATGGACGCCGTGCCGGGCCGCCTCAACGAGAGCTGGTTCAATTCGCGTGAAACCGGCATGTTCTACGGCCAGTGTTCGGAGCTTTGCGGCAAGGACCATGCGTTCATGCCGATCGCCGTGCGCGTGGTCACCAAGGAAGAATTCGCAGCCTTCATCGCAGCAGCGCAGGAGGCGGACTACGCGACCGCCGTCGCCACGCTGCCGGCTGTGCAGTAAGTTATAGGGTCAGGGGACGATCATGGCTGACACCACCGCTCATCTCGAGGCGCATGCCACAGGGCACGATCACGCTGCGCATGCGCACGAGCCCACCGGCTGGCGCCGCTGGCTCTACTCCACCAATCACAAAGACATCGGGATCATGTACCTGGTGTTTGCGATTGTGACGGGCATCATCGGCGGCCTGCTCTCCGGCGTGATGCGCCTGGAGCTGCAGGAGCCCGGCATCCAGATCTTCCACGGTCTCGCGGCCATGGTGTACGGGGTTGGCGGCACCGAGGCGCTGGACGCGGGCAAGCACATGTACAATGTGTTCACCACCGCCCACGCGCTGATCATGGTGTTCTTCGTGGTCATGCCGGCCACGATGGGCGGCTTTGCCAACTACTTCGCGCCGCTGATGATCGGTGCGCCGGACACCGCGTTCCCCCGCATCAACAACATCGCCTTCTGGCTGCTGCCGGCTGCGTTCATTCTGCTGCTGCTGTCGCTGTTCTTCGAGGGCGCAGGCCCGGGCGCGCTTGGTTTCGGTGGTGGCTGGACGGTTTACCCGCCGCTGTCGACTGCCGGCCACCCCGGCCCGGCGCTGGACTTCGCCATCCTGTCCCTGCACGTGGCCGGTATCAGCTCCATCCTGGGGGCGATCAACCTGATCACCACCATCCTGAACATGCGCGCGCCTGGCATGACCATGCACAAGATGCCGCTGTTCGCCTGGTCGGTGCTGGTTACCGCCTTCCTTCTGCTGCTGGCGCTGCCGGTTCTGGCTGGTGCGATCACCATGCTGCTGACCGACCGCAACTTCGGCACCACTTTCTTCTCGCCCCAGGGCGGTGGTGACCCGATCCTGTACCAGCACCTGTTCTGGTTCTTCGGCCACCCCGAAGTGTACATCATGATCCTGCCCGGCTTCGGCATGGTCAGCCACATCGTGTCGACCTTCTCGCGCAAGCCGGTCTTCGGGTACCTGGCGATGGCCTACGCCATGGTCGCCATCGGCTTCGTCGGTTTCGTCGTGTGGGCCCACCACATGTACACCACCGGCCTCAGCCTCGACGTGCAGCGGTACTTCGCGGCGGCCACCATGGTCATCGCGGTGCCGACCGGCGTGAAGATCTTCAGCTGGATCGCCACCATGTGGGGCGGGTCGATCACCTTCCGTACGCCCATGCTATGGGCCATCGGCTTCATCTTCCTGTTCACCGTCGGCGGTGTGACCGGTGTGGTGCTGGCCAATGCCGGTGCGGACCGGGCTCTTCACGACACCTATTACGTCGTGGCGCACTTCCACTACGTGCTCTCGCTCGGCGCCGTGTTCTCGATCTTTGCGGGCTGGTACTACTGGTACCCCAAAATTTTCGGGTACATGTACAACGAGTTCCTCGGCAAGCTGCACTTCTGGGTCATGTTCGTGGGCGTGAACCTGGTGTTCTTCCCGCAGCACTTCCTGGGCCTGGCGGGCATGCCGCGCCGCTACATCGACTATCCGGATGCCTTCGCTCTGTGGAACCGCGTCTCGTCGGTGGGCTACTACATCACCTTCGCGGCCATGCTGATCTTCTTCTACGCAACCTGGGAAGCCAGCCGGAAGAAGCGTCCTGCGGGTGACAACCCGTGGGGCGAGGGCGCGACGACGCTGGAGTGGACCCTTTCCAGCCCGCCGCCGTTCCACCAGTTCTCGACGCTGCCGAAGATCGAAGACGCCAAGGCGCACTAAAGACCTGACTGGGCCGCGCCAGCGCGGCCCACAACAACCGAGACGGATACAGTGGCTCTTATTGACGACAGTCGTAACCTTCCCGCCATGGCCGGCGACGCACGCGTGGGGGACTACCTCGCGCTGCTGAAGCCCAGCGTCATGCAGCTGGTCGTGTTCACGGCCGTGGTGGGGCTGCTGGTCGCTCCCGGTGGCATTCACCCGGTGATCGGCATCATTGCCATCATCTGCATTGCCATCGGAGCCGGTGCGTCCGGCGCGCTCAACATGTGGTACGACGCCGACATCGACGTCGTCATGAGCCGCACCCGCAACCGGCCGATCCCGGCAGGGCGGGTCACGCCGGGCGAAGCACTGGCCTTCGGTCTGGTGCTGTCCGGCTTTTCAGTGGCCCTGCTTGGCTTGGCGACCAACTGGGTGGCCGGTGGGCTGCTGGCCTTCACCATCTTCTTCTACGCCGTGATCTATACGATGTGGCTGAAGCGCTCGACGCCGCAGAACATCGTCATCGGCGGTGCTGCCGGCGCTTTCCCGCCAATGGTGGGCTGGGCTGCGGTGACCGGCACCGTCAGCTGGGAAAGCCTGGCGCTCTTCCTGATCATCTTCCTGTGGACCCCGCCGCATTTCTGGGCGCTGGCTCTCTACAAGCAGGCAGACTACGGCGCCGCCGGCGTGCCGATGATGCCGAACGTTGCGGGCGAGGAATCGACCAAGCGCCAGATCCTGGTCTACACCGCGTTGGTGGCAGTCTCGGCCCTGCTGCCGACCTGGCTGGGCATGGCCGGAACCGTCTACACGGTGGTGGCGGTGGTGACTGGGGTGTCCTTCCTTGTCCTGGCCGCCCGGCTTGTCCGCACCCGGGAGTCGGTCGCCATGCGCAAGTCGGCACGGGTGCTGTTCAACTACTCCCTGAGCTACCTGTTCATCCTCTTCTTCGCGCTGCTGTGCGACAACCTTCTCACTCGCTTCGGAGGGGTGATCTGATGGCTGCTCCTGACCACGTGCACACTGAAGCGGTGGAAACTCCCGAAGTGATCGCCGCCCGCAATCGCCGCCGTCGTCTCCGTTCCCTGGCACTTGCCGGTGCGCTGGCGCTGTTCGCCCTGACCTTCTATGTGCTGACCATCGTCAAGATGGGCCCCGCGCTGTTCGACCGGGCCATGTAATGACGGAACTGACGCAACATAGTCCCGGCACACAGATGGCGCCGCGCAACAAGCGCGTTGGCCTGATCGCGCTTGGCATCGTTGCCGGGATGGTCGGACTGGCCTATGCGTCCGTCCCCCTCTACCAGTTGTTCTGCCAGGTGACCGGCTATGGCGGCACCACGCAGGTTGCGACCGACAGCCCGAAGGGCGTGATCGACCGGGCCATGACAGTCCGCTTCGATGTCACCGTCGCCAACGATCTGCCTTGGACGGTTGAGCCGGCAGGCCCGATCGCCGACAAGATCGGCACCGTCGACACGGTGAACTATATCGCCACCAATCACAGCGACAAGCCGGTGACCGGGCAGGCGATCTTCAACGTCACACCTGCCGCTGCCGGCGTCTATTTCAACAAGATCGAGTGCTTCTGTTTCACCGAGCAGACGCTGCAGCCGGGTGAAACGGTCGAGATGCCGATCGTGTTCTTTGTTGATCCCGAGCTCGATGGCGACCGCGAGCTCAATACCATTCGAGAGATCACTCTCTCCTACACCTTCTACGCTTCAGACAACGGGGGAAGCTGACCATGGCTGAAATAGCCAAGAACCACGACTATCACATGGTCGAACCGAGCCCGTGGCCGGTCGTGATGTCTGCCGCAGTGCTGGTGCTTGCCATTGGCGGCATCGCCTGGATGCACCAATGGACCCCCTGGCTGTTCTTTATCGGCCTCGCCGGGGTGATCTACGCGTTCTACGCCTGGTGGAGCGACGTGGTGAAGGAAGCCAATGACGGCGTGAGCCATACGCCGGTCGTGCAGATCCACCACCGCTACGGCATGATGCTGTTCATCGCTTCGGAAGTGATGTTCTTCGTCGCGTGGTTCTGGGGCTATTTCGATGGCTTCTTCCGCCTCGGCGACGTCGAGCAGTACACCCGCGTCGAAGTGACGGGCGGGCATTGGCCTCCGACCGGGCTCGAACTGTTCGACCCGTTCCATCTGCCGCTGTTCAATACCCTGATCCTGCTGACCTCGGGCACGACCGTCACCTGGGCGCACCATGCCCTGCTGGAAGGCGACCGCAAGGGCCTCCGCTGGGGCCTGGTGCTGACGATTGCCCTGGGCGTACTGTTCTCGTTCGTGCAGATCCTCGAATACACGGAAGCCGGTTTCTCGTTCTCGGGCAACTACTATGGCGCCACCTTCTTCATGGCGACCGGTTTCCATGGCTTCCACGTGTTCATCGGCACGGTGTTCCTCTTGGTGTGCCTGATCCGGGCCGAACGGGGTGATTTCACCCCGCAGCGCCACCTCGGGTTCGAGTTCGCCGCCTGGTACTGGCATTTCGTGGACGTGGTCTGGCTGTTCCTGTTTGCCTCGATCTATGTCTGGGGCGCCTGGGGCGTGCCGCTCACCGGCCACTAGCGCCGCGCGAACAAGCTCATCAGGGGCGCAGCCGAAAGCTGCGCCCCTTTGCTTTTCCAATACGAGGCTGTCGTGAAGATCAGGGCCGGAACCATCGTCTTCGCCGTTCTCATGCTTGTGCTCGCCGCAGTCTGCCTGTGGCTGGGCAGTTGGCAGATGCAGCGTCTCGGCGAGAAGGAAGCGCTGATTGCTGCCGTAGACAACCGGCTCGAGGCCAGTCCCATACCCGTCCCGCACGCGGATGAGTGGGCTACCCTCGACACCGAAGCGCTGAACTTCCAGCCGGTCTCTCTGACCGGCACCTTCCGCTACAGCCAGACCATCACGGTCTTCACCAGCCTCAGCGATGCCCGCGGCGACCATGGCGGCGTCGGCTACTGGGTGGTGACGCCGTTCGTGCTGACGCAGGGCGGGACGGTGTTCGTGAACCGCGGCTTCGTCCCACAGGAGTTCCAGGAGGCCGCCGTGACCGATGGCGGCCCCGATGAGGCGGAAGTCACCATCACCGGCCTGCTCCGCCCCGCCGAGGGGACGAGTTTCCTGACACCTGCGCCCAACACCTCGGACCGCATCGACTTCGTTCGCAACCCCGAACGGCTGGCCGGAATGGTCGACCCGGCCCTGGCGCCGTTTGCGCCCTTCTATGTGGACATGCCCGCGGGTGCCCCGGGAGAGCTGCCGCAGGGCGGGGAAACCGTGATCACCTTCCCCAACAACCATCTGGGCTATGCCGTCACCTGGTACGGCTTTGCCATCGTTGCCGTGGTGATGCTCGGCTTCTGGCTCTGGCGCCAGCGCCGCAATGGGGCAGCTTGACTGCCTAATCTTGCGGTAAGGCCCGGCATTGACTAGGTTGCCCCGATCTCGAGACGGACTCTCCTCAGGCATGCAATTCGTTTCCACACGCGGCCAGGCGCCGGTGCTCGGCTTTTCCGACGCAGTGCTGGCGGGCCTAACCGCCGACGGCGGGCTCTATCTGCCGCAGAGCTGGCCGCAACTGACCACAGCCGAGATCGCCGGCTTCGCCGGCCGGCGCTATGCCGATGTGGCCTTCGACATCATCGGCCGGTTCACGGAAGGTGAAATTCCCGAGGCCGCCCTGCGCGAAATCGTCGAGGGTGCTTATGCCGGGTTCCGGCATCCGTCGGTCGCGCCACTGCTCGAGCTCGAGCCCAACCACTTCGTCCTTGAACTGTTCCACGGACCCACCTTGGCGTTCAAGGATGTGGCGATGCAGTTCCTGAGCCGGATGATGGATCACATCCTTGCCGAACGCGGCGCCCGCGCCACCATTGTCGGCGCCACGTCGGGTGATACCGGCTCCGCCGCCATCGAGGCGTTTCGCGGGCGCGACACCACCGACATCTTCATCCTCCATCCCGAGGGGCGCACATCGCCGGTACAGCGGCGGCAGATGACGACGGTGGTCGACGCCAACGTGCACAACATCGCCGTGCAGGGCACGTTCGACGACTGCCAGACCATCGTGAAGATGATGTTCGCCGACACCGGGTTCCGTGAGCGGGTGCGGCTGAGCGGCGTCAACTCCATCAACTTCGGGCGCATCGTCGCGCAGATCGTCTACTACTTCACGGCCGCCGTCTCGCTCGGGGCGCCGCATCGTCCGGTCAGCTTCACTGTGCCCACCGGCAATTTCGGTGACATCTTCGCCGGCTGGTGCGCCAGGGCCATGGGCCTGCCGATCGAGACGCTGGTGATCGCCACCAACACCAATGACATTCTCCGGCGGACGCTGGATACCGGCCGCTACGACATGGCGGGGGTGACTCCGACCATCAGTCCATCCATGGACATCGAGATTTCCTCCAACTTCGAGCGGCTGCTGTTCGAAGCGTCGGGCCGAGACGCTGCGGCGGTCCGGCGGATGATGGAGGGGCTGAAGCAGTCGCGCGGGTTTGCCGTGCCGGAGACGGCGCTGGCGACCATTCGCAGCGGTTTTGCTGCCGGCACCACCGACGAGAGCGACACCGCCCGCACCATCGGCGAGATCCATGCCGCAACTGGCTACCTGCTCGATCCCCACACCGCCGTCGGTGTGAATGTGGCGCGGTCGCACTTGTCGGCCACTCCGATGATCACGCTGGGGACCGCGCATCCGGCCAAATTCCCGGCGGCCGTTCTGGCCGCATCCGGCGTTGAGCCGCCGCTGCCGGCCTGGCTGGCCGACCTGCACGAGCGGCCCGAGCGCGTCAGCGTTCTTGCCAACGACGCCCGGGCTGTTGAAGATTTCATTCTGGCGCGGACGCGCGCCTGACGAGGAGGCCGGCACAAGTCCGGCTTGGAGGTAACGGCGTGAGCGTACAATCAACGACCCTCGACAACGGCATGGTGGTCCTCACCGACGACATGCCGCACCTCGAAAGCGCTTCCATCGGGGTATGGGTCAAGGCAGGCGCCCGCAGCGAGCGCAAGAGCGAGCACGGCATCTCGCACCTGCTCGAGCACATGGCGTTCAAGGGCACGACCACCCGAACGGCACTCGAAATCGCCGAAGCGATCGAGAATGTCGGGGGCGACCTCAACGCGGCGACGTCCATCGAGCACACCGGCTATTTCGCCCGCGTGCTCAAGGACGATGTGGTGCTGGCAGCCGATATCCTGTCGGACATCCTGCAGAACTCGCTGTTCGAAGACGACGAGCTGGCGCGCGAAAAGCAGGTGATCGTCCAGGAGATCGGTGCGGCGCGCGACAATCCGGACGACCACGTCTTCGATCTGTTCCAGCAGGCGGCCTATCCGGCACAGCCCATTGGCCGCACTATCCTCGGCACGGTGGACTCGGTTCGCGACTTCAACCCGGACATGATCCGCAAATACATGAACCGCAACTATGTCGGCGATCACATGGTGATCGCCGCTGCGGGGAACGTCGATCACGAGGGACTGGTGCAGGTGGCGCGGGACCGGTTTGCCGATCTCAAGCCGAATGGCGCCCCGGCGCCGCAACGAGCGGAGTACCAGGGCGGCGAGGAACGGCTGCTGTCCGACCACGAACAGGCTCACATCGTGCTCGGCTTCGAGGGTCGTGCCTATAACTCGGACGGCTTCTATGCGGCCCAGGTGCTCGCCTCGGTCCTCGGCGGCGGCATGAGCTCGCGGCTGTTCCAGGAAGTGCGCGAAAAGCGGGGGCTGTGCTACTCCGTCTATTCCTTCCACTGGGCTTTCGCCGACAGCGGCGTGTTCGGCGTTGCGGCGGCGACCGGCGAAGAGGAAGTCGCCGAACTGGTGCCGGTCGTGCTGGACGAGCTGAAGCGGGCGACAGAGACCATTTCCGACGAAGAAGTGGTGCGCGTGCGCAACCAGATTCGCGCCGGCCTGCTGATGTCGCTCGAAAGCCCGTCTGCCCGCGCCGGCCAGCTGGCGCGGCAGCAGGTGCTGTGGGGTCGTCCCATCCCGATGCAGGAGACGGTGGAGCGGATCAACCGCATCACCGCGCAGCGGGTACGCGATGTGGCCGAGCAGATCTTTTCCGGCGCGGCGCCCACCGTGGCCGGTATCGGTCCGATCAATTCGCTGGCCGACATAGGCAGCATCGGCGAACACCTGCGGCGCTGACAGCATGCTGTGGCCCTGGTCATCGCCAACTTCGCTTGTGGTGCTCCGTGGCCCGCGCTTGCTGCTGCGCCTGCCGCGGTTGTCCGACTACGACGAATGGCATGAGCTGCGCCATCAGAGCCGCGATTTCCTCCGGCCATTCGAACCGCGCTGGACCGAGGCTGACCTTGGCAGGCGCGCTTTTTCCACCCGCGTCCGGCGCGCGCGCGCGGAGGCGGAGCAGGGCACCGACTTCTCGTTCTTCATCTTCGTGGCGGATGGTCGCTCCGAGACCCTGGTCGGGGGCGTGACCTTGTCCAACATTCGTCGGCGGGCGGCCCAGTTCGTGACCCTGGGGTACTGGATGGGGCAGAGCTATGCCGGCAAGGGAATCATGACCGAGGCGGTGGGCACCTGCCTGCCGTTTATCTTCGACACGCTGACGCTGCATCGCGTGCATGCAGCTTTTCTGCCGGGCAACGCGGCGTCGCGCCGGGTGCTCGAGAAGAACGGCTTCTTCGAGGAGGGGTTCGCGGAAAAGTATCTGCAGATCAACGGCCGCTGGGAAGATCACGTGCTGGTCGGCCTCACACGCGAGCGGTGGGAAGCAGCGCGCTACAGCCGGCCGCCGGTTTGACGGCGTTGCCATTCGGCAACACTCGCCGCTGCTTGTTCCGGCCAGCAATCCTCGCTACCAAGGACGCGCTCCCGCCAAGAGGACGCCGGCCTCCCCGCCGTATCGCCATGCGGCGTCATGGGCTGGGGGCTGCCACAATGCAGCCTACCGCAGGATATAATCGCCCCTAATGCGTCACCTCCGTGCACTCGCCACAGGTCTTGCGCTCGCCTTGGCGAGTCTGGTTGCGGCGTCCGGCTTCGAAGTCATCACCGTTCCCGAGGACGTCAACGCCGTTAACCTGTCGGAGGTGCTGGAGGTCCAGCCCGGAACCGATGGCCGCATCCAGCTCTCCACCGCACCCGGCGAAGACGGAATCATCCGCCGCATCGAGGTGCTGGCGAGCCAGCAGGGCACCAATCTGTCCTTCGCACTGTTCGCCCTCCGCAACGATGGGGACCAGCAGATCGAGCGGCTTCTGGTGGCGCCATTTTTCCGTCTGCCCGGCTCCGGCATCATCCAGCCCGATCTCGGTGCCGACCGGCTGACGGCACTGACGCCGAGTGCCGGCATTCGTCCGGAGCTGCTCACCGACAGCGAGGCGGACGTCTATGAGGTGACGCTGGATCCGGGCGCCACGGTCACTTTCGTTGCCGAACTCGCTGGTGAGGGTCTGCCCGAACTCTATCTCTGGGAGCCCAGCGCCTACCGCGACTACGTCAACTCCTTCACCCTGTTCCGCGGCGTGGTGCTCGGCGTTGCATCCCTGGCGGCGGTGTTCCTGACCATCATGTTCGTGGTGAAGGGGCGCGGAGTGTTCCCGGCCACCGCGGCATTCGCCTGGGCGGTGCTGGCCTATCTCTTGATCGATTTCGGCGTCATGGGCCGGCTGCTCGGCTTTTCTGCCGGCGGCATGCAGCCCTTGCGTGCGGCGGCCGAGGCTGGCATCGCCACCACCCTTGCAGGCTTCCTGTTCATCTACCTCAATCTGCACCGCTGGCATCTGCGCTTCATTCACCTGGCGCTCGGGCTGGCGGCCCTGTTCCTCGCGCTCTTTGCTTTCGCCTTCTTCCAGCCGGCTATCGCCGCGACGATCGCCCGGCTGGTGCTCGCCCTGCTGGGCCTTTCCGGCATGTTCCTAATCCTGCTGCTGGCGCTGCGCGGCTACGACCGCGCCGTGTTGCTGGTGCCGACCTGGATCATCTTCATCGCCTGGCTGTTCTATTCGTGGCTCGTGGTGTCGGGGCAGGTCAGCAACGATATCGCCCAACCGGCCGTCGGCGGCGGCCTGGTGCTGATCGTGATGCTCCTCGGCTTTACGGCGGTGCAGCACGCCTTCGCCGAAGGGCAGGTGTCGATCGGCGCGCTCAGCGAGGTCGAACGGCGGGCCCTAGCCCTCACCGGTTCTGGGGACTTCGTCTTCGACTGGAACATCGACCGTGACCGTGTCACCGTCAGCGACGAGCTGGCGACGCGTCTCGGCGAAAAGCGCGGTGCGCTCCGCGGCGCCATCAAGCGCTGGCTGGACCGGGTTCACGCCGACGACCGTGATCGGTTCCGGACAGCGTTCGATACGCTGGTGGAATTGCGCCGCGGCAAGGTGTCGGCAGACATGCGGATCGCCAGCAGCGATGGCACTTACAGGACCTTCCGCATGCGCGTGAAGCCTGTGCTGGGCGGCGGCGGGCAGGTCAACCGGATCGTCGGCACGCTGCAGGATGTCACCGAGGATCGGGCCGCACGGGAACGCCTGCTGCACGATGCGGTACACGACAGCCTGACCGGCCTTCCCAATCGCCAGCTGTTCTTGGACCGGCTGGAGCGCGCCCTGGTGCGGGCCCGGACCCCGGGTGGCATCAAGCCGGCCGTATTCCTGATCGACATCGACCGCTTCATGGAGCTGGAGGAGCGCATCGGGCACTCGGCCGCCGACTCGGTGCTGCTGGCGATCTCGCGCCGGATTGCGCGCGTCATGCGCCCGCTCGATACGGTTGCGCGCATCTCGGCCGACCAGTTCGCCGTGATCCTTGCCTCCGAGCAGGCGGCCGGCAAGATTGCCGAAACCGCCGAGCAGATCCGCAAGGCGCTGAAGGCGCCGTTCAACTTCGGCGATCGCGATCTGACGCTCACCGCGTCCATCGGGGTCACCATCTATGACAGCAACCCCGCTGCCGCTGCAGACGTGCTGCGGGATGCAGAACTGGCGATGTATTACGCCAAGCGGCTGGGCGGCGACCGCATCGAGGCGTACCGCGCTTCAGCCCGCTCCATCGCGACGTATAATCGCGCCGGGGAGGAAGACCTCGAACGCGGCATGAAGCAGGGGGAACTGCATGTGCAGTTCCAGCCCGTGGTTGATGTCGTGTCCGGCCAGATGGTGGGTGCCGAGGCACTGATGCGCTGGACGCACCCGACGCGTGGACTGGTCAACCCGGACGAGTTCGTGCCGCTGGCGGAACGATCCGGTCAGATCGAAAAGCTCGGACGGCTCGCCTTCGAGCAGTCGGCGACGCAGGCGCGCGAATGGATGACGACCCTTGGCCTGCCCGAGGAGTTCTTCATCTCGGTCAACCTGTCGCCCTCGCAGCTGGCGACCGAAACGCTGCTCAACGACATGCGGAGCCTATTGAGCCAGGATCGCGACCTGGCGCGGCACCTCAAGCTCGAGATCACCGAATCGCAGGTGATGACCAATCCTGAGCATTCGGCCTACATGCTGCAGGCGCTCAAGGATATCGGGCTCGGCCTCGCCCTGGACGACTTCGGCACCGGACACTCGTCGCTGAGCTATCTGCACCGCTTCCCGTTCGACACCATCAAGATCCCGGGCGCCTTTGTGAAGATCAGCGATGTGACCGGCATTGCCCACACCCAGGCGCCGATCATTCGCTCGGTGGTGACGCTGGCGACGGACCTCGACCTGATGGTCATCGCCGAAGGGGTCGAGACGCTGGACGAGATCGAGCGGCTTCGGCAGCTGGGGTGCCGGCACGCGCAGGGCTTCGCCTTCGGAGCGGCAATGACGGGCGCCGAACTTGGCCGCAAGCTGGCGGCTCAACTGGCGCGTTGAGGCTCAGGCGTGCCCGGCTTCGGAGCTCAGCGAGGCGCGGGTGATGTGGAGGCGGGCCAAAGCCGCGTCGTATCGATCCTTGACCGGCACGTCGAACAGCAACTCCCGGTCGAACGGTACCGTCAGCCAGCCGTTCTGCGCAATTTCGTCTTCCAGCTGCCCGGCGCTCCAGCCGCAACACCCGAGCGCGAACAGCGAGGATTTTGGAGCAGGGCCGAAGGCCATGGCCTTGAGCACGTCCAGTGTGGCGGTGAGATAGACGCCACCCTGCACGGCATAGGTGTTGCCGCTGCGGTATTCGCCGGAGTGCAGCACGAAGCCGCGACCCTTTTCGACCGGACCGCCGCGCAGAACCTCGCGGTTGCGGATGGAGTCGGGCAGGCGGATGATGGAGTCCGGGTCGCCGAGATCGAGTTCATCGAGGATGTCGGAGAACTTGAGATTGGTCAGGGTCTGGTTAACCACCAGTCCCATGGCCCCCTCGTCGCTGTGGCCAACAAGGAGAATGACGCTATGGGCGAACCGCTCATCCTCCATGTCGGGCATGGCGACCAGGAATTGTCCTTCAAGCGTACTCATGCAGTGAATAGTAGGGTGCGTACCCGGCAAAGCCAAGCCGCAGGGCGCGTTTGGATCAGGCCATCGGCTTCACGATGGCCTGATGCGCTGTTTCTTCACCCCTGCCTGCGATAAGGGCGAGGTCATGCGTCTGATCCTTTTCCTGTTCCTATCGATGGCGGTCGGCCCTGCCTTGGCGGGCGAAACGCCGTGGCTGGAAGTGGCTCCCGGCGTGCAGATGCGCCTGGTGACCACCGGCGAAGTCAAGGCCGACGGCCGAACCCTGGCAGCGATCGAGATCGACATGCCGGAAGCGACCAAGACTTACTGGCATATCCCAGGCGATACCGGCCTGCCGCTTGAGATAGACCTTCGAGAGTCGCGCGGAGTCAGCAGTCATCAGGTGCTGTGGCCTTTTCCAACGGTCGAGCGCACCCCGGACTATCTCGACTACGTCTATCGCGGACATACCGTGATCCCCGTGCTGCTGAGAGTCGACGGCGAGGCGCCGCAGCTGGAGGCCAGCCTGGTGGTGGGGATCTGTTCGGACATCTGCATTCCGGCCCAGGCGCAGTTTTCGATGCCCCTGCGTGACGCCGTTCCGGACCGTGCCAATGGCCTCCGCATTCGTCAGGCCGTGGCCGACGTGCCGATGGCGTGGCCGGAGGGCGAGCCGGGGTTGGGCGAAGTCCGGCTGGCGCCGGAGCAGGGCGCTGTCACGGTGACCATCGATCCCGCGAGCGTCGACATCACCTCGCTGATCGCCACCTTTGACGATGGCATGCCACTGCTTGGTGTGCCGCAAATTGGCCCCGAAGCAACCGTAGTGCAGATTCCGGTGCTGGACACAGCGGACATGAACGGACTGGTCGGACGCGAGGTCCGGCTGACGTTCATGACCAGCGAAGGGGCTTTTGAGACGCGCCGCACCATCGGACCGCCCGATTGAGGCGCAAGGCTCGGCTTGTGTCCCAACACAAAGCCGCCTATGCGCACCGGGCAACTCCTTGAACGAGACCGCACAATCGGCGGCAGCAATCCCAAGAGGCAAAGTTCATGATCGAACGCGGTGATCCCATCCCGTCGGTACCAGTCAAGCTCGTCACCAGCGACGGCGTTGCCGACACCACCAGCGATGTTGCGCTGGGGGAGGGGCTGACGGTGTTCTTTGCCGTACCCGGAGCCTTCACGCCGACCTGCCACGTCAACCATCTGCCGGGCTTTGTCGGCAACGAAGCCAAGCTGCGGGCCGCAGGCGTCGACCGCATCGTCTGCGCGGCGACCAACGACCACCACGTCATGAAAGCCTGGGCGGAAGCCTCCGGTGCCCTGGGCAAGATCGACTTCCTGGCCGACGGCAACGGCAAGCTCGCCCAGGCGATGGGGCTCGACAAGGACCTGTCGGGCGCCGGCATGGGGGTTCGTTTCACCCGCTCGGCGGCGCTGATCCGCAACGGGGTTGTGGAAGCCGTCTTCATTGAGGATGCACCCGGGGTGACGGCAACCGGTGCGCCTGCCATTCTGATGGCGCTCGAGACTCAGGGCCGCTAGTGTCCGCGTCAGGAGGAGCATTGATGAACGATATGGTTTCCCCCGTCCTGCGTCTGGCGGGTGCCGGTGTGGTCGCGCTGAGCCTTGCCGGCTGCTCCATGGGCGGCCTTATGGGTGGCGGCAATGCCGCCCAGCAGCAACAGCTGCAGAACGCGACGGCGACGCCGGCCGCCGTGGCTGCAGCGCAGACCAACGCCCTGCCGGCCATCGCGACCGAATGTCCGCCGATCCGGGTGCGGGCCGGCAGCGAGGCGATGTTCTACTATGGCAGCGGCCGAACGGGTGATCCGAAAGCGCTGCAGTATCAGGGCGTTATCGACGAGACGTCGCGGAACTGCGTGGTCTCGAACGGCCTGATCACGGTCAATATGGGTGTGGTCGGCCGGGTGCTGCTGGGGCCGCAGGGCAACCAGAGTTCGGTCAACGCGCCGATCCGCTTTGCGGTGGAGCGTGATGGCCAGGCGGTGTTCTCGGAGAAGTATACCGTGGCCGTGCCAATGACGCCGCCGGCCCGTTCGGCCGAGTTCGTCAAGGTAGTCGAGAACGTCGCCATCCCCTATCTCGGTGGGGAAACCATCACCATCTGGGTTGGGTTCGACACCAAAGGCTGACGCCAAGCTGAACGAAGATGAACGAAAAATGAGGGCCCGGTGAACGATCACCGGGCCCTTTGTTCTATTCGGCTGCCTGCGGCACAACCGTCGGCCGTTCCCATCTGAGGATCGGCTGGCGGGCGGCGCGGGTTTCGTCGAGCCGTCGACGCGGAGCCCGCTGCGGCGCGGCGGTGAAGCGCTCGCGATCGCCCGAGGTGGCGTCCCGGGCGAGCTCGGACATGACGTCGCAGAAGTGGTCGAGCGTCTGCTTGCTTTCGCTTTCGGTGGGTTCGACCAGCATGGCGCCGTGCACGACCAGCGGGAAGTACATGGTCATGGGGTGGAAGCCATCGTCGATCAGCGCCTTGGCGAAGTCGAGCGTGGTGACGCCGGTGCCGTCAAGGAAGCTGTCGTCGAACAGGGCCTCGTGCATGGTCGGGTAGTCCGGGTAGGGGACCGAGAGAACCTCGCCGAGACGTGCCTTGATGTAGTTGGCGTTGAGCACGGCGTCTTCCGCCGCCTGACGGAGGCCGTCGGCGCCGTGGCTGAGCATGTAGGTGAGCGCACGCACATACATGCCCATCTGGCCGTGGAAGGCGGTGACGCGGCCAAGGGCCTGGCCTTCGACGTGCTCGACCAGCTCCAGCGCGTTGCCGTTGCGGCGCACGAACGGCACCGGCGCGAATGGGGCGAGCGCTTCGGACAGCACCACCGGACCGGCGCCCGGCCCGCCACCGCCATGGGGGGTGGAGAAGGTCTTGTGCAGGTTGATGTGCATGGCGTCGATGCCGAGATCGCCCGGCCGCACCACGCCCATGATGGCGTTGAAGTTGGCGCCGTCGCAGTAGAAGAAGGCGCCAGCCTCATGGATCGCCGCGGCGATCTCGATCACCTGCGGCTCGAACAGGCCGCAGGTGTTGGGGTTGGTCAGCATGATGGCGGCGATGTCCGGAGACAGGGCTGCCTTGACCGCTTCGACGTCGACGGTGCCGTCTGCTCGCGCCGGGACTGCCTTGACGCTGTAGCCGAGGAAGGCGGCGGTGGCCGGGTTGGTGCCGTGGGCGCTTTCGGGAACGAGGACGACCTTGCGGTGCCCCTGCCCGCGGGCCTCCTGGGCGGCCTTGATGGCCATCATGCCGAGCAGTTCGCCATGGGCGCCGGCCTTGGGCGACAGGGCCACGGCGGCGGTGTTGGTGAGGGTCATCAGCCAATGGCTGAGCTGGTTCATCAGCTCGAGCGCGCCCTGGACGGTTGAAACCGGCTGCAGGGGATGGATGTCGGCAAAGCCGGGCAGCCGCGCCATCTTCTCGTTGAGGCGCGGGTTGTGCTTCATGGTGCACGAGCCGAGCGGGTACATGCCGCTGTCGATCGAATGGTTCAGCCGCGACAGGCGCACATAGTGGCGCATGGCCTCGGGCTCGGTGAGCCCGGCGAGGTCGAGCGGCGCCTTGCGCTCGAAGCCGCCGAGGAAGCTGCCGTCGATCGTAGCGTCGGGCAGGTCGACGCCGGAATGCTCGGTGTCGCCGATCTCGAACAGCAGAGGCTCGTTGGGCAGCAGCGCCGAGCCGGTGGACGACATGCCGCTGCCGGAGGTGCCGGTGCCGGTGGGGCGGCCCTGGGTGTTCATGCTCATTGGCCGTCCTCCTGGATGGCGGCGTGGAGGCACTCGGCCAGCATCTCGATGTCGCTGTCGGTGGTGAGTTCGGTCGCGGCGAGCACGATCAGGTTCTCGACCTCAGGCTTGCCCGGCTCCAGCCGGCTGACCGGCACGCCCGCCAGCACGCCGGCCTGAGCCAGCATCTCGACCACGGGGGCGGCGGCCACCGGCAGGCGGATGGTCATCTCGTTGAAGAAGCTCTTGTTGAGGAGCTCGATGCCCGGAACGGTGCCGAGCATGCGCGCCAGCTTGACCGCCCTAGAGTGATTGAGCCGGGCGAGGCGGGTGAAGCCGGCTTCGCCGAGCAGGGCCAAATGAATGGAGAAGGCCAGCGCACAGAGCCCCGAATTGGTGCAGATGTTGCTGGTGGCCTTCTCGCGGCGGATGTGCTGCTCGCGGGTGGAGAGGGTCAGCACGAAGCCGCGCTGCCCGTCGGCATCGACGGTCTCGCCGCAGAGGCGTCCGGGCATCTGCCGGATGAACTCCTTGCGGGTGGCCATCAGGCCAAGATAGGGGCCGCCGAAATTGAGGGCGTTGCCGATCGACTGGCCTTCGCAGACGACGATATCGGCCCCAAGGGCGCCAGGCGCTTCGAGCAGCCCGAGGGAGACGACTTCGGTGACGACCACGATCAGCAGCGCGCCGGCGGCGTGAGCGGCATTGGCGGCGGTCTTGAGATCGCGCAGGTGCCCGTAGAAGTCGGGCGTCTGAATGACGATGGCAGCGGTGCTGCCGTCGATGTGGTCGAGAATATCGCCCTGACCCTCGGGAGAGGGGGACAGGCAGACCAGATTCGGATCGTCCTTGAGGTAGGCCTTGACCACGTCGCGGTAGTGCGGATGGAGGCCGCCGGAAAGGACGATCTTGCTGCGCCTGGTGAGGCGCTGGGCCATCAGCACGGCTTCGGCGGTGCCGGTCGAGCCGTCATAGAGCGAGGCGTTGGCCACATCCATGCCGGTGATCTTGGCCACCTGGGTCTGGAACTCGAACAGCATCTGCAGGGTGCCCTGCGAGATTTCCGGCTGGTAGGGCGTATAGGCGGTGAGCCATTCCGAGCGCTGGATCAGGTGATCCACCGTAGCCGGAACGTGATGGCGGTAGGCGCCGGCGCCGACAAAGAACGGACCGTCGGCGGCCGCATGGTTGCGGTTGGCGAGGGCGCGCATATGCGCCTCGACCAGGAATTCGGGCTGGTGGACTGGCAGGTCGAGCTCGAAGCTCTTGAGGGCGGATGCCGGAACGGCGCTGAACAGCGCTTCGACATTGGCAGCGCCGACGACGCCGAGCATATCGGCGCGTTCATGGGCGGAATGGGGAAGGTAGCGCATCAGGCCTCAGAGGGTCAGTT
>JAEYXQ010000010.1 GCA_023431205.1 Pseudomonadota bacterium | reverse complement strand
GAAGCGGCGCAATAATCCGCCACTCTGCGTCACTGAGATCAAACCGGGCCATGCCAACCTCCACTCAGGAGGTTGAATCACCCAACGTCGCCCATGGGAATCCCATTTATGAGTACAGAACCTAGCCCGGATCGCGGTGACGTGGCAGGGTCGGGCATGTCCCAGCACCTGCGCTACGCCCTCGCCGATTCGGAAACCCAGGCCCGCGTGCTGGTCGAGATCGCGCAAGGCGAGCCCGTGCTGATGCGGATCCTCACCGGGGCGCGGTCCCTGGGCCTGCCGGACACACTGCTCGGGGCGGGGGCGATCTACAATACGGTGTGGAAAGTGCTGACCGGGCGCCCGCCTCTCAGCGGCGTCAAGGATGCCGATCTGGCCTATTTCGACGGGAGCGACCTATCCTACCAAGCCGAGGATGCAGTGATCCGGCGGGCCGCGGTGGAGTTTGCGGACCTGCCGCTGCCGGTGGAAGTCCGCAACCAGGCGCGCGTCCATCTGTGGTACCCGCAGAAATTCGGTTCGCCTTATCCGCAACTCACCTGCAGCGCCGACATGATGCGCTACTATGCCTCGAAGACGCATGCCGTCGCGGTGCGGCTCGAGGAGGACGACACCTTGAGCGTGCTCGCCCCCTTCGGACTTGGAGACCTCTTCGCTTTCCGGATCACGCCGAATTCGGCACTGGACAACCGGCGCACCCACACCATCAAGGGCGAACGCGCCCGTTCGGTCCGGCCGGAGGTGACGCTGGTGCCCTGGCCTGACTAGCCGTGCGGGTTCATCTCGACCGAGGCGGCGGAGCGGTTCACCGGGCCGTGGAACACTGCCTCGATGTTGTTTCCATCCGGGTCGAGCACGAAGCAGGCATAGTAGCCCGGGTGATAGTGTCGCTCACCGGGCGGACCGTTGTCGGTGCCGCCGGCGGCGAGGGCGGCCTTGTGGAAGACATCCACCATTGCCCGATCCTTCGCCTGGAAGGCGAGATGGATATGGGTTGGCGGGGTGCGGGCGTCCGCCAGGTCGATGAAGAGTTCATCCGCCTGCAGCCAGTCCTGCCCCGAGGCGCTGATCGGGACGCCAAGCACCGCCAGAACCTGTTCGTAGAAGTGCCGTGTCGCCGCGAAGTTGCGGGCGCGCAGATGGACATGGTCGATGAGGCGGCCGGCATGCCAGGTCATGGGTCAGTCTAGTGAAACGGCTCCCGTAAGGGGCGCCGTGTGAAGTCCGACTATTCGGCCTGGTCGGCCGGGGCGGCGTTGAGCTGGCCGTAGCGTTCCTCGCCGATCTTGGCGAGCAGGTCGAGCTGGGTCTCGAGGAAGTCGATATGTCCTTCCTCATCGGCCAGCAACTCGTCGAACAGTTGCTTGGAGACGTGGTCGTGGAGTTCGGCGCACAGTTCGCGGCTGTTGCGATAGGCTTCGCGCGCTTCGTACTCGCCAGCGAGATCGGCCTCCAGCACTTCCTTGATGCTCTGGCCGATGCGAAGCGGGGCGACACGCTGCAGGTTCGGATGGCCTTCGAGGAAGATGATGCGTTCGATCAGGCGATCGGCATGGTGCATCTCTTCGATGGACTCGGCCCGCTCCTTGGCGGCCAGCCGCTTGTAGCCCCAATCGTCCAGCAGCCGGTAGTGCACCCAGTACTGGTTGACTGCGCCGAGCTCGAGGAAGAGGGCCTCGTTAAGCCGCTCGATGACTTGTGCTTCGCCTTTCACGACGTACTCCAGTTCGTTGCTTCTTGAGCTTTTCCAACCCGGACTGGAGACTTACCAGCTCAGCGGGCTGATGGGCTTGCTGTGCGTGGTAATTTTCGGTGACGCGAACGATAATGTCCACCACATTCGGTACGCACCCGCCGCACTTAGCGCGGCGGTTCAGCTCGCTATATACCATTGCCGGAACGACAAGTTGCCACGGATCGGCGCGCAGCAGGTCGAGAACGACCTCCTCGATCTCACGGGACGTGATCATGTTGCACTGACAGACGAGCATGGCGGCGTACTGGTGGCTTGTTGCGGCGCATAAAGCGACTTCATTAGCTGAATGTCAATGTCCGAATTTGCCACAGGGGCCGGGTGCTATCTGTCCAGTTTTTCGCGCTCCCGCCGGGATGCGATCACGGCAGCGGAGGCCGCGGTCCGATGCGCCGACGAGAAGAACTCGCGGTGCGCGAGCACCCCGACCGTCACCAGTGACACCACGATCGGCAGCCAGTCGGAGACGAACCAGGCCACCGTCGACACCGAGAAATAGTACGCCCTTATGCCGCTGTTGAAGTTGCGGGCGCCGAGGGCGTTCATGTCGGTGATGGCTTCGATCTCCGCTTCGGTTGCCGGTTCGGCATGGTCGAGCGCTCCCAGCATGATGCAGAAGTGGTTGAACTGGCGCAGGGCCAGCGTGAAGGCGAAGAACGCCAGCACGAACATTGCCAGCATGACCACGAGGTGCAACTGCACCTCCAGAATGGTGTAGCTGCGATCCTGATCGATGGCGGCCAGTGCCTCCATCAGCATCGGTATCTGCCCGAACACGGCAAAGACGGCCAGAATCAAGAGCACGGCGGTGGATGCCAGAAAGCTCACCGAGCCCATGATGTTGCCCGCAAGGATGGCATCGAAGGGCGTGTCCCGCCGGGTCGCATTCGCCACCCAGCGGCGCCGCTGCATGTTCATGATCACCGACAGCGACGGCCGGCGTCGCTCGATCAGCGGCACCACCAGATTGTAGGAGAAGTAGCAGAGCAGCGGAAAGACGGTGGCAATCAGCGTAAGCATGGCGAGGTCCGGAAAGGATGTGTCAGTCTTGCACTGCGCCCCAGCCGCGACGCAAGCCGATCAGATCGTGCGTGGGTAGCGGCGGTGGATGGCGCCGATCTCCGCCAGGATGTCGTCAGCCAGTTCCAGCCGGTGCGCGGCAATCGCGTTTTCCAACTGCGCCGTGCTGGTCGCGCCGATGATCACCGAAGTCATGAACGGGCGGGTCAGCGCCCAGGCGATTGCCATCTGTGCCGGGTCAAGCCCGTGGCGTTGTGCCAGCGCCAGATACTCCTTGGCTGCGGCTTCGGAGTGGGGGTTCAGCCGCCAGAAGCCTTTTTGGTAGTCGTAGCGGCTGCCCCTGGGGATGGCGCCATCGAAATACTTGCCGGTGAGCAGGCCGCCGGCGAGCGGGGAGTAGGCGAGCAGCCCGACCTTCTCATGATGGCTGAGTTCAGCCAGGTCGAGGTCGAAATGGCGACGCAGCAGGTTGTACTCGTTCTGCACCGAGACCAGCCGCGGCAACCCACGAGCTTCGGCAATCCGCAGCCACTGCGCTATTCCCCAGGTGGTCTCGTTGGAGACACCGATGTGGCGGAGCTTTCCCTCTTTGACGAGGTCACCGAGGGTGACCAGCATGTCCTCGATGTTGTCGAGAACATCAGCTGTATCCTGCTTGTGCGGCTCGTAGCTCCATGAGCCTTCGAAATTGTAGCTGCCGCGGCCGGCCCAGTGGATCTGGTAGAGGTCGAGGTAGTCGGTCTGCAGGCGCCGGAGGCTCGCCTCGAAAGCTTGGCGCAGGGTGCGACCGTCGGTGCGCGTGCCGTTGCGGATGAAGTCCACCGGTCCGCCGGCGACCTTGGAGGCCAGGATCCACTTGTCCCGCTTGCCCGTTCGCTTGAACCAGTTGCCGATGATGGCTTCGGTCTGGAACGAGGTTTCGGGGCTGCGCGGCACGGCGTAGATTTCGGCCGTGTCCATGAAATTGATGCCGGCATCGAGCGCCATGTCGATCTGCGCGCGGCCTTCCTCCTCGGTGTTCTGGCTGCCCCAGGTCATGGTGCCGAGGCAGAGTTCGGTGACGAGGATGTCGGTGCGGCCCAGCGGCTTCAGCTTCATGGTCTTCTTTCGGGATCGTCGAATGGCGGGCGCACCCTAGCCAAAATAGCGCCGGTGTGAAGGCTTGGCGCTTCTGTGGAGGAAGACCAAAAAACTGTTCCGAAGGGGTTGAGGTCCCGGCGAGCACCCCCTATATACGCCCTGTCGCTGCGGCGACGTTGACGCGGGATGGAGCAGCCCGGTAGCTCGTCAGGCTCATAACCTGAAGGTCGCAGGTTCAAATCCTGCTCCCGCAACCAACCAAAAGTCCGGTCACTCTCTGAGTGGCCGGGCTTTTCCCTTTTCAGAGCTCGAAGTCGAGTAGATCGGCGTCGTTCGCGGCGGCCGCAGGGGCTGCGCCGGCAGTGCCGAACAGGCGGGCGTGAACATCCCGCTCGGCCGACATGGTGTAGTGAGACGCAAGCCGGGCGGCATGGACCAGGATGTCCGGCGGCAGCGTGTCGGTATCCGGCAGGTGGCCATATTCTGCCAAAGCAAGGCTTGCATCCGACACCGCTTCGACGAGGCGTGTCTGGGAGCCGAGCTCATCTGCAGCGATCTCGAGAGCAGTCAGGACCTTCGGCCCCTCGCTGTCGAGAGCCGACAGCGCATCTGCCAGGAGACCATCGAGGCGCGACAGCAGTCCCAGGGCGTGAGTGGCCTCGCCCTCGATGCGCTCGAGGTGGCCTGAGCCGTCCGCACCGGCGGCAAACGCCTCGACGAGCTGCGTCGCCGAACTCAACCGCTCCATCGCCGATTCTGCCGACACGACGGTGCCGGTCGTGAGTTCGCGCAGCTGCACGGCGATCACGGTAAGCGGGGCGCCTCGAGGGCCGAGCTGAGCACAGCGAATGGCGGCGTTGAGGCTGACGAGGCGCATATTGGCCTCGATCTCCTGCACGGCCTCGACATGGGTCAGCAGCGTTCGCACCGTGCTTTCAACGGCCTTGGCCATGCTCTCGAGCTTCTGGCGCTCGCGATCAAAGCTACGCAGCACCTGCACGGCCGCCTGCAACTGCCGGTTCAAGGCACTCAGAGCCGTGGAGCCGTCCCCATTGCCATAAAGGCTGCGGCTGTGCTGCATCATGGCGCTGGCCTCGCCGGCCAAGGCCATCAATGCTTCGGCCGCTGCATTCACCTCGGCCTCGAAGGCCGCGCCGGTATCGCTCAACTGCGCCTGCTGGAGGGCAGAGATCGCCCCAATGGTGGCGTCATCCGGTGCACCGGCGGGGCGCTCTGCGAGTTCGAGCAGCGCTGCCTCCACATGCTCCAGCCGTTGCCGGGTCGAGTCGCCCACCTGCAGGGCCATCACGGCTCCGCCGATCCTTGCGGCGATCTGGCGAGAGACCTTGCCGGTTTCGGCGCTGCCCGCAAGCGTGCGCTGGCGTTGCGCGGCAACAGCGGCCAAGGCGCTATCGAGGCTGTCGGCAAGCTCGGAAAGCGTGTTCGCGTGCTCCCGGTCGAATTGGTCCCGCTGCCTGCTGGCGTTCTGCACATCACCCACCACGCGCTGGTAGGACTGCGAGAACTCCTGGATGGTCTGGCTGGCGCTTGCCGACAATTGGGCGATGTCGGTGGTGAAGACCGCAAAGTCCTCGTTTTCGCCCACAATCCCAGCCGCTGTCACCCTAGCGTTGATGGAAACGATGCCCATCATCTTGATGGTGCGCCGCAACTCCTCGATAGGGGTGTGAGCCGCCACGACCTCCGCCACAAGGCGTTGCAACTGTCCCTTTTCGTCAGCATAGCTCTGGCCGATGGTGCGGGCGGCGTCCGCCACTGCCCGGAGGCTGTCGGTGGCTTCGACAACTTCGCTGCCCTCAAGGGCCTGGGGCAGGGCATCGAAGATGCGCGAAAGCCGGTTGATCGTCGACGCCGCGTCGCTCAGCCGGGCCCCGACAGAGGTGAACCCGGACTCGATAGCGTCTCGCGGCGCGGCAAGTCCTTCGGCGATGGTGCGCAGGCGCGCGGTACGCGGATCATGGAATTGAACGGCTGGATCGACGATCGCGCTCATGCCGTACCTCCCAAGGCACGCTGCCGGCCAAAGTTCAGTATCTCTCCGGCGATCCGCCCAAGCGGCAGCACCTTGCCGGCAGCTCCGAGCGCGATGGCTTCCTTGGGCAT
The DNA here is from genome assembly GCA_023431205.1 of Pseudomonadota bacterium. Lineage (GTDB taxonomy): Bacteria > Pseudomonadota > Alphaproteobacteria > Rhizobiales > Devosiaceae > Devosia. The sequence continues at coordinate 16,566 of JAEYXQ010000010.1, read as the reverse complement.
GCCGAAGACCACCGAGGTTTCCTCGTCCTGCGCAAGGGTGGGACTTCCCATCTGGCGCATCTCGAGCAGTCCGCGGGCGCCGTCGTCACCCATGCCGGTCAGCAGGATGCCGAGGGCATTGCGACCCGCCCCCTGGGCGGTGGAGCGGAACAGCACGTCAACGGAGGGGCGGTGGCGCGAGACGTGGGGCCCGTCGATGATGGAAACGGTGTAGCGCGGTCCGGTTCGAACCAGCCGCAGGTGGCGGTTCCCCGGCGCGATCAGCACCCGGCCGGCCTGAACGAGGTCGCCGTCCTCCGCCTCCTTGACCGCAACGGCACAGCTGGAATTGAGCCGCTGGGCAAAGGCCGCGGTGAATTTTTCGGGCATGTGCTGGACGATCAGGATGGCCGGACTGGTTGCCGGCAAGGCTTCGAGAACTTCCCGCAGCGCCTCGGTGCCGCCGGTGGAGGCGCCGATCGACACGATCGGCTCGGTGCTGGGCAGCGAAGCGATGAGGCTCGCCCGGCGGTGGTCGGAGAGGGGCGGGATCACTGCGTCTGCCGTCAGCTTGGCTTCGACATTCAGCGGCGGCGCGGCCTTCTTGACGCCGCGGACCTTGGCATGAGCGGCAGCCTTGGCGGCGTCGCAGATGCGCATGGCAGATTCCTGCAGGAACTGGGCGGTGTCGACGCGTGGCTTGGTGACGACATCAACGGCCCCTGCCTCGAGGGCCTGCATCAGCGTTTCCGAGCCGCTTTCGGCAAGGCTCGAGCAGATGACCACGGGGATCGGGCGCTGCGACATGATCTTGCGCAGGAAGGTCAGGCCATCCATGCGCGGCAGTTCGATGTCGAGAAACATCACGTCGGGCACTTCCTGGCGGATGCGCTCGACCGCGACATAGGGGTCGGCGGCCGTTCCCATGACTTCGAGCTGGGGATCGGCCGAGATGATCTGGCTGAGCGTGGTGCGCACCGAGGCGCTGTCGTCGACGATAAGGACGCGGATCTTGGCAGAGGCGGGGGCGCCCATGTCTTACACTCGCTGAAACACGGCAGGAGCGACCTGCCGCACGGGAACGCTGGTGCCGATCATGGACTCCGAATGCCCAAGCAAAAGATAACCGCCGGGGCGCAAATGCCCGACGAGACGGGAAATCACCGCTGCCTGATCGGATTTATCGAAGTAGATCAGGACGTTACGCAGAAAGATCAGATCCACGTGCCGATCATAGGGGTAGGTCGTGTCCATCAGGTTGAGGCGGTCGAAGCGGACCACCCGGCGCAATTCGGGGACGATCCGGACCTCGGGGCGCAGGCCGGATGTGCGGGACCAGAGCAGGTATCGCGACTGGTATTCGGCCGGTACCGGGGTGATCTGATCGGCGGGGTAGATGGCCCGGCGGGCGGTTTCCAGAACCTCGGTCGACACGTCGGTGCCGAGGACGGCGAAGCGGAACCCATTGTGCTGCCTCGATAAATCCGCGAGCACCATGGCCGCCGTGTAGGCTTCGGCACCAGTGGAGGCGGCAGCGCTCCAGACCTTGAGCAGGGGCGGTTGCGGTCCCGATCTACCGGTGAGCAGGCTCGGGACCAGGGTGGTCCGCATCAGGTTGAAGTGTTCGGGCTCGCGGAAGAAGTCGGTCTTGTTGGTGGTAACGACATTGATCAGATGCGGCAGTTCCGCTTGCATTCCGTTACCGCTGAACAGGTATCTGCAGTAAATATCGAAGTTCTGCAGCTCCAATGCCCGCAAACGGCGGCGCAGCCGGCCTTCCACCATCAGTCGCTTGCCGGGGGGCAGGCGAATGCCCACCTCCCGGCCGATCAGGTCAGCGATCCGTTCAAAGTCGCGCGGTGAGAGACGATCTTCCTCAGGCGCGCGGCCGGCCAGAATTGCGGTTGCGACCGGCATCACGCGGCCCGAGCCCGAGTGGTATCGCTGAGCAACAGATCGAGATCGAGCACGGTGACGAAGCGGCCGTTCCGCCGCCCGATGCCGGCGATGCAGTGGCCGCTCCAGCCGGCACTGACCGCCGGCGGTGGATCGAGCGTCTCGGTGTCGAGGATGGTGACCTCGAAGACGCGGTCGGCCCGAAGACCCACGGTGACCGGCCCGGACGGGCCGTTCACGGCAAGCACCACGATGCGGGTGTTCTCCGTGTCCGGCGCAGGTGCCATGCCGAGGATCAACCGGAGGTCGACCACCGGCACGCCGTCACCACGGACATCGATCACCCCGAGAAGGTGATCGGGTGCCCGCGGCAGCCGGGCGATGGGCCGCATGTCCAGGATCTCCTGGACGTTGGTGACCGGTGCCGCGAAAGTTTCCTCCGCGACTCCGATGGTTACGTACTGGGCCTGGTCAGTCATGGTGGCCTCGCTCACGCCGCGCCGCGGCGGGAGAACTCGGCGTCGAACTCGTCCTCGCCGGCGCCAAGGTCGATATCGAAGCCGCCGCTGCCGTTGGCCGGTCGAGACTTCGGCGCCATGTGCGGGGCAACAGCCATGATCTGCTGCTTGATGTTGCGGCGAGCCGGCAGCGTGACCGAGGGCATGGCAGCGGGAGCAGAGGCAGTGCCGGAGAGGCGGAAGTAGCCGATCGCCGCCTGCAGCTGCTCGGCCTGGCTCGCCAGTTCCTCGGCAGTGGATGACATCTCCTCGGCGGCCGAGGTGTTCTGCTGGGTGACCTTGTCGAGCTGCTGGATGGCGGTGTTGATCTGGGCAGCACCGGCATTCTGCTCGCGGCTGCCCGCCGAGATTTCTTCGACCAGTTCGGCGGTGCGCTGGATGTCCGGCACGAGGCGCGACAGCATCTCGCCGGCAGACTGGGCAGCCATCACCGTGGTTCCCGACAGGGTCGAAATCTCGGCGGCGGCCGCCTGGCTGCGTTCGGCGAGCTTGCGCACTTCCGAAGCGACGACCGCGAAGCCACGGCCGTGTTCGCCGGCACGAGCGGCTTCCACCGCAGCGTTCAGGGCGAGCAGGTCGGTCTGGCGGGCAATCTCCTGCACGACCATGATCTTTTCAGCGATTGTCTGCATGGCGTTGACGGCGTTGGTCACCGCTTCGCCCGAGGCGATGGCGTCGGCAGCGGACTGGCGGGCGATCTTCTCGGTCTGGGCGGCGTTGTCGGCCGACTGCTTTATGGTGGCGGCCATTTCTTCCATGGAGGCCGATGCTTCCTCGGTGGACGAAGCCTGTTCGGTGGCGCCCTGGCTCAGCTGCTCGGCGGTTGCCGACATCTCCTGGCTGCCGGCGGTGACGTTGCGGGTGGCATTGGTCACTTCGGACACGACCTCGCGCAGCTTGGCGGTCATGCCGTTCAGCGCCTTGATCAGATCGCCGACCTCATCGTCACCCTTCACGGTTGCCGTGGCATCGAGGTCACCCTCGGCAACATCATTGGCGAGACGCACGGCGCTGGTGAGGGCGCGCGAGATCGAGAGCACGATCCAGGTGGCTGCGACTGCCGCAATCAGGATCGAACCGACCAGGAGGGCAAGCAGGAAAACACGGGTTGATTCATAAAGACTGTTGGCCTCGCCCAGGGCGTTGGCGACAGTGGTCTCATTGCGGGAGACGATCGCCTCGCCGAGTTCGGTGATGCGGGCGAGCAGCGGGGCGGCGACGGTGTCGACAATGACGTCAGCGTTGTATTGCGAGCGCTGGATGGCAATGTCGTTGCCCTTCGTCATGGCCGTAAACAGCGCGTCGACATTGGCGCGCAGCTCGTTGGCGAGACTGGCTTCGGCCGGGCCGACCTGGCGAACCAGGCGATCAACGCTGGGACTGATCCGCTCGAACACGCCATCGAAGTCGTTGAACCACTCGTCCTGCTTCTCGGGATAGCTTGAGGCGAGCAGTACGTTGCGGTGCTGGCGGAAGACGTCGCTGGTGTCCAGGAACAGCGTGCTTGCCGTCTCGTAAGCGGGAAAGGCACCCACGTCACCGGCATTGACCCGGCTGGCAAGGGCAGGCAGCAGCTTGCCCATGGTGGTTTCGATGGCCGTGATTGCGGCGCTGCCCTCGGAGGTCGTGACAGCAAACGCTGCGGTATCAGTGTTCTTTACCGCCTCGGTTCTGGCCTGCTGCAGAGCATCCCAATACGCATCCAGCGTCGTGATGAAGCTTTGCATATCGGCGACGTTGTCGGGGTTGGTGAAAGCGGCGGCGAGTTCGGTCGCATCGCCGCGCAGGTGGGTGTAGCTCGTCGTCATGGCCGCGTCGAAAGTGCTCATTTCGGCACTGTCGGTGCTGAGCATCAGGGCCCGCATGTTGTCGGAGATCGCACCAAGCTGGATCTGCATCTCCTTGAGAGTCTGCGAGCGCTCGACCGGTCCGGCTATGGCGGCGGAGAGGGACGAGTTGATGGTGCCAAGCCCCTGGAGCGCGAGGAACATACTGGCCCCCGAAAGGGCAACCACGGTGACAAAAGTCGCCGCCAGCTTGGTCTTGATAGTCAGTCTCACAGTGCAGGCCTTTCTTCTGATGCTGCGGCGGGCGCGCTTCTGCCGCCCGCATTCTCGAAAATCCGCCCCATGTCGGGGATGATGATGAAACTGCCGTTGCGCTTGCCGATGCCGCGCACGAATTCCGGACGCCAGCGCATGCCGACCCGGGGTGCCTCTTCGATGGAGGCGGCCTCGATGGTGGTGACGTCGTGGACCTTGTCGGCGAGGATGCCGACGATGGTGGGTTCACCCTCCATATCGACTTCCATGACGACGATGCGGGTGTCCTCGTCCGGCTCGGGTCGGTCCATGTCGAACATCACGCGCATGTCGGCCAGCGGGACCACCCGGCCACGGACATTGATCAGGCCGCTGACGAAGTCCGGCGCGTTGGGAACGTGCGTGATCGGCACGACATCGAGGATTTCCCGGACGCTTTCGGCTTCGACGGCGAATTGTTCGTCGCCCAGGCGAATGGTGAGAGCGGTCATGCTCATGCGGCTCTCCCGGTGATGCGGTTGCGGTCGACATAGCTCTGGCCGGAGGCGACGAGATGGGCGGTGTCGAGGATCAAGGCGACGCTGCCGTCGCCGAGGATGGTGGCGCCCGAGAAGGACTTGATCGCCGAGTGCAGCTTGGAGAGCTGCTTGATAACGGTCTGGTTGTTGCCGATGATCTGATCGACCACCAGCCCGACGCGGCCCTCGCCGGAGGAGACGATCACCACCTTCTGGTGGCGTTCCGGTTCACCCGGGATGCCGAACACCTCGCGCAGACGCAGGAACGGAACGAGGCTGCCGCGAATGTCGAGGAAGTTGCGACCACGCGCCTCGGCCTCGATGCCATCGGGCAGCTCGACGCATTCTTCCACGGCGGCCAGAGGGATGGTGTAGCGGCCGGAGCCGACCCGCACGAGCATGCCGTCGATGATGGCAAGGGTCAGCGGCAGGCGCAGGGTGGCGGTGGTGCCCCGGCCGGGATTGGTGCTGAGTTCGATGTTGCCGCGCAGGCCATCGATGGTGCGCTTGACCACGTCCATGCCGACGCCGCGACCGGACAGGGAGGTGATCTCCTTTGCCGTCGAGAAGCCGGGGGCGAAGATCAGCTGGTAGAGCTCGGCATCGGTGAGCTTGGCGTCGGGCGCGATGACGCCGTTTTCCTCGGCCTTGGCCCGGATGCCGGCGGCGTCGAGGCCGGCGCCATCGTCAGAGACCGAGATGGCGACTTCGGCACCCGAGTAGAGGGCCGAGAGCCGGACCGTGCCGGTGGCAGGCTTGCCGGCGTTCTGACGTCGCTCGGCACTTTCGAGGCCATGGTCGACGGCGTTGCGGATGAGATGGACCAGGGGATCGGCCAGGCGCTCGATCATGGTCTTGTCGAGCTCGGTGTCTTCGCCAGAGGTGACAAACTCGATCGGCTTTCCGAGCTCGTGGGACAGGTCGTGGACCAGCCGGCGGAAGCGGCCGAACAGCGAGCCGATCGGCACCATGCGGATGCCCATGGTGGTGTCGCGCAGACCAGAAGCCAGGCGCTCGAGTTCTTCGGCGATGGTCTTGAGGTTGGGGTCGGCGCTGCTGGTGGCCATCTGGCTCAGCCGGGCCTGGGCAATCACCAGTTCGCCGACCCGGTCCATGAGTTCGTCGAGCCGTTCAGCGGGCACGCGGAGCGAGGATCGCTCCACGGCAGGTTCCGAACGCTCGGCTTTCCTAGCGCGCTCCTCCGGCACCGGGATGGCCAGTGCGGGAGCAGAAGTTGGCTCTGGTGGGACGGGAGCGGGCGCTTCCGAAACAGCCGGTGGCTCCGGTTCGCCGATGCCTGCCGGCGCCTCCGCCAGCCGTTCGAGCGAGAGCTCCATGTTGTCGCGCAGGAACAGGAAGACATCTTCGATGGCGGCGGTGGGATCGTCTGCCTCGATGTCGACCTGCCAGCCGACATAGGGCGTCTCCGGATCGATGAGGTCCAGCGACGGAATGCGGTCCAGGATCGGGGTGACCGTGGTCGGCCCAATCGCGCGCAGTTCCTCGAGCAGCAGCAGTGGGTTGGTGCCGTAGATCAAGGCGTCGGACGGCAGGAAGTAGCGCAGCCGCCAGATGGAGTTTCCGGCAGGCACCGGGTCTGGCTCCTGCCCGACTGGAGGTGCCGACGGGGGCTCGGGCAAGACCAGGTCCGCCGCGGTGCCGCGCACGGCCACCCGCAAACGCTCCAGAATGGTGTCGCCACCTGCAACAATCGCATCGGGGGCTTCGATGAGCAGGTGGATGTGGTCCTTGGCGTCTAGCGCCACCCCGATCAGGGCAGGGGTGACGGAACTCTGGCCCTTGCGGACCTGATCGAAGGCCGTCTCGAACTCGTGGACAAAGGCAGCGACGGCGGTGAAGCCGAACATTGCCCCGGAGCCCTTGATCGTGTGCAGGGCGCGGAAGGTGGAGTTGACGAGGTCGTGGTTGTCGGGGGACTGCTCGAGATCAAGCAGGCCGCTCTCCAGCTGCTCCAGGAGCTCGCGAGCTTCCTGGCGAAAGGTCTCGGAAGGATCGGAGAGGTTCATGCCCCGGTCACCTTCTTGACGATGGCCAGCAGCTGATCCTGCTTGAACGGCTTGACGATCCAGCCGGTGGCACCGGCTTCCTTGGCCTGGCGCTTGAGCTCGTCGTCGGACTCGGTGGTCAGCAGGATGATCGGCACGCCCTTGCTGGAGGGGTGCTGGCGATATTTGCGGATGAACTCGATGCCGTTGATGACCGGCATGTTGAGGTCGGTGATGACGGCGTGGACAGTGTTGGCTGTCGCCTTGGCGTAGCCGTCTTCGCCGTTGACGGCTTCGATCACGTCCAGGCCGGCCGCCGACAGGGTGATCGCCACCATCTGGCGGATGGAGGCGGAGTCATCGATGGTGAGAATGGTCTTGGTCATGCCGCCTCTTCCACGGAAATGGTGCTGGTCCAGAAATCGGAGTCGCCGGGGCCGGACAGGCCCGAGGCCTGCAGGACGTCGCGCAACGGGGCGGCGATCGGCGCAGCCATTGCGAACGCGCAGCCATTCGCCGCTGCGGATGCTCGCGCGGCCAGCAGCAACTGTATGGTGGTGAGGTCGGCGGCGGTGACATCAGCCGTTGCGACGGCAATGCGCTTTCGTCCGGGCAGCGCCTCGCGCAGTTGGGCAGCGACGGCTTGGGCGGACTTGACGCTGCAGTCGCCCGTTAAGGTGAGCAGGTAGTAGCGGTCGTCGGTCATGAGCCTGACCGGAGGAAGTCGTTACAGGGAAGCATTGCTGTTGCCGTGGGAAGAATAAAAAGGACCGCTGGACGGCCAGGGCGGGGGCTGGACTCGCTGACTAAACGTTGCCGATACTGCGTGCCGTATTCCCATCCGGCACAACCTGGACGATATCGGCCAGGTACTTAATCGTCGGTTACGCTATCCAGAATTGTTGAAGATTTACGCTTGGCGTATTCGGGTCGATCTTTACCGGTCTCGATGTATATACAAGTATATATTGGAAAGTCTGATGAGAATCTTCAGCAGCCCTGAGCGAGTCGACTCGAATCGAACCGGAGTCGATTCATGCTGTGGGGTGGCGCCAATACACAGGATTCATTGAGGGCAGTGGCAAACGTTTGTTCTGCTTGCCTATCGATCCGGCTGCCCGTGAGTATTCAGCCCGCCGCGACCGCCGGCAATGCTGGTTCCATGAGCCGGTTGATCTCCGGCCACTTGGCACGAAAAGCCATAACGCAGCTCGGGTCGAAATGGCTCCCACTCAAGGAAACAATTTCGCTGAAGGCTTTTTCGATCGGCCAGGCGCGCTTGTAGGGGCGTTCAGAGCACAACGCATCGAACACGTCGGCGAGGGCAACGATGCGGGCCTCGACCGGGATGTCGGTGCCCGACAGGCGATCGGGATAGCCAGTGCCGTCCCAGCGCTCGTGGTGGCTCTGGGCAATCAGTTCGGCGGTGCGGATCAGCTCCGAGGTGCCGCTTTCAAGGATGCGGGCGCCGATGGTCACGTGCTCGCGCATGATGTCCATCTCCTCCGGCGTGAGTTTGCCAGGCTTGGACAGGATGGCGTCGGCGATGCCGATCTTGCCGATGTCGTGCAGCGGGGCGGCAAGGTAGATCGTCCGGCAGCGATGCGGCGAAAGCCCGATGCCTTCGGCAATGAGCTGGCTGATCTGCGCGACCCGCGAGACATGGCCGCCGGTGTCGCCGTCGCGATATTCGATGGCGCGGGCGAGGCGCCAGATCACTTCTTCCTCGCGGGCAAGGAGATGGGCGGTGGCACGCTCCACTTCGCGCGCCAGCCAGTTGGCGCGGTCGGCGAGTTCCACCTGTGCGCGGCGGAGGGCGAGGAGATTGGCAACGCGCGCCTGCAGCTCGGTGGGGTCGAAGGGCTTGTTGAGGAAGTCGGACGCTCCGGCGCGGATGGCCTCGATCCGGATCTCTTTGGCCGCGTCCGAGGTCACCATGATGATGGGCACGAGGCCGTATTCGGTGCGGCCGCGCAGGGCGGCGGTGAAGGCGACGCCGTCCATCTCGGGCATGACGTGATCGACCACGACGAGGTCGTATTGCTGCTCGGCGCAACGCTCGAGCCCCTCGCGGGGGCTGAGGCAGAGGTCGATCTCGGCCGCCGCCATGTCGCTCAGGATGGACCCGATCAGGGCAAGGCTCGACCTGCTGTCGTCGACTACGAGCAGCCGCATGCGGCGTGGCTCCTTCGAATCATCGTGGTCCGACTAGACCAGCGCGGGTTTGCCCCCGTCAATCAAGGACAGGAACATCGGCGCCATAGGGGATGGATGGTTGGGCACCCGGGCGGGTGCAGGCGAGGCTCGCTGCAGCTGCCGCACGGGTGGCGGCGCGCTCGATGGTGTCGCCGGCCGCAAGACCGGCAGCGAGATAGCCGCAGAAGGTGTCGCCGGCGCCAACGGTATCCACGACCTCGACCGGCAGGGAGGGGATGCTGAGAACGGTGCCGTCCACGGCAATGCGGACGCCGGCGGCGCCGAGGGTGACCACGACGATCTGCCTGGACGCGGCGGCGCGCTCCAGCATGGCAGCCTCCAGACGTTCGCCGAACTCGCCGACCAAGAGGGCGAACTCGGTTTCGTTGGCGATGAGGATGTCGGCGTCACCGGCAAGGGCGGCGGTTTCGGCCACGAAGGGGGCGATGTTGAGCAGGGTGCGGACGCCCTGCGCCCGGGCGAGGTCGACGGCGCGGCGGTTGGTTGCCATGGGGATTTCCTGCTGCAGGACCAGGACGTCGCCGCTGCTGCGATTGGACAGGGCGGCCTCGGCGGCGGTGGTGTCGACGTCGGCGTTGGCACCCGGCAGCACGGCGATGACGTTTTCGCCGGCTTCGTCCACCAGGATCATGGCGATGCCCGTGTGGGCGGTGGTGCGGCGGACGCCATCGAGGTCGACGCCATCCTTTTGCAGGAGTTCGAGCGCTGCGGGAGCGAAGGCGTCTTCCCCGACGGCGGAGAAGAACCGGACCTCGGCACCGGCGCGGCGGGCGGCGAGTGCCTGGTTGGCGCCCTTGCCTCCGGGAGCGGTCGAGAAGGTGTGTCCCGATACGGTTTCGCCGGGCCGGGGGAGGCGGGTCACGGTGCCGATCTGGTCGAGATTGGTGGAGCCGAGGACGATGAGCATGCGATTACCCGTGGCGGTGGGCCAGCGCCCGTTGGTCTTGACGGAGTGCGGGGTTCATGATTGCTGCGCGGCTGACCGGCGCGATCGGTTACCCTCCCCCGCGCTTCTTCTGACATCGGCAGTGCGCCGCCGCAATGGGCGGCACCTGCGCAATGAGGCTTTGCATGAAAGTCATCTTCGACACCGATCCGGGCATCGACGACGCCATGGCGCTGCTCTACCTGAGCAAGCTGCCTGAAGTCGACCTGCTTGGGATCACCACCGTGGTTGGCAATGCCGACATCAACGGCACCACCCGCAACGCGCTGTTCCTCAGGGAGCGCTTCGGCATTTCGGCACCGGTGATCCGGGGCGCCGGCGAGACCCTCGACGGGGTCGCAAAGCCCCCGGCAGATGCGGTGCATGGCGCAAACGGGCTGGGCGACGTGCTGCTGCCGATGATCGACGAAACGACGCTACGCCCGGGTACGGCGAGCGACTTCATCATCAAAACGCTGCGCGCGCATCCGGGCGAGGTGACGATCGTTGCCGTCGGGCGCATGACCAACCTGGCGCTGGCGCTGCGCAAGGATCCGGCGGTCGCCAAGCTCGCCAAGGCCGTGGTGATTATGGGCGGTGCCTTCGGCTACAAGGGACGACTCGGCAACATCACGCCGGCGGCGGAAGCCAATATACATGGCGATCCCGTCGCGGCCGACGAGGTGTTCGGCGCGACATGGCCTGTGGTCGCCGTCGGTCTCGACGTGACGCACGAGATCGTGCTCAGCAACAGCTACCTTGCCGAACTTGGGCGCGATGGCGGCGAGAACGGGCAGCTCATTGCCGACATGTCGGCTTACTATGCGCGGTTCTACGGCGAGTTTCTCGGCATTGATGGCGTCGTGGGCCACGACCTTCTGGCGGTGACCTACCTCGTGCATCCGGAATGGTTCACCACCCGGCTCGGGCCAGTAAGGGTGCTGACCGACGGCATCGCTGTCGGGCAGACGATCCAAGCCGTCAACGATCGCCACCCGGCCTGGGCCGGCCGTCCGGCGCAGCTGGTTTGCACGGACATCGATGCGGACGCGGTGCTGGAGCACTATCGGGCGATCGTCACGGGGTGACGCCCAGGAGGCCATTCTGTAGTGTCGCCGGAGTGGCGGCACGCGGTGGAGCACATGGCAGACTACATCTATCGTGAGGCCAAGGGCGCCGGCGCCGGCTCGCCGCTGTTCTTTGTCTTTCACGGCACCGGCGGGAACGAGAACCAGTTCTTCGAACTGGCGGGACATTTGCTGCCGGGGAGCCGGATCATTGCCCCTCGTGGCGATGTGAGCGAGAGCGGCGCCCTGCGCTACTTCCGGCGGACCGGCGAAGGCGTCTACGACATGGCGGACCTGGCGCGCCGGACTGAAGCCATGGCTGCGTTCGTGGCGGCGCGGAAGGCGGAGGGCGACGGACCGGTGCTGGGCCTGGGCTACTCCAACGGCGCCAACATTCTTGCCTCGGTCCAGTTCGCATCACCGAGCCTGTTCAACGCCACCGTGCTGATGCACCCGCTGATCCCGTTTGCACCGCCCGCCGTCGACTTCACCGGACGGCAGGTGCTGATCACGGCCGGGCGCCGGGATCCCATGGCACCGGCGCCGGTGACGGAAAGCCTGAGCCAGTATTTTGCGGCGCAAGGGGCCGAGGTAGAGACGCTGTGGCACGAGGGTGGGCACGAACTTCGTCCCGAAGAACTCCGCCGCGCGCAGGAGTTCCTGGGTCGCGCTGCCTCCTGATTTACCCTGCGGTCCCGCCTGTGGTAATTGGTCGCCCTGACAGCAGCGGGGCAGCAGGTGCTGACGGACATCGATTTCGTCGCCATAGCGACTGAGGTGGCCTACCAGAACCTCCGCGAGGACGGAGTGATCGCGCAACTGCCGGGCTTCGCAGTCGACCGGGTGTTTGCCTGCGCGGTCAGCCAGACCGGCTTCGAAGCCGTGGCCTTCGTGAACCATCCCGCTCAGAAGCTGATCATGGCGCTGCGCGGCAGCGACACCGCCGTCGACTTCGTCGCCAACGCCAATCTCGGCGTTGCCCAGTATCTCGCCAACCGTGACGTCATCCTGTCCTTTTGTTGGCAGCTACATCGCCACCTATGCCGTGGTGGTGGCCGGGCATAGCCTTGGCGGCGGACTGGCACAGTACCTGGCCTCCGACATGGCGCTGCGTTTCCCCGACCGGCGTGACCGGATCATCCTGCAGACCCAGAACGGGTTCGGCGGGATCCTGGGGATCACCCGCATCCATGGGGGCTATGAGCCGGAGGTGCTCTCGGGTGTGACGGTGCGCAATTATCGACACCCGGACGATCCAGTGTCCCGCATTGGCGGGCAGGCCGGCGGCCATGTGCTCACCATCGTCGACAGCAATCCGCTGGTGCATGACGGGCTGTTCTTCGCCCACGCGAATGCGCGTTTCCTGCCCCAGGCAAACCGGTCCATGTTCGAGGGCGCCCTACCGGGAGAGGACCGGCCCATCGACCTCACGCGGACCATGCTGGAACTCGGCCCGGGGATCAGCGAGGCCTTGAGCTGTCTGATCAGCCGCGGCAATCTGCTGCCGGCGATCAGCCGGCTGTACCGGTTGATCCGGCAGTTGCCGACAGAGGAGCGGGTGAGCGTGGTCGGTCTGCTGAACGAAGTGCTGCCGTTCCGGCGGTTGTGGCAGTTGAGCTTTGGCCGCTTGCTGCCGCGGCACCCCGCCAATGATGATTCGGCGGACCTGGAGGAGAAGGTGTCATGATGCCGATGCGTGCGGTCCCCGTATTGCTGCTTGTTGGCGCTCTCTGGCCCGCGGTGGGCGTGTCGACCGTCACGGCTGCCAGTTTCGACTGCGGTGCGGCCGCTACCCCGTTCGAGCATGCCATCTGCGACAGCGAGGAGCTCTCGCGCGCGGACGAGGTGCTGGCCAAGGCGTTCAATACCGCGCTGGGCGGGCTGACAAAGTCGGCCGAGAGCGCCTTGCGGGACGACCAGCGGGCGTGGCTGAGCTTTGCCCAGCGTGCCTGCACCGAAGACGCCGAGCCCATGCGCAGCGGCGCGTATGACGAGCGGGGTGTGTCCTGCCTCGTCGATGAGTTCAAGGCGCGAGCGCGGACGCTGGAACTGAGCCGGATGATCGACGGGCACCGGTTCGTTTTCGAGAGCGCCAATGCCGCGCTGCCGGATCCGCAGGAGGCGGCGGATCCTGAGTCGTACTGGAAGGTCGCGACCCACAAGGCGGCAGTGGCGCTGCTCGATGACGACGATCCGCTGGCGGAGGCGTTCAACGCCTTCACCCGTTCGGAGGCAGAGCCCTATTCCGACATTTATGCCGGGCGGGACCTTGCCGACTCCTCTGACACCTCGATGACACTGGCGGTGAAATCGACGGCGGGCACGAATCGTATCTCGCTGCGGCTCGAGACCTACTGGTTCGGCCATGGAGCGGCGCACGGCAATTACGCCGACACGTTCGTTCATTACTTCGTTCCCGAGGAACGGGCGGTGGAAGCGGGCGACATCTTTGCCGGTGAGGGCTGGGAGGCAGTGCTGGTGGATGCCGCCTGGGCGGCGCTGCAGGACCAGCATGGGGAGTGGGTGCAGGTCGACTCCAAGGAAGATATCGCCGAGATCGTGGTCGATCCGGCGCGCTGGGACCTCGATGATGGCCATGACCTGGTCATCACCTTCCAGCCCTATGAGGTGGCCGCCTACGCCTATGGCGCACCCGAGATCCGGGTGCCGTGGCTGGAGCTCGAGGCGATCGCGGCCGAGAACCAGCAGACCATCCGCTACGGGTGGTGACGGTCAGGCCCGCAGGTCCGCCCATTCGGGGTGGCGGCGGAACTGGGCGACCACGTAGGAGCAGAGCGGGGTGATCTTGAAACCCTGTTCGCGCGCGTCCTCGATGGCCTTGTTGACGAGGCGGGAGGCAATGCCCCGACCCTCGTATTCCGGTGGCACGCCGGTATGGTCGATGGTGATCGTGCCGTCGGCCGCCTTGCGGTAGGTCATCTCCGCCTCGTAGCCGGGGGCCAGGTGAATGACGTAGCGTCCACGGGTGGCGCCGTCCTCGCGCTGGACGGTGAGGTCTGTGTCGGTCATGGCATGATCCTTTCCCCTGCAATATCGGCACGCGCCGGCGCCTCGGCAAGATGGCCGTGTCATGCTGCAAACGGGCTTGCGCGCTGCCCGTTGCCGCCCTAACCGTTCTGGCAACCGAAACCCGCGAGGACCGACCATGCCGCAAGACAGCAACGCCATCCGCTCCATCCTGTCGCTGGCCCCGGTAGTGCCGGTGATCATCCTCGACGACGTGAGCAAGGCCCGGCCGCTGGCCGAGGCGCTGGTGGCCGGTGGGCTGCCGGTGCTGGAAGTCACGCTTCGCACGCCCAACGCGCTCAAGGTCATCGAAGAAATGGCCAAGGTCGAGGGCGCCATCGTCGGCTCCGGTACGGTGCGCAATCCGCAGCACATGCAGCAATCGGTGGCGGCGGGCTGCCGGTTCATGGTGTCGCCGGGACTGACGCCGCGCATCCTCGATGCTGCCGACGACATCGGCATTCCGCTGCTGCCGGGCATCGGCACGCCGGGCGAAGCCATGACCGCAGCCGATCGCGGCTACAGCTATCTCAAGTTCTTCCCCGCCGAGGCGCTGGGCGGCGCACCGGTGCTGAAGGCATTCGCCTCCCCGCTCGCCGACATCACCTTCTGCCCAACCGGCGGTATCGATGCGGCGAAGGCCAGGACGTATCTGAGCCTGCCAAACGTGATCTGCGTCGGTGGTTCGTGGATCATGCCGGGCGATGCGATCGAAAGCGGCGACTGGTCGCGCATCGAAACGCTGGCCCGCGAAGCCGCTGCGCTCAAGAACTGACGGATGAAGCGGCGCGCTGCCCTCGCAGTTGCCGTCCTGATGGCGGTGATTGCCCCGAGGGTGGCCCGGGCCGACACCGTGCTGGTGGCGGTGGCCGCCAATTTTTCGGCAGTGGCGGAAGAGCTGGCGCCGCTGTTCACGGCGGCGACGGGCCATGAGGTGCGCCACAGCTTCGGGGCCACCGGGCAGCTTTTCACCCAGATCACCCAGGGTGCGCCGTTCGAGGTGTTCCTGTCCGCCGATGCCGAGCGGCCCGCGCGAGCCGTGGCCGACGGGCTGGCGGTGGAGGGCACGGTGTTTACCTATGCGGTGGGGCGTTTGGCGCTCTATGGCCTCGATGCCGCCGATGCCGAGGGGGTGCTCGCGGCGGGGCAGGTCCATCACCTTGCCATTGCCGATCCCGAGACCGCGCCCTATGGCCGGGCCGCGGTGGAGACGCTGGCGGCGCTGGGCCTGACCGAGCTCTATGCCGGCAAGCTCGTCACGGGCGAAAGCATCACGCAGGCACTGCAGTTCGTCGAGAGCGGCAGTGCCGAGCTGGGCTTTGTGGCGGCGAGCCAGGTACACGGCAAGGCCGGCGCGTGGATGGTGCCGCCGGACCTGCACCGGCCGATCCGGCAGGACGCGGTGCTGCTGGCTGCCGGTGCGGACAACCCGGCCGCGCGTGCCTATCTCGAATTTCTGCGCAGCGACGCTGCCGTGGCGGTGATCACGGCAGCGGGCTACGCGGTGGAGTAGCGAATGGAGTTCGCGGCGATCTGGCCTGCGATCCAGCTGACGCTGGAGCTGGCGACCATCACCACCGTGCTGCTGCTGGTGATCGGCACGCCGCTCGGCTGGTGGCTGGCGCGCGGGCGGAGCCGCTGGCGGGAGCCGGTCGGGGCGCTGGTGGCGGTGCCGCTGGTGCTGCCGCCGACGGTGCTCGGCTTCTACCTGCTTATCGCGCTGGGTCCGGCGGGGCCGGGCGGCTGGATTGCGGGCCTCTGGGGCGGGCGGACGCTGGCGTTTTCCTTTACCGGGCTGGTGATCGGGTCGCTGTTCTATTCGCTGCCGTTCATGGTGCAGCCATTGCGCAACGCCTTCGCTGCGATCGGGAGCGAGCCGCTCGAGGCGGCGGCGACGCTGGGGGCCTCGCCCTGGCAGCGGTTCCTCAGGGTGGCGCTGCCGCTGTCGCGGGCGGGCTATGTCACCGGGGCGGTGATGACCTTTGCCCACACGGTCGGCGAGTTCGGCGTGGTGCTGATGATCGGCGGCAATATTCCGGGCGAGACCAAGGTGGTGGCCATCGCGCTCTACGATCTGGTGGAACGGTTGCACTGGGGCGAGGCGCATGTGCTGGCGGCGGGCATGGTGGGGTTCGCGCTGGTGGTGGTCGGCTTGACGCAATGGCTGGCGCGACGGACGGACGTGCCCTTGCCATAGGCGTGCGGGTTCGTCCGCCGGGGTCGCCGTCGGTTGAGGAGAGGAGCGGGCCCCGAGGCGGATGCCGCCTCTGAGCATTTATTTAGTGAGACGTCACCGCCTCGGGGCGCCGGGATTTTAGAACGGGGTGCGACGACTCCATTTCGGACAGGGGGATGGAAGATCCATCCTCGC
>JAEYXQ010000164.1 GCA_023431205.1 Pseudomonadota bacterium | reverse complement strand
ATGCACGACACCGAGGCGACGATGATGACGTCGTCGCGCTCCATCAGCGCCCGCGTCGCCGAGTGGCGCATGCGGTCGATCTGCTCGTTGATGGTGGATTCCTTCTCGATATAGGTGTCCGTGCGCGGGACGTAGGCCTCGGGCTGGTAGTAGTCGTAGTAGGAGACGAAGTACTCGACGGCGTTTTCGGGGAAGAAGTTCTTGAACTCGCCATAGAGCTGGGCGGCCAGCGTCTTGTTGGGTGCCAGGATCAGCGCCGGGCGCTGGGTGCGCTGAATCGTCTGGGCGACGGTAAAGGTCTTGCCCGAGCCGGTGACGCCGAGGAGGACCTGGTCGGTTTCGCCGTTCTGGACGCCTTCCACCAGTTCGGCGATGGCGGTGGGCTGGTCGCCGGCGGGGGTGTAGTCGGTGACGAGCTTGAAGGGTTTGCCGCCCTCGAGCTTTGCAGGTCGCACCGGACGGTGCGGCACCCAGGGGGAGGAGCCCTCCACTTCCTTGCGGCCGTGGAGGATGATCTGCTCGAGCGCCTTCACCGTGGCGGTGACGCCAACGGTCTGCGCATCGGCAAGCGAGTTGGCGCCCGGAGTCTTGGCCTTGCGCTTGGCGGTGTCGACGGCGTCGCGCAGCTTGCCGAGGACTTCGGGGTCCTTGGCCGCTTCACGGGAGATGTCGCGGGCGCTGAGGGCCTTGGCGGAGGGGCGGTGGTTGAAGCCGGCCTGGGCGGGCTCGCTCATGCCATCGAAGCTGACGCGCTCGACCGCATTGGCCTTGGAGCGCGGGGCCTTGGGGGCCATGCCGGTGGCGGTGTCGTAATTGGCCTTGGTGGTGCGGCGCTTCTCGAGCGGGGTTTTCGGTGTCGCGGCTTCCTTCTCGGCCGCCTCGGCACGGTCGAGGGCGCGCTTGTTCCGCATGCGCTCGGCGTAAAGGGGCTTGGAGGCGGCGATGTCCTCGGCCTTCTCGATCTCGGAGAAGAACTCGTCGATCGAAAACTCGGTCTTGCCCGGGCGGGAAGATTTGGAGGCCATGGAGACACCTGTCTTGGGGATGCGTCTCAGATGGGAACGGAGGCGCCGCATGTAAAGGTTGCGCGGAGCTTAACACCCTGTGAACGGAGACGGAACCGCCGGTGCTGACAGCCTGTGGCAGCAGTGTCAGCGCGGGCGGGTGGCGAACCAGATGGTGTGGCGGGCGCCCTTGCCGGAGCGGCTGGCGCGGACGGCGACTTCCTCCGCCGCAAAGCCGGCCTGATGCAGGCGGCGGGTGAACTTCTCGTCCGGATGGGAGGACCAGACGGCGAGGTGACCGCCGGGGACGAGGCGTGCATGGGCGGCGGCGACGCCGGCGGGGCTGTAGAGCCGGTCGTTGCCGGGACGGGAGAGCCCACCGGGGCCGTTGTCGACATCGAGGAGGATGGCGTCCCAGGGCGGGCCCGCGGCGATGGCGGCGGCGACGTCGCCCTGGTGGAGGCGGACGCGCGGATCGTCGAGGCTGGTGCCGTGGATTGGCGCCAGCGGGCCGCGGGCCCAGGCGATCACGGCGGGGACGAGTTCGGCAACCACCAGTTCGGCATCGTCGCCGAAGCTCGCGAGCGCGGCGCGCAGGGTGAAGCCCATGCCGAGGCCGCCGATCAGCACCCGCGGCGCCTTGCGGCCGGGGAGGCGGGCGGCGGAGAGCGTCGCCAGCTGTTCCTCGGAGCCGCTGAGGCGGCTGTTCATCAGCTCGGTGGTGCCGGACATGATGGAAAATTCGCTGCCGCGCTGCATCAGCTTCAGCACGCCGCCGCCCGGCACGGTGGTTTCGTCGAGCTTGATCCAGGGGAGCATGGGCGTTTCTTCGGTGGCGGCGGGGCGGGAGCGGTGCAAGGTAGCGGCGCGACACGCGATTGCAAGGCAGGGTGTCGAAACCGGCGGGGCCGCTTCGTCGCGGGGGTGATGATGTATCGGAGGCGAAAGCGATGACGGAACTGAGGTGCGGGTGCGGGACGGTGCGGCTGGTGGTCGAGGGGGCGCCGATCACGGTGGCGGAGTGCCACTGCAGCAGCTGCCGCGACGCTGCCGGGCGCATGGCACGGCTGCCGGGGGCGCCGGCGGTGGTGGGCGCGGGAGGCGGCACGCATTTCGTGCTCTATCGCAAGGACCGGGTCCGCATCGTTGCCGGGCACGAGCACCTCCGCAACTTCCGGCTGGGGCCGGAGCGCGAGACGCGACGGGTGATCGCCACCTGCTGCAACACCCCGGTGCTGCTGGAGTTCAAGGGCGGCCACTGGGTGAGCCTTTATGGCAATCTGTGGCAGGACGAGGCGCTGCCGCCGCTGCGGCTGCGGACGATGACGGCAGACGCACCGGCGGGTGCGGTGCCGGATGACGGCGTGCCGGCGGGCCGCCTGCCGACGGCGAAGTTCTTCGGCCAGCTGCTGGTGGCCTGGGCGGCGATGGGGTTCAAGGCGCCGCCGGTGGCGCTGGATACGCCGGAGGTGGAACTGGTGTGACCCTGCGAGGACCGTGGATGGAAGCCCCCACCTAGCCTCCCCCGCAGGCGGGGGAGGGATGGATCGGGGTTGTGGAGAGGGTGGTGCGGGAGGCCCCCACCTAGCTGTCGTTTCCAAGAAGGTCCGTCAGTCGTTGGAAGGGTGTTCTCC
>JAEYXQ010000115.1 GCA_023431205.1 Pseudomonadota bacterium | reverse complement strand
GCCGTGGCTGGTGGTCAGCATCCATGCCGGAGCCTGGCGACCCATGCTCCCCCGACAGTCGTCCCGCTCATCACTCGTCATGATCGCGCTCTGGCGGGCCGATGAGGGGAAGATAACGCGGGTTGGTGGGGGTGGGGATAAGGGGGATAGATTTGGGGGGCGGGATGAGCCCCCACCTAGCCTCCCCCGCGGGCGGGGGAGGGACGAACCGGTGTTTGGCGAGCCCCTATCTAACCTCCTCGCGAGCGGGGAGGGCAGAACACCGGGCCTTGTTGACGGCAAAGTCGCCACTCTCACCCTCCCCTCGAAGGGGAGGAGAGATCGCGGCTCGATGGCCTTGCTGAGGCTAGGGTTCATCGTCTCCCACCCGTTGCGGGGATTGTTAGAGGTGGGAGCGTAGTTCAGGGCGGGGGCCGTAGGACCCCCACCCCGGCCCTCCCCTCAAGGGAGAGGGAGGCGGACCGGGACACTGAGCCTGTGTTGACGGCGACACCCACTCTTACCCTTCGCTTGAGGAGGGTGGGGGACGGGTGGGGGCGCTGCTCGGGCAAGAGCCATTCCGATTGCCGTGTTGGCTGCAACCGGGTCGGGCATTTCCGAATTGACTGCGTGTCAACTCAAGGAGCGTCAGCAATGAGTATCATCTGGGCCATCATCGTCGGTTTCTTTGCAGGGCTTATTGCCCGCTTCGTCGTGCCAGGCGACAAGGAACCGCGCGGCTTCATCCTCACCACCATTCTCGGGATCGTCGGATCGGTGGTGGCTACCTGGCTCGGCCAGGCCGTCGGGCTCTATGGGCCCGATGACGGCGCCGGCTTCATCGGCGCGATCGTTGGTGCGGTGATCATCCTCCTGATCTGGGGCGCCGTGGCGCGCCGTCGCGCCTGATTTCACCGCGGGAATGAAAAAGAGGCGCCGGATGGGCGCCCCTCGTCTTTGGTGGGTAGCCGACTACTCGACGATGGTGATGCGACCATCCGTGTAGGGGGTGTATTCACCACCGAGCTTGGCGATGTAGTCCGCCACCACCTGCTCCAGCGGCGGGCCGAAGTCGTAGGGGTTCTCACCTTCGGCGAAGGTGGAGAAGCCGTCACCACCGCCGCGGACATAGTTATTGGTGACGATGGTGTAGGTGGCCTCTTCGTCGATCGGCACCCACTCGTCGCCTTCACCCTTCACCAGCACATCGCTGACGCGCTCGCCCGCCGGCTTGGACCGGGTGTAGGTGTATTTGAGCCCGGCAACCTGGGCGAAGCGGCCGGCGCCGTTCTCGACATCGCTGACGCCATTCTCGAGCGCCTCGATGACATCGGCACCGCTGATCTGGACGGTTGCCAGGGTGTTGGAGAAGGGCAGGACGGTGATGACTTCACCCACGGTGATCTCACCAGCGTCGATGGAGGCCCGGATGCCGCCACCGTTCTGGAAGGCTATCGTTGCGCCCTGGTCGGCAACGCGGTCGAGGATGGCGTCGGCGAGCAGATTGCCCATCGAGCACTCCTGGACGCGGCAGACTTCGCGCGAGCCCTCGATGTTCTCGGTGGTGGTGCCGATGACGACGCCCATGGCTTCTTCGATCGGAGCGGCCAGTTCGGCGAGCTGACCGGAGAAGTCCTCGTTGGCGGTAACCGAGGCGTCGATCAGGAATGGCTCGCCTTCAGCGCTGGTGACGACGCCATTGTCGTCCCAGGTGATGGCGATGTCGCCCAGATACTTGCCGTACTGATTGGCCTGCACCACCGGCACCTCGACCCCGTCGGGGTTGGTCACCATGGTGGGATAAGGACCGGCGGCACCTTCCGCGGTGTTGGACAGCAGCGTATGCGAGTGGCCGCCGACGATCACGTCGACCAGCGGCAGCGCGGCGGCCACCTCGAGGTCGACGCTGTAGCCGATGTGCGACAGGAGGATGATCTTGTCGACGCCGGCCGCATCGAGCGCTTCGGAGGCGCCGCGGACATACTGGATGACATCCGTGAACTCGATGTTGGGGCCCGGGGAGGCGATCTCGGGCGTGTCCTCGGTGGTGGCGCCGATGATGCCAATCTTCTCGCCGCCCACTTCGACGACGATGGAGCCCTTGATCTTGCCGCGGAGGTTCTCGTCACGGGTGACATCGAAGTTGCCGCCGATGATCGGGAACTCGGCGGCGTCGATGAACTTCAGGAACTCCTCAGGGCCGTCGTCGAATTCGTGGTTGCCGGTGGCGACCACATCGAACCCCAGCTGGTTGAAGAAGTCCGACACCACCTTGGACTTGTAGGTGGTGTAGTAGAGCGAGCCCTGGAAGTTGTCGCCGGCCGACAGCAGCAGCGAGTTGTCGCCTTCATACTTGGCGCGGGTGTCGTCGATGATGGTCTTCAGCCGGGCAATGCCGCCGAAGCACTCGCCAGCGGCGTCGGTTTCGGCGTCGCAGTTGGAGTCGGTGCCGGTGATCGGATCGAAGCGCGAGTGGAAGTCGTTGATGTGCAGGATGTGGAGCGTGAAATCCGCATAGGCGGGTCCGGCTAAGCCGGCGAGGAGTGTCAGCGCTGAGGCGCCGAGAAGCAGTCGTTTCATCCCTGTCGTCCCTGTTCTTGCCACAAGGGCAGTTCAATCGGGCGGGCTCCACCCGCCACGGCCGTGCAGAGCACAGCCTGAGGGGAGTTAATCAGCGTTTCGTGACGGGTGAAAGTGGACCGGCAGGTCAAAATCACGGCTGCCATGCAGCTTTGCCTCTTCACGACTGCTCAACCATCCGGCAAAGCTGGGTGCGCGGCGGATAATATTTGTAACAAGCCTGCAACACGGTTCGAGGTAGAACGGTGCTGCGTACCGGAATTGAGTTCATGAGCGCCGCCCTTGCCAGTCTGATGCCGGACGTGCCGGAGGCTTCGGCGCCGTCCGAGAGTCTGTTCAGCTTCGTGTTGATCGGCGGCTTCGGCTCGGTGTTGTTCGTGTTCCTGTCGAGTGTGGCCGTTGCGCTGCTGCCCTTTGCCGAGTGGCAGGTGAATGCCTGCTGCTATACCGCGACCATTCTGCCGATCTACCTGCTGCACCGCCGCTTCTCGTTTCGCTCGGAGGCTGCCCATCGTCAGGCTTTGCCGCGCTATGTGGCCGTGCAGTTGATGGCCCTGGCACTCGCGGCGCTGTTTTCCTTCGTCATCTACGGCACCCTTCACCTGCCGCCGGTGGCCGCCGCCATTCTGGTCGTGGCGCTGACCTCGGGCGTCAACTTCATGGTGCTGCGCAGCTGGGCCTTTGCCTCGGCAAGCTCTGCCCGGGCCCCGTGGCTGGTTCTGGCGCGGTTGGCTAAACGGGGTTTCAATCGGTTGCCAGTGGGGTAATCTCCGCGCCGCCTGATTTGCGGAGAGTCTCATGAAAAGTGCGTTGATCGTCTATGGCGGCTGGTCCGGCCATGACCCGGAAGAGTGCGCCGCCATCTACCGGCGCTGGCTGCACGAAGACGGGTTCTCGGTGCGCACTGCGACGGAGACGAGCGCCTTCGCCGACCCGTCCATCCACGACCTGTCGCTGATCGTGCCGATCTACACGATGAGCAAGATCGAGAAGGAAGAAGTCGAGAACCTGACCAAGGCCGTGCAGAACGGCGTCGGCCTCGCCGGCCACCACGGCGGCATGAGCGACGCGTTCCGCGACTCGGTCGACTATCAGTTCATGGTGGGCGGGCAGTGGGTGGCGCACCCCGGCAACATCATCGACTACACGGTGGACGTCGCCAAGCCGGACGATCCGATCATGGCCGGGGTCAAGTCGTTCCCCTACACCTCCGAGCAATACTACATGCATGTCGATCCCTCGATCGAGGTGCTGGCCACGACCACCTTCACGGGCGAGCACGCCCCATGGATCGACGGCGTGGTGATGCCTGTGGTGTGGAAGCGCCGGCACGGCCAGGGCCGGGTGTTCCACATGACCCTCGGCCACCGGGCCAAGGAATTCGAGAACACCAACATGGCAACCATCATGCGCCGCGGCCTCAACTGGGCAGCGCGCCCGGACGCCGAATAGACTTCAGCATCTGGTGAGTTGAAACCGGCGCCGATTTGCCTTCGTATCTGAGGCAGGGAGGCGCCATGACACAAGCAAGCACAGACGGGCTGCCGGTATCGCGTGGCCCGTTGATCTACCGCCAGTCCATCTGGACGCGGGTGACCCACTGGGTGTGGGCGATCTGCCTGTTCTTCCTGCTGCTGAGCGGGCTGCAAATCTTCAATGCCCATCCGGCTCTCTATGTGGGGCAGGAATCCGGCTTCGCGTACGACAACGCCCTGCTCAGGATCGGTGCGGTCAACACGCCGGACGGGCCGCGGGGGCGCACCACGGTGCTGGGTCAGACCTATGACACCACCGGATGGCTGGGGATGAGCGGCACGGCTGAACGGCCGCAGTTCACGGCATTCCCCGGTGCGGTGACGATCCCCTCGTTCCGCGACCTCGGCACCGGGCGGGTGGTGCACTTCTTCTTCGGCTGGGTGCTGGTGGGGGCGCTGCTGGTGTGGTTCGTCGCGAGCTTCATCAACGGCCATGTCCGGCAGGTGGTGCCGGGTGGCGCCGATCTGCGGGGGCTTCCGCGTGATCTCGGCAACCATGCACGCTTCCGGTTTCAGCATGGCCGCTTCTACGGGCCAATGCAGAAGCTCAGCTATTTCGTGGTGTTCTTTATCCTGTTCCCGCTGATCATCCTGACCGGGTTGACGATGAGCCCCGGCATGGACGCCGCCTGGCCCTGGCTGCTCGACCTGTTCGGCGGGCGACAGACGGCGCGCACCATCCACTTCGGCGTGATGGTGTTGCTGGTGCTGTTCTTCATTGTGCATGTGGTGATGGTGGTGCTGGCAGGTCCGGTGAACGAGCTGCGCTCGATGATCACCGGCTGGTACCGAGCTGCGCCCGGCACGCCGGTGCAGGAGGGAGACAAGCCATGAGCCCGCTCATTCTGAATCGGCGGCGCTTTCTTGCCGGTTCGTCGGCCTTGGGCGCAGGGTTGACGCTCAGCGGTTGCGACCAGTTCGACTTTCTGGCGCAGCGTGGCCATCCGGTGCGGCAGTCACTGGAGCAGGCGAACGTCCTGACCTACCAGACGCAGCGGCTGCTGATCGGCGACCAGACGCTGGCGCGGGAATACGCGGCCAGCGAAATCCGCCAGGGCATGAAGCCGAATGGTTCGACCGAACCGACAACGTCCGAATACATGTTCCTCCGGGCGCAGAACTTCGAGCCGTACCGCCTGACGATCAAGGGCATGGTCGAGCGCGAGGTCAGCTTTTCGCTGGCGGAACTGCGCAACATGCCGGAGCAGTCGCAGATCACCCGGCACGACTGCGTCGAGGGCTGGAGCTGCATCGCCAAGTGGACGGGAACGCGCCTGGGCGCGGTGCTGGACCAGGCCGGGGTGAAGCCGGGGGCCCGGTTCTGCGTCTACCACTGCTTCGACAACATCCAGAAGACGCTCTCGGGGGATATCTTCTACTACGAGAGCAGCGACCTGGTGGACGCCTACCATCCCCAGACGATCCTGGCTCATGGGCTCAACGACCAGGTGCTGCCGATGGCGAACGGTGCGCCGGTCCGCCTCAGGATCGAGCGGGCGCTGGGTTACAAGCAGCCCAAATACCTGCACACAATCGAGCTGGTGGATGACCTCCGCCCCTTCGGCATGGGCAAGGGCGGCTACTGGCCGGACAACGGCTATGACTGGTACGGCGGGATCTAGCCGACGGTTGCTGCGGTCGGCACATTGCACCCCTGCAGCGGCCGCGCTTGCGTTTTGCAGTGGTTTCCCCCATATGTGCCGGGTCGATGCCGCAGGAGCGGCCGACGGACTTCTCTTCTTATCCCAGCGGTGAGCGGCGGAGTCGGCCCGGAGACCCATTTGGTCCGGGTTTGAGCCAGCACCCGCGCGATGATTTCCTATCGCCCGATTGCATTCCTTGATCGTGCAGACGCCGGATAGCGTCCGCACCGCGTGCCGTTTGGCACATCGAAAGAACCAGATTGACCGATTTTACCTCCCTTGGCCTGCCGCAGCTTCTCACCGAGAGCCTTGTTGCCGGCGGCTTCACCCAGCCGACCCGCATCCAGTCGCAGGCCATTCCCAAGCTGCTGGAACGCCGTGACGTGATGGGCATTGCCCAGACCGGCTCGGGCAAGACGGCCGCCTTCGGCCTGCCGATCCTGGCGGGCATTCTCGAACTGACGGGCCGGCCGCGTCCGCTGACCACTCGCGCGCTGATCCTGGCGCCGACCCGCGAACTGGCCGTGCAGATCGAGGAAAACCTCAAGAAGTTTGCCGGCGGGCGCATGAAGCTCGACACGGCGCTTATCCTCGGCGGCATGTCGCGCACCCAGCAGGTCAAGGCCCTGGCGCGCGGCGTCGATGTGGTGATCGCCACCCCGGGCCGGCTAATGGACCTCGTCAACGACGGCAAGCTGCGGCTCAACGAGACGCGCTGGCTGGTGCTCGACGAGGCCGACCGCATGCTCGACATGGGGTTCATTGCCCCGGTGAAGGCCATTTCCAAGCTGGTCGGGCCGCGGCGCCAGACCATGCTGTTCTCGGCGACCATGGCCTCGGAAGTCGAGGAACTGGCGCAGACGCTGCTCAAGGACCCGGTGCGGGTCGAGGCGGCGCCGCAGGGCTCCACGGTGGTCAAGATCGACCAGCGCGTGATCATGTCCGGCTCCAAGGCCAAGCGCGGCGTGCTGAACGAACTGCTCGCCAACCCCGAAGAGGGCATGGAGCGCGTGATCATCTTCGCCCGCACCAAGCACGGCGCCGATCGCGTGGCGAAGAACCTCGCCATCGACGGACACGAGGCTGCGGCCATCCACGGCAACAAGTCCCAGAACGCCCGGCAGGCGGCGCTCAAGGGCTTTGCCAGCGGCCGGGTCCGTATCCTGGTGGCGACCGACATCGCGGCTCGCGGCATCGACGTCCAGGGCATCACCCATGTGGTGAACTACGATCTGCCTGACGATGCCGAGAACTATGTGCACCGCATCGGCCGCACTGGCCGCAACGGCGCCTCTGGCATTGCCATTACGCTGTGCGACGGTACCGAGCGCGGCAAGCTGCGCGATATCGAGCGGCTGATCCGCCGCACGCTGCCGGTTTCGGGTGACCTGAGCCTGGTTTCGGCACCCGAGGCAGCGGCCCCGGCTCGCCCGGCAGGTCGTCCCGGCCCGCGGTCCTCGCGCAACCCGAAGGCGGACGCACCGCGTCGTCGCGAAGGCGGCGAGCGCCGTCCTGCCGCGACGAAGGCGGGCGAAGGCCGGCCTGGATCGTGGATGACCGAGATCGGCAAGGGCGGGGAAGCGCGTCCGGCGCCACGCAAGGCCGAGGCTGGCAAGGCCAAGCCCCGGTGGGGCCGCGGCCAGCGCAGCGCCGCCAAGGCGAACCGCTCGGTGAATGCATAAGATCAAACGGCGGCCCTCGGGCCGCCGTTTTTCGTTTCAGGCGACTGACGCCAGATAGAGGATGTCCCGTGTTCCCGAGCCGTTGCGACTGGCCGGCGCCAGACGATCGAGGAAGCTGCGGGACCAGTCGTCGATGTTGTGGGTCCGTGCCGCGTTCATCAGCGCTTGCCAGCGGCTGATGCGCTCATCGAGCGGCATGTCGAGCGCCAGACGCAGGGCTTCGGCCGTCTCGTCGGTGTCGAACGGGTTCACCAGCAGCGCTGCATCGAAGATCTCGGCGGCTCCGGCGAAGCGGGACAGCACAAGCACGCCCGGATCGGCGGGATTCTGCGAGCCAATGTATTCATGGGCGACCAGGTTCATGCCGTCCCGCAACGGCGTGACCAGGCCGACGCGCGCGAGGCGGTAAAGCCCGGCAAGGCTGGGCTGGCCGTAGGCGCGCTTCACATAGGTGAGCGGTTGCCAGTCCAGTTCGGCGAAACGACCCATGACGCGCCCACAGATGGCGTCGAGCGTGTCGCTGGTTTCCTGATATTCCTTGATGCTGTCGCGCGAGGGTGGCGCCACCTGCAGGAAATGCACTTCCCGCCGGAAACGGGCATCAGTGGTCAGAAGCTTCTCATAGGCTTCCACCCGCTGGGGCAAGCCTTTGGAGTAGTCGAGACGGTCGACGCCGATGATCAGGCGCTGGTCGCCGAGCACCCGGCGCACCCGGTTGACCATCTTGGTGGCCGCGGGGCTGACGGAGAGCCGCGCAAAGGCATCCGGATCGGAGCCGATCGGGAAGGCCGCCACCTCGGTGCGGCTGAAATCCACCGACTGCAGCGGATTGCCGGAGATGCTCGCCGGAGACTGGTGCTCGGCGAACTCGGTGAACGCGGTGACGTCCCGGTTGGCCTGCATGCCGACTAGGTCGTAGCGGGACAGATCCCGCATCAGGTCGAGATGGTTGGGGATGGCATAGAGCGCATCGGCGGTGGGGAAGGGGATGTGGAGGTAAAAGCCGATCCGGTTGCGGGCGCCCAGGAGGCGGAGTTCGCTCGCCAGCGGAATCAGGTGGTAGTCGTGCACCCAGATGATGTCGTCGGCCTTGAGCAGGGGCAGCAGGGCGCGGGCGAACTGCTGGTTCACGCGCCGGTAGCCCTCATACCAGCTGCTGTCGAGGGTCGCGAGGTCAAGCCGCAGGTGGAAGCTGGGCCACAGGATCGAGTTCGAGAAGCCGGCATAATAGGCGTGGTGGTCCTGCCGGGTGAGATCGATCTGAGCGACCTTGAGGCCATCCACATCCTCGAATCGCGCCTCGGCAGTCGGTTGATCGACCAGCCGGCCGGACCAGCCGAACCAGAATCCTTCCCGTTCGGCCAGGGTCTTGCGCAGGGCGACCGCCAGGCCCCCGGCGGCAGGTCCCTTGCCGGGTGTGCGGTTGGATACAATGACGATGCGGCTCATACGGTTTTGCCCCCGTGTTCGTTGTTTCAGTGCACGCGGTCGCGTGCCGCTATGTCTCCCAGGCCCTGGATGAGTGCGTAGACGGAGGCGACGTTGGCGATGCGCATGCGCGCTGCCGTGTCGCCTTCGCCGAGCTTGATGCCGACGCCGCCAAGTTCCTGCGCGGCGACGAAGGCATCCTCATCGGTGAAGTCGTCGCCGATGAAGATGGGCGTGCGGCCGGCAAACGGCTCCTCCTGCATGAAAGCGCGCAGGGCAGCGCCCTTGCCGACGAATTCGGGGCGCGCTTCGAAGACCATCTTGCCCGGAATGAGGGTGAAGTCGGTCACGGCATTGACGGCTTCTTCCATGGCGGCGCGGACGGTATCGCCGAGCTCGGGCTCCTGGCGGAAATGCAGGGCCACGCTGCCTTCCTTGCGCTCGAGGATCAGGCTGGGATGGGTCATCACCAGCGGTTCGACGGCGTGGGCGATCTCTTCGGCGGAGCGGACGGCGGATTCGTCGACCTGTTCGAGAACGCCATCGGCGCGGCGGCGCTGGGCGCCGTGGGCGCCGGCGATCGGCAGCTGGAGCGGGGCGAGGAAGCGGTCGATGTCGGAGATCTCGCGGCCGGTGATGACGGCAAAGGCGCTGTCGAGTTCGCGGGCCGCGCGCTCGAGCTGCTCGGGCAGATCGGCAGGAACGCTAACGGAATCAGGGGTTTCGGCGATCTCGACGAGGGTGCCGTCGAAATCGGTGAAGATCGCCAATTGCGGCGCCGCCGCATGGTCCAGTTGGGACATCAAGGCCTCGGAGTGGATTTCTCGTTGATGGCGGAACGCCCGGAAACCCGAATGGTTCGCAGCAACATGGCTGCCATTCCCCTGTCGGGACGTTCAGGCCGATGAACGAAGATGAACAAGAGGTAAACGGAGAATTCGCCGCCGGTTCACGCCGCTGCCCTTAATCCTGACCCCGAGAGGCGAGTCATGGAGGGTCAAATGAACGCCAGGTTTTCGCACCAGCTTTTGGTCATGGCGCTGTTCGGCGCAATGATGAGCTTTCTGACGCTTGCCGCCTCGTTCGCCGAGGTGCCGCGCAGCGAGTATCGCCCGACCGTGTGGAGCACCCGCTAGGCGAGCGGGATGCCCTTGTTGCCCTTGTCGGACTGGTAGGTCGCCGACAGGTCGGCGTAGAGAGCGCTGATGTCGTCGAGGCGCTGGAGCAGCGCCTCGCGATTGCCGCGGTCGAGGGTGGCGATCATCTGCGGGATCGAGCGGCTGGTCCAGAAGGGGTTGGTCTGGTTGTAGAGCGGCCGGTCGGGCAGCACGGTGGTGCGGTCCGGATCGGGGACGGCAAAGACCGCCTGCAGGATCTGGATGTCGTAGGGAATGGCGAAGCTGTCGCGGCTGTCCTGATGGCTGAACAGGTAGTAGAAATTGTCAAAGCCTGACCAGGTGATGCCGGAGAGGCAGAGCGAGCAGGGCTCGTGGGTGGCGAGGAACAGGCAATCGCTGGTCGGCGGCCGCTGATCGGCAGGCAGTTCGAAGAAGCGCTTGATGGCGTGCATTTCGCCATGCCAGAGCGGGTTCTCGGTCTCGTTGTTGGTTTCGGCGATGACCACCGACAGGTCGGACTTCCTGAGGATCGCCGCCCCGAACAGCTTGTTGCCGTGCTGCACGCCCTTGTGCGTCACCGGGGCGATGTCGTGCTCGATCACGTCGAGCAGCCGCCCGACCAGGTCTGCGGTATCCAAGTCTAGTCCTCCAGCGGCACGAGGCCGATCAGCGGGATGCCGGCGGCATCGAGCAGGCGCAGGCTGTCGCCTTCGGTTTCAAAGTCGGCAACGGCGGCGAGGGCGGCAAAGAGTGACGCTTCCTGCGCCATCAAGGGTTCGGCGCAGGCCATGCGGGTTGCGGCGGCGGGGCCGAAGGTCAGGCCGTCGGTGAAATCGGCCTCGGAAAAGTAGTTGTTGCAGCCGCTGTTGCCGCCGGCGCGGCTGTCGGCGGTGATCGAGAAGGTCGGGGGCCGCTCGCCCCCGGCGGGCTTGCCGCCAATGCTGGTGATGCGCCAGAGCACGTCGACCAGCACCGGCTCCGGCAGCACCAGCGGCGGGCTCGGGAGTTCCGGCTCCCGGGGCGGGGTGGACACACGCACGAGGTCGATGACGACGGGCGCGGGGTCGGTCGGGTCGACCGGCACGGGGGCGATGCTGGCGAAGGCAAAGCCGCCCGGGCCGTGGAGTTCGGCCACGAGGCCGAAGGCGGTGCCGTGTCGGGCGACGTCGCTGTGGAGGTCAAGAACGAACCCGATCGGAGGGTGGCCGTTGGCGGCGACGGTGCCGCTGGCGCCGACGACCGGCCGGCCGCCGGGCAGGGCGACGAGGCTGACGCGCAGGGTCGTGCCGGCCGGTGCGGCGATGCGCTCGCGATAGACGACCGTGCCGGTGAAGCTCTGGCCATCGGCAGCCGCCGGGATGGCGAGCAGCAGCAGCGCGAGCAGTGTCTGGATCAACCGCAGCATCATGGGTTCACCGTAGCGCAGGGCTGTGGCGGTTTCGAGCCCGTCGCGGCTTTTCGGTTACCGCAGCACCAGCCAGGGCTCGGAAAAGCGATATTCCTTGAGATTGTCCCCGGGTCCGCCGCGGTCGACCACAAGGAAATCCGCGTTCTGCTCCAGCGGCGTCAGCACGCCATGCCAGGTGTTGATGGCGATGTTGACGCCCTGACCGGGGGCAGGGGCGAATGCGAGCGGGCGCCCGGGGGTGCCGCCCTCGTCGGGGGCGACGATCACCAGCCAGGGCGTGGAGCCGAGCGGATAGAAGGCCTGGCTGCCCAGCGGGTGGCGTTCGACCAGCGTCAGCGGCAAGGGGAGCGCGTAGGGCTTGCCGCGAAAGATCGAGATCAGCGGGCGGGCGTCGGTGCCGGCAAGCTCGATCCGCGCCAGATCGTGGTAGCGCTCGGTCACGCCGGCGTTGATGGGGTAGTGGTGCGCGCCCTCGGTTTCGATCACCTGCCCGAACGGCGCGAAAGCGGGGGCGGTCAGGGGCTGGATGCGGATCTGCCGGTCAGCCATGGCTCAGAGGTCCAGCCGGGCGTGGCGGTTGACGTCCTTGTAGAGCAGGTAGCGGAAGCGCTGGGGGCCGGCATAGCAGGCCTGGGGGCAGAAGGCCCGCAGCCACATGAAGTCGCCCGGTTCCACCTCGACCCAGTCGCGGTTCAGCCGGTACACGGCCTTGCCCTCGAGCACGTAGAGGCCGTGCTCCATGACATGGGTTTCCTCGAAGGGGATTACCGCGCCGGGCATCAGCGTGACGATATTGACGTGCATGTCATGGCGGAGGTCGGCTGGATCGACGAAGCGGGTGGTGCCCCAGGTGTCGTTGGTGTCAGGCATCCAGCGGATCGGGGTGTCCTGATCACTGCTGACGAAGGGTTCGGGGACGTCGATGCCGTCCACGGGCTCGTAGCGTTTGCGGACCCAGTGGAAGCGGGCTGGCTCGGTGCTGCGGTTGACCAGGGTCCATTGGCAGCCGGGCGGGAGGAAGGCGTAGCCGCCGGTCTCGAGCTGATGGGACTGGCCGGCGATGGTGAGGGTGACGCTGCCCGCAACCACGAACAGGACGCCCTCGGCCTGGGGATTGGGCTCGGGCCGCTCGCTGCCGCCGCCGGGGCCGACCTCGACGATGTACTGCGAAAAGGTCTCGGAAAAGCCGGTCATCGGACGGGCGATGATCCAGGCGCGGCTGTCGCGCCAGTGCGGCAGGTAGGAGGTGACGATGTCGCGCATCACCCCGGCGGGGAGCAGCGCGTAGGCCTCGGTGAACACGGCGCGGCCGGTGTGCAGGGTCATCTGCGCGGGCAGACCGGCGGGCGGGGAAGCGTAGGTGGCCATGGATCGTCTTCGGCAGTGGCGGATAGCGATCCTTAGCGCAGTTGCACCGGAGACGACAGAGCCTCGGTCAGCCGTCAGTCGGCTGCTCCACGGCGCGCTTGAGACGGCTGAGCATGGTGGTGGCGTAGGCGGCGTAGGGGCCGATCCAGCGCTCGTGGATGGCGTGGATCGGCAGTGCGTCGAGGTGGTTCCAGCGTTCGCGGCCGCGCCGCTCGGCGACGACAAGGCCGGCCTCTTCAAGCACGCCGAGGTGCTGCATCACCGTGCAGCGGTCGAGTTCGGGCAGGTGTTCGCAGAGGTCGCCGGTCGTGCGCGGGCCCTCCTTGAGCAGGTCGAGAATGTGCCGGCGAGCACGGTGGCTCAGGGCCTTGAAAATGCGGTCGTCTTCGTCGTCAGTTGACATGTTATATTTTTATAACATATTGTGGTCGCCGTCAATCACGGGAGGTTGCAATGCGTGCCGTTGTCAGCAAGGAAACCACGATGCCGTTCCAGTTCACTGTGTCCGGCCGGATCGCCAAGCCGGTCCATGAGGTATTCGAAGCGGTTGCCGATCCGCAGCAGCTCAGCGGGTATTTCACCACCGGTGGCGCGAAGGGGCGTCTCGACACCGGTGCCACGGTGACCTGGGACTTCCACGATTTCCCGGGCGCCTTCCCGGTGCATGTGGTCGAGGTGGTGAAGGATCAGCGGATCGTGCTGCGCTGGGGCGCCGCGGACGGGACGCCCGACCAGGGCGGCAGCTACGACACGACCGTGACCATGACCTTCGCGCCGCTGGAGGATGGGCGCACGCTGGTGTCGATCTCGGAGAGCGGGTGGCGGCAGAACGCGGCCGGGCAGAAGGCGTCCTATGGCAATTGCGAAGGCTGGACCGGGATGCTGTGCGCGCTGAAGGTCTATCTCGAGCACGGCATCAATCTTCGGCAGGGCTTCTACAAGTAGAACCCGGTAAGAGCCTGTTAGGGTTACCAATCCTTCAGCTTTGGGGGCGTACGATCCCCAAATGGACTGGAGCCCTTCCATAGGCCTTGCGCCGCACAACTGGATGCAACACCACCTGCCGTGGCTGGTGGTGTTGACGATGCTTGTCGGGCTGTTTCGCGACGAGCCGATGCTGTCGGACGAGGCTGACGGGCTGAACGGCTAAGCTATTCCGGCAGCAGCGCCTTCAGCCGCAGCAGGGCGATGCGCTCGACCTGGGTGCAGGCGGTGGCGAACTCTTCATCGGCGGTGTTTCGCAGGCGATGCTCGAAGGCTTCGAGGATCGAGGCCTTGGTGTGGTCGCGCACGGCGATAATGAAGGGGAAGCCGAATTTTTCGACATATGAGGTGTTTAGCTCGGTGAAGCGCTGGCGCTCGGCGTCGGTAAGGGCATCGAGGCCGGCAGACGCCTGCTCGGCCGACGAGGCTTCGGTGAGGCGCCTGGCGGCGGCGAGCTTGCCGGCGAGGTCGGGGTGGGCGCGCAGGACGGCCAGCCTTTCCTCCTGAGTTGCCATGCGAAATTGCGTCCTCAGGGCGAAGTGGAGGCCGACCGCGGTGTCGTTGGCGGGGCCGAGTTCGGCTTCCCAGGCGCGCTCCGCGATCCAGGGCGAGTGCTCGAAGATCGAGCCGTAGTCGGCAATGAAACCGGCACGATCCTGCTGCGATGGGGTTGGGTTTCGTTCCCGCCAGGGATGCTTTTGCTGCCAATGCTGAGCGATCTGCAGACGGGTCGGGGTCCAGACGCGATCGAAGCCCTTGATGTAGTCGATGAAGTGCCTGAGGCCCTGGAAGCGGCCGGGCTGTCCGACCAGGCGGCAGTGGAGGCCGATCGACATCATCTTGGCCGAGCCGGCCTGGCCTTCGGCGTAGAGGCAGTCGAAGCTGTCCTTGAGGAACTGGAAGTATTCCTCGCCGGTATCGAAGCCGGGGGCGGTGACGAAGCGCATGTCGTTGGCGCTGAGGGTGTAGGGGATGATGAGCTGCGGCTTGCCGGCGATCAGCTTCCAGTAGGGCAGGTCGTCGTCATAGGTGTCGGAGATATAGGCGAAGCCGCCATATTCGGCGACGAGGTCGACGGTGTTGAGGCTGGAGCGGCCGGTGTACCAGCCGAGCGGGCGCGAGCCGGTGGCGATGGTGTGCAGGCGCACCGCTTCGGCGATCTGCCGGCGCTCCTCGTCGGGCGGCATGTCCTTGTGCTGCACCCATTTGAGACCATGCGAGGCGATTTCCCAGCCGGCCTCCTGCATGGCAGCTAGCTGGGCCGGGGCGCGCATCAGGGCAGTGGCGACCCCGTAGATGGTGACGGGGATCTCCGCCTCGGTGAACAGGCGATGCAGGCGCCAGAAGCCGGCCCGGGCGCCGTATTCGTACATCGATTCCACATTGGCGTGGCGCTGGCCGGGCCAGGGCGCGGCGCCGAGCACGTCGACCAGGAACGCCTCGGAAGCAGCATCGCCATGGAGGATATTGTTCTCGCCGCCTTCCTCGTAGTTGAGGACGAACTGCACCGCCACATGGGCGCCACCCGGCCAGTCCGCATGGGGCGGGTTGGGACCATAGCCGTGCATGTCGCGGGGGTAGCGGTTCATCGGAGCCTCGTACAGTGACAGCAGGATAGTAGCGGCGGAGCCGCTGATCACAAGATGCTCAAAAGTGGACCAAACGGTAAAAAATGTGCATTGCGCAACGGGGACGATGCGCTAGTCTCATTCCAGAACAGGACGGAGGAGCAGAAACATGGCGTCAGGACGGCTGACCACGCACGTGCTCGATACCATGCACGGCCGGCCGGCGCGCGGCATGCGGCTGGAACTGCTCTATGTCCATGGCGACCACACGCACCACATCGCCGACAGCTACACCAACGAGGACGGCCGGGTGGACCAGCCACTGCTCGGCGAGGACCAGTTCCAGCATGGCGAGTTCGAGATCCATTTCCATGTGGGGCAGTATTTCGCCCGGATGGGGGTGGAGATCGAGACGCCTTTCCTCGACGTGGTGCCGGTGCGGTTCACGATCAGCGAGGACAAGCACTACCACGTGCCGCTGCTGGTGAGCCCGTTTGCCTATTCTACGTATCGGGGGAGTTGAGCCGTGGTTCGT
The DNA here is from genome assembly GCA_023431205.1 of Pseudomonadota bacterium. Classification (GTDB taxonomy): domain Bacteria; phylum Pseudomonadota; class Alphaproteobacteria; order Rhizobiales; family Devosiaceae; genus Devosia. The sequence continues at coordinate 13,936 of JAEYXQ010000115.1, read as the reverse complement.
TCCGTGGGCGTTGAGAGAAACCCCCTCCCATCCCTCCCCGCAAGGGGGAGGGTGAGCTCCACTCTGTTGGGTCATGTTGCCACCAGCTCGATCTACATCCTCCCCCTTGCGGGGAGGGCTGGGGAGGGGGTCAGCGATGCCTGAGGTCAGCACCGCCATTCGTTTTCTCCTCAATGGCGAGGAGGTCACCGTCACCGACGTCAAGCCGGAGACGACGCTGCTCGACTGGCTGCGGCTGGAGCGGCGATTGCGCGGCTCCAAGGAAGGCTGCGCCGAGGGCGATTGCGGGGCCTGCACGGTGCTGGTGGGGCGGCTCAGCGGCGACGAGATCGTCTATGACAGCGTCACTGCCTGCATCCGGTTCGTGGGGAGCCTGCACGGCACGCATGTGGTGACGGTGGAGCACCTGCGCGGCGAGAACGGCACGCTGCACCCGGTGCAGCAGGCGCTGGTGGACCACCATGGCTCGCAGTGCGGGTTCTGCACGCCGGGCTTCGTGATGAGCCTTTACGGGTTGTGGATGCGCGATCCGCGGCCGAGCCGGAGCGCGGTGGAAAAGGCGCTGCAGGGCAATCTCTGCCGCTGCACCGGCTATGCCCCGATCATCCGGGCGGCGGAGGCGATGGCGAGCTATGGGCTGCCCGAGGCCGATCCGCTCCATGCGGAGCGCATCGCGGTCAAGGAACGGATCAAGGCGCTGAACGACGGGCGGCGGGTGGAACTCGGCGCCGACAGCGGGCGGATCATTGTTCCGGCGAGCCTTGATGATTTTGCGGCGGTTTATGCCGAGAACCCGGGGGCGACCATCGTTGCCGGCTCCACCGATGTGGGGCTGTGGGTGACCAAGTTCATGCGGCCCATCGGGCCGGTGATCTTTGTCGGGCACCTCGAGGAACTGAAGCGCATTGCCGAGAACCACAGCGAAGTGCGGTTCTATGCCGGGGTGAGCTATTCGGAAGCGCTGCCGGTGATCGGCGCGAGCTTCCCCGAACTCTTGCCGCTGTGGAACCGGATTGCCGGCGAGCAGGTGCGCAACATGGGCACGATTGGTGGGAATATCGCCAATGGTTCACCCATCGGCGATACGCCGCCGCCGCTGATTGCGCTCGGGGCGAAGCTGACGCTGCGCCGGGGCGAGCATCGGCGGGAGATCAAGCTCGAGGACTATTTCCTGGCCTATGGCAAGCAGGACCGGGAGCCGGGCGAGTTCGTCGAGAGCGTGACCGTGCCGCTCTTGCCGGCGGGCGAAAAGTTCGCGGTCTACAAGCTGTCCAAGCGGCGCGAGGAGGATATCTCGGCGCTGTGCGGGGCGTTTCGGGTGTTCGTCAATGATGCCGGCATGGTCGGCATGGCGCGCATCGCCTTTGGCGGCATGGCGGCAACGCCCAAGCGCGCCAAAGCGGTGGAAGCGGCGCTGGTCGGCCAGCCATGGACAATGGAGACGGTGGAGGCGGTGCTGCCGGCGTTTGCCGAGGACTTCCAGCCGATCTCGGACATGCGGGCCAGCAAGGAATACCGGCTGTTGGCGGCGCAGAACCTGCTGAAGCGGTTCTTCCTCGAAAGCGAGGGGGAAACGGTGCGGGTCAAGCGGGAGGTGGCGTGATGGTGGGTGGTGTGTGCGTAAAGAGACCCCCTCATCCGCCCCTTCGGGGCACCTTCTCCCGCAAGGGGAGAAGGGGGGCTCCACTCAGGTGGGGCGATGAGGGGCACGCGGCATGAACAAGCACTCCGCTCCGCCGATCGAGATTGCGACACTGCACACGCCGACGCGCCACGACAGCGGGCACAAGCATGTGACGGGGACGGCCGAGTATATCGACGACATGGTCGAGCCCGCGGGCACAATGCATGCGTACCTGGCGCTGTCGAGCCGGGCGCATGCGGAGATCGTGTCGATCGACCTTGCGGCGGTGAAGGCGGCGCCGGGGGTGATCGGGGTGCTGACGGCGGAGGACATTCCGGGCGAGAACGACATCAGTCCCAGCCATTTCCACGACGAGCCGATCTTTGCGATCGGCAAGGTGCATTTCTGGGGCCAGCCGCTGTTTGCGGTGATCGGGGAAACCCGGGAGGCGGCGCGGCGGGCGGCGCACCTGGCGGTGGTGGAGTATCGCGACTTCGAGCCGATGCTCGACGTGCGGGCGGCGCAGGCCGGCGGCGGCAAGGTGGTGGCGCCGCCACTTACCCTGCAGCGGGGCGAGGTCGAGGCGGCGCTGGAAGCGGCGCCGCGGCGGGTGGAGGGGTCGATCGCCATTGGCGGGCAGGACCACTTCTATCTCGAGGGCCAGATCGCCATGGCCATTCCGGGTGAGGACGAGGACGTGACAGTCCATTCCTCCACCCAGCACCCGAGCGAAGTGCAGTTGATGGTGGCGCAGGTGCTGGGCATTCGCCAGCACGCGGTGACCATCGTGGTGCGGCGCATGGGCGGGGGCTTCGGCGGCAAGGAAACGCAGGGGAACCTGTTCGCCTGCGTTGCGGCGTTGGCGGCCAAGAAGTGGAACCGGACCTGCAAGATCCGCCCCGACCGCGACGACGACATGACGGCAACCGGCAAGCGGCACGACTTCGTGGTGGACTACCGCGTCGGCTATGACGACAGCGGCAAGATCCATGCGGTGGATGCCGTCTATGCGGCGCGGGCCGGGTTCTCGTCGGACCTCAGCGGGCCAGTGACCGACCGGGCGCTGTTCCACGCCGACAACGCCTATTGGTACCCGGCGGTGCGGGTGCGCTCGGAGCCGCTTTACACCAACACGGTTTCGAACACCGCTTTCCGCGGCTTCGGCGGGCCGCAGGGCATGGTGGCGGCGGAGCGCTGGATCGAGGAGATCGCCTATGCACTCGGCAAGGATCCGCTCGAGATCCGCAAGGCCAATTTCTACGGGACCGACAGCAACAATGTGACGCCCTACCACCAGGTGGTGGAGGACAATGTCATCCACCGGGTGGTCAGCGAGCTCGAAGCCTCGTCGGACTACCAGGCGCGGCGCGAGGCGGTGCTGCGGTTCAACCGCGAGAACGGGGTGCTGCGCAAGGGCATCGCGCTGACGCCGGTGAAGTTCGGAATCTCCTTCACGGCGACCTGGTACAACCAGGGCGGGGCGCTGGTGCACCTCTACAAGGACGGCACCATCCAGCTCAACCACGGCGGCACCGAGATGGGGCAGGGGCTCTACATCAAGGTGGCGCAGGTGGTGGCGGACGCGTTCGGGGTCGGGCTGGACAGCGTCAAGATCATGGCCACCAACACCAGCAAGGTGGCCAATACGTCGGCGACGGCGGCGTCGTCGGGCACCGACCTGAACGGGGCGGCGGCGCTGGATGCCTGTCGGCAGCTCAAGGAACGGCTGACCGCGCATGCGGCGCGGTTGCACCAGGTGCCCGAGGCGGCGGTGCGGTGGGTGCAGGGTGGCGTCGAGGCGGGCGAGACATTCGTGCCCTTCGGGGAATTGTGCGCCTCGGCCTACATGAACCGGGTGCAACTTTCGGCCGCCGGGTTCTACAAGACGCCCGAAATCCACTGGGACCGGGGGGCGGGCCGCGGGCGGCCGTTCTACTATTATGCCTATGGCGCCTCGGTGAGCGAGGTGACCATCGACACGCTGACCGGCGAGTATGTGGTCGATCGCGTCGACATCCTCCACGACGTCGGCAAGTCGCTGAACCCGGCCATCGACCTGGGCCAGGTGGAGGGCGGGTTCATCCAGGGGATGGGCTGGCTCACCAGCGAGGAACTGGTGTGGGACGCCAAGGGGCAACTGCGGACGCACGCGCCCTCGACCTACAAGATCCCGCTCGCGAGCGACGTGCCGCCGGTGTTCAACGTGCGGCTGGCGGAGTGGTCCAGCAACAAGGAAGCGGTGATCGGCCGCTCGAAGGCGGTGGGCGAACCGCCGCTGATGCTGGCGATCAGCGTGGTGGAAGCGCTGTCAATGGCGGTGGCGAGCGTGGCGGATTACGCGCAGGCGCCGCGGCTCGATACGCCGGTTACCCCGGAGCGGGTGCTGATGGGGGTGGAACGGATGCGGGGGATCACCGGGCCGTGACGATATCGTGCCTTGCGCTGCGACCCCCACCCCCGGCCCCTCCCCTCAAGGGGGAGGGGAGGCGCTATTCACCGGGTTTTGTGTTCTGCTCTCCCTCCCCCCTGAGGGGAGGGCCGGGGAGGGGGTCGGCCGGATGAACTCAGCGTCCCTGTCCGCCTTCTTTGCCAGCAACCCCGTCGCCATTGTGTGCGAACTGACGTCAGTACGGGGGTCGTCGCCGCGGGAGCGGGGGACGTTCATGGTGGTGGGGCCGGAGGGGGCGGTCGGGACCATTGGCGGCGGGGCGCTCGAATATCTGGTGATCGAGCATGCGCGGCGGCTGATTGCCGACGGGCGGGCCGAGGAAGCGATGGACGTGCCGCTGGGGCCGGAGATCGGCCAATGCTGCGGCGGGCGGGTCGCGGTGCGGCTGCGGCATGCGGATGACCGTCTCAAGCAGCGGCTGGTGGAGCGGATCGCGAGGGAAGAAGCGGGGCGGCCGGCGGTCTATGTGTTCGGGGCCGGACATGTGGGGCGGGTGCTGGCGCAGATCCTGGCTCTGTTGCCGGTGAAGCTCGAGGTCATCGACACGCGCAGCGAGGAACTGGCGCTGCTGCCGGCGGGGATCGTTGGCCATCGCGTGGCGATGCCGGAGGCGGTGGTGCGGCAGGCGCCGGCGGGCAGCAGCTTCGTGATCGTGACGCATGACCATGCGCTCGACTTCCTGATCGCGCTCGAAGCGCTGAGGCGGACCGACAGCCAGTATGTCGGCATGGTCGGTTCGCAGACGAAACGGGCGAAGTTCGCCAGCTGGTTCCGCGAGCAGGGCGGGGACGAGAAAGCCCTCGAGCGGCTGGTATTACCCATTGGCGCGCAAGGGCTTGGGGATAAACGGCCGGAAGTGATCGCAGCGCTGGCGGCGGCAGAAATAATGGTACAGATTGGTCGAGGGGAAGCTGATGTCGCGCGGGCACGCGCCTCCGGACCAACGGAGGTGGTGATTGGACGCTAGTATGCCGCATCGGCTGGAATTGACCGGTATCACCAAACGCTTTCCCGGCGTTCTCGCCAACGACAACGTGTCCTTTGCGGTGCGGCCGGGCGAAATCCATGCGCTACTGGGCGAGAACGGCGCCGGCAAGTCGACCCTGGTCAAGATGATCTACGGCATCATGCAGCCCGATGCCGGCGAAATCCGCTGGAACGGCGACGTGGTGACGGTGCCGAACCCCAAGGCGGCGCGGCGGCTCGGCATCGGCATGGTGTTCCAGCATTTTTCGCTGTTCGAGGCGCTGACGGTGCTGGAGAACATTGCGCTCGGCATGGATGCAAAGATCCCGGCGCGCGAGCTCGAGGGACGCATCCGCGACGTGATGCAGACCTATGGGCTGCTGCTCGACCCGCACCGGACGGTGGCGACGCTGTCGGTGGGCGAGCGCCAGCGCATCGAGATCGTGCGGGCGCTGCTGCTCAACCCCAAGCTGCTGATCATGGACGAGCCGACCTCGGTGCTGACGCCGCAGGAGGTGGAGCAGCTGTTCGCCGTGCTGCAGCAACTGGCGGCGGAGGGATGCTCTATCCTCTACATCTCGCACAAGCTGCACGAGATCAAAGCGCTCTGCGACACCGCCACCATCCTGCGCGGCGGGCGGCTGGTGGATACGTGCGACCCCAAGGTCGAGACCAGCCGGTCGATGGCCGAAAAGATGATCGGGGCCGGGCTCAAGGACATCGTGCGCGGCGAGGGCCGGAGCTTCGGAGCGCCGAAGCTGGTGGTGTCGCGGCTCTCGACCATGGGTGACGGGCATTTCGACGTGCCGGTCAACGATGTGAGCTTCACCGTGCGGGCGGGCGAGATCTTCGGCATCGCCGGTGTGGCGGGCAACGGGCAGAACGCGCTGCTCGATGCGCTGTCCGGCGAAATCCATGGCGATGATCGCGCGGCGATCACGCTCGACGGGCAGGCGGTGGGGCTGATGAACACCACCGAGCGGCGTCGGCGGGGCATGTGCGCCGTGCCCGAGGAACGCAACGGCCATGCGGCGGTGGGCGAGTTCACGCTGAGCGACAATTCGGTGCTGACGGCGCGCGACCGGCTCGGCATGGTGATGATGGGGCTGATCAATTCCGGCGCCGCCAAAACCTATACCGGCAAGGTGATCGCTGACTTCGCCGTCAAGGCACTGGGGCCGGGCTCGACGGCCGGATCGCTGTCGGGCGGGAACCTGCAGAAATACATCATGGGGCGCGAGATCCTGCAGAAGCCGAGCGTGCTGGTGGTGTCGCAGCCGACCTGGGGCGTCGATGCCGGCGCGGCGGCGGCCATCCACCAGGCGCTGGTGGACCTGGCGGCGGCGGGGTCGGCGATCGTGGTGATCAGCCAGGACCTCGATGAGCTCAGGGCGCTGTGCGACACGCTGGCGGTGATCAACATGGGGCGGTTGAGCGATGCCCGGCCGGTGAGTGATTTCAGCATCGAGGAGATCGGGCTGCTGATGGGTGGGGTTCACGGACAGGGCGAGGTGCGCGATGCCGTTACGGCTTGAGAAGCGCGCCGAACCCAGCAAGGCGATGCTGTACCTGACTCCGGTCGGGGCGGTGCTGCTGACCGCGGTGATCGGCATGATCGTGTTCTCGCTGATCGGGTATAACGGCGTTGCCGCGGTGCGCGAGATCTTCCTGACCCCGCTCACCAACCCGCTGAAGTGGCAGGACCTGGCGGTGAAGTCGGCGCCGCTGATCATCATCGCGGTGGGGCTGGCGCTCTGCTACCGCTCCAACGTCTGGAACATCGGCGCCGAGGGGCAGTATGTGCTCGGGGGGCTCGCCGGGACCGGCGTGGCGCTCTTGACGCGCGACATGAGCGGGCCGTGGATCCTGCCGCTGATGGTGGTGGCAGGCATGGCCGGCGGCATGGCCTGGGCCTTCATCCCGGCGCTGCTGCGGACCAGGCTCAAGGTCAACGAGATTCTGACCAGCCTGATGCTGACCTATGTCGCCATCCAGCTCCTGAACTACCTGGTGCTGGGGCCGTGGAAGGACCCGATGGGGTTCGGTTTCCCGCAGACGCGGATGTTCACTGCCGACCAGATGCTGCCGCGGGTGGTGCCCGGCACGATCATCCACCTGGGCGCGCCGATCGCGATCGTAGTGGCGGTGCTGGTGTGGTTCGTGATGAGCCGGTCGGTGTTCGGCTACCAGGTCAAGGTGGTGGGTTCGGCGCCCTATGCGGCGCGCTATGGCGGGTTCTCCGTGAACCGGACGATCTGGATGGTGCTGCTGGCGAGCGGTGCACTGGCAGGACTGGCCGGAGTGCTGGAGGCGGCGGGGCCGTTCGGGCGCATGGTGCCGTCCTTTCCGACCAACTACGGGTTCACGGCCATCATCGTGGCGTTCCTCGGACGGCTGCATCCGATCGGCATCATCTTTGCCGGGCTGGCTCTATCGATCGTGGTGGTGGGCGGTGAGGTGGCGCAGACGACAGCGGGCTTGCCACCGGCGGCGGTCGGCATCTTCCAGGCGATGATGCTGTTCTTCCTGCTCGCGAGCGACGTTCTGGTGCGCTACCGCGTGCGCTGGCGCAAGGCGGTGACTTCGGAGGCTACGGCATGAGCAGCGACCTCCTGATCGCCATCATCATCACCCTGATCGGCGCCTCGACGCCGATCCTGATCGCCGCGCTCGGCGAACTGGTGGTGGAAAAGAGCGGCGTGCTCAACCTGGGCGTCGAGGGCATGATGCTGATCGGCGCGGTGATCGCCTTTGCGGTGACCTACCACACCGGCAATCACTGGCTGGCGATCCTTGCGGCGGCGTTGGCGGCGGCAGGCTCCTCGATGATCTTTGCCTTCCTGACGCTGACCCTGTCGGCGAACCAGGTGGCAACGGGCCTGGCGCTCACCATCTTCGGCACCGGCTTTTCGGCCCTGTTCGGGCAGGCCTATACCGGTCGGCCGATCGCCATCTTCGACTCGGTGTTTCCCGATGAACTCGAGCAGCATCCGTTCTGGCGGGTGATCTTCGACCACAGTCCGCTGGTGTTCTTCTCGCTGTTCATGGTGGGCGCCATCTGGTGGTTCCTCAAGAAGACCCGTGCCGGGCTGATCCTGCGCGCGGTGGGAGAGAACGACCTTTCGGCGCACTCGATCGGCTATTCGGTGATCGGGGTGCGCTATGCGGCAGTGGCCTTCGGCGGGGCGATGGCCGGCATTGCCGGGAGTTGCTTCCCGCTGCTGCTGACCCCGCAATGGGCCGAGCGGCTGACGGCGGGGCGCGGCTGGATCGCCCTGGCGCTGGTGGTTTTTGCCGCCTGGAAGCCGGTCCGGCTGCTGGCTGGTGCGTATCTGTTCGGGCTGGTGATGGCGATCGAGCTCTACACCAAGGCCTCGGGCAGCACCGGTATCCTCCCATCGGAATTCTGGGCCGCGCTCCCGTATCTCGCAACCATCGTGGTGCTGGTGCTGATCTCGCTGCGGCGGTCCCAGAACTCGGCAGCTCCGGCCTGCCTCGGCAAGCCGTTCCTGCCTACGCAATAACAACGTCATAACAGGAGAGAACGTAATGACCGTGTTTACAAGGCGTACCGCCCTCAAGATCGGTGCCGCCGGGCTGCTGCTACCCGCCGTCGGCTCCGTGGCCTTCGGCCAGGACGGCCCGCTCAAGATCGGTTTCGTCAATGTCGGCCCCAAGGACGACAATGGCTGGACCTATGGCCACTGGGTCGGTGCCCAGGCGCTCGAGGAAGAGTTCGGCGACAAGATCGAGATCACCTTCGTCGAGAGCGTGCCGGAAGGCCCGGACTGCGAGCGCGTGCTGCGCGAACTGGCCCAGCAGGGCAACAAGATCATCTTCGCCACCAGCTTCGGGTTCGGCGACTATGTGATCAAGGTGGCGCGCGAGTTCCCGGACGTGATCTTCGAGCACGCCACCGGCTACCAGCGCTCCGAGAATGTCGGCACCTACAATGCGCGCTTCCATGAAGGCCGCGCCGTGATGGGGACCCTTGCCGGCCACCTCAGCAAGACCAACGTGATCGGCTATATCGGTTCGTTCCCGATCCCCGAAGTGGTGATGGGCATCAACGCCTTCACGCTCGCTGCCCGCAAAGTGAACCCGGATATCACCGTCAACGTGGTGATGCTGTCGAGCTGGCACGACCCGGCCAAGGAAGCCGATGCGGCGCGCGCGCTGATCGACCAGGGCGCCGACATCATTGCCCAGCACACCGACGGCCCGGCGGCGCTGCAGGTTGCCGAAGAGCGCGGCATCGTCGGCGGCTTCGGGCAGGGCGCGGACATGAGCGCCTTTGCCCCCAAGTCGCACCTGTCGGCTATCGTCGACGTCTGGGCACCGCACTATATCGACGTCGTCAACGACGTGCTGGCCGGCACCTGGGAGTCCGATGACAGCTGGCCGGGCATTGCCGCCGGCGAAGTGGTGATCGGCGAGTACAACGAGAAGATCCCGGCCGAGGTCGTTGCCGCCGCCGAGGAGGTCAAGCAGGGGATCGTGGACGGTTCGCTGCATCCGTTCACCGGCCCGATCGTCGACAACACCGGCGCCGAGCGCGTGCCGGCCGGCCAGACCATCGACGATGCGGGCCTGTGGGCCATGGACTGGTATGTGGAAGGCGTGAAGGCGTAAGCCGCACCCTGACCGAACGTTCGAGAGGGGGCGGGATGCCGCCCCCTTTTCTTCTCCCCCTCGGGGAGAAGGTGGCGCGCAGCGCCGGATGAGGGGGGTGTTGCCGGGGGCCTGGAGCGAGGGGAAAGATCCCCCTCACCCGTCTCGGGCTGCGCCCGATCCACCCTCTCCCCGACGGGGAGAGGAATAGAGGGGCATGGGGTTGATGGGCGATCTGGCGATCTTTTACGAGTGGGCGATGTTTGCGGCACGGTGGCTGCATGTCATCACGGCGATCGCCTGGATCGGCTCATCGTTCTATTTCATCGCGCTCGACCTGGGCCTGCGCAAGACCCCGAGCCTGCCGCCGCTGGCGCATGGCGAGGAGTGGCAGGTGCATGGGGGCGGGTTCTACCACATCCAGAAATACCTGGTGGCCCCGGACTTCCTGCCCGAGCACCTGACCTGGTTCAAGTGGGAGAGCTACTGGACCTGGCTCAGCGGCCTCATGCTGCTGGTGCTGCTCTACTATGTCAGCGCCGATCTCTACCTGATCGACCGCAACGTGCTGGACGTGCCGAACTGGGCGGCGATCGCGCTGTCGGCCGGCTCGATCGTGCTCGGCTGGGTGCTGTACGACACCCTGTGCAAGTCGCCGATCGGGCAATCGACCACGGGCTTGATGCTGGTGCTGTTCGCGATCCTTGTGGCGATGAGCTGGGGCTATACGCAGATCTTCACCGGCCGCGCGGCGCTGCTGCATATGGGGGCGTTCACCGCGACGATCATGGCCGCCAATGTGGCGATGATCATCATCCCCAACCAGAAGATCGTGGTGGGGGACCTCAAGGCCGGCCGGGTGCCGGACGCCAAATACGGCAAGATCGCCAAGCAGCGGAGCCTGCACAACAACTACCTGACGCTGCCGGTGATCTTCTTCATGCTCTCCGGCCACTACCCCCTGGCCTTCGCGACCGAGTGGAACTGGATCATCGCCTCGCTGGTGTTCCTGATCGGCGTGGTGATCCGGCACTATTTCAACACGCGGCACGCGCGGAAGGGCAACCCGCACTGGACCTGGGGCGTGGCGGTGGTGCTGTTCCTGGTCATTGCCTGGCTGTCGACAGGGCCGAAGCTCGATGGTTCGGTAGCCTCGGTGGCATCGCAGGCGGCGGAGCCGTTCATGGCGGCCGAGCACTTTCAGCAGGCGAGCCTGACGGTGCAGACGCGCTGCGCCATGTGTCATACCGCCGAGCCGGTGTGGCCCGGGGTTCATGAAGCGCCCAAGAACGTGATCCTCGACACCGATGTCGCGGTGGCGAACCATGCGCGCGAGGTCGCGATGCAGGCGGGGTATTCGCATGCCATGCCGCCGGGCAACGTCACCGAGATGACGGCGGAGGAGCGGGCGCTGCTGGTCGCCTGGTTCCGCGAGGGCTCCGGATCGTGACGCGTACCGTTCTTCGTGGCCGGGTGCTGAGCTTCGTGCGCGAGCCGCTCGGCATCGACGACCACGACAGCTACCGCTACCTGACGGACGGGGCGGTGGTGATCGAGAACGGCCGTATCGTGGCGGTCGAGGATTTCCCGGCTGCCCGGACGGAGGGTGTGGAGGTGGTCGATCACCGGCCGCACCTGATCATGGCGGGGTTCATCGACCTGCACCTCCATTATGTGCAGAGCCAGATCATGGCGGCCTATGCGGGGTCGCTGCTCGAGTGGCTCAACACCTACACCTTTATCGAGGAGCAGAAGTTTTCGCAGCAGGGGCATGCCGGAGCGGTGGCGACGGCGTTCTATGACGAGCTGATCCGGCACGGCACGACGACGGCGGTGGCCTATTGCTCGAGCCATCCGGCGTCGGTCGATGCCTATTTCACCGAAGCCGAGCGGCGCAACATGCTGATGGTCGGCGGCAAGGTGATGATGGACCGCAATGCCCCCGAAGCGCTCTGCGACACGGCACAGTCGGGTTATGACGACACCAAGGCGCTGATCGCGCGCTGGCACGGCCGCGGGCGGAGCCTTTATGCGATCTCACCACGCTTTGCCATCACCTCGACGCCGGCACAGATGGAAGCGTCGCGGGCGCTGGTGGCGGAGCATCCGGAAACCTATGTGCAGACGCATCTGAGCGAAAACGACGAGGAAATCCGCACCTCGATGCAGCTCTATCCGGACTCGCCGGACTATACGGGCATCTACGAGGACTACGAGCTGCTCGGGCCGCGGACGCTGATGGGGCACAGCATCCACCTCAACCACCGCGAAACCGCGGTGATGGCGGAGACGGGGACGGTGGCGGTGTTCTGCCCGACCTCGAACCTGTTCCTGGGCTCCGGCCTGTTCGACCGCGAGCGGCTGATGAAGCACGGGGTGCGGGTGGGGATTGCCACCGATATCGGCGGCGGCACCAGCTTCTCGATGCTGCGCACGCTCGACGAAGGCTACAAGGTGCTGCAGCTCAAGGGGCAGCGGCTCAATCCGTTCTCCTCGTTCTTCATGGCGACGCTGGGCAATGCGCAAGCGCTGTCGCTGGAGGGGACGATCGGGGCGGTGGCGCCGGGAAACACCGCGGACCTGGTGGTGCTCGATGCCGGGGCGACGCCGGCGATGGCGCTGCGGCAGCGGACGCTGGGGAGTCTCGCCGAGGAATTGTTCCTGCTCCAGACCATGGGGGACGATCGCGCTATCGCCGAGGTCTATGTCGCTGGCGCAAGGGCGAAGTCTACTTTAGGCGGCTTGTGACACCCATGGCCTTGGCCTAGGTTGCCGCGCGTATACGCGCGCCTTCCCAAGGAACGACCATGACCGACTACCTGCCGAAGTCCGGCCTCGAGGTTCATCGCCTGCTGGTGGAATTCATCGAAGGGGAGGCCCTGCCGGGACTTGCTGTATCGGCGGAGCAGTTCTGGGACGGGTTTGCGGCACTGATCGGCGAGCACGCCGAGACCAACCAGCGGCTGCTGGCACGCCGCGACGAATTGCAGGCCCGGATCGACGAATGGCACCACAAGTACGGCGCCGTCGCGAGCAACCCCCAAGGCTATGAGTTCTTCCTCAAGGACATCGGCTACCTGGTGCCGGAGCCGGAAGACTTTTCCATCGAGACGGAGGGGCTGGACCCCGAGATCAGCACGGTGTGCGGCCCGCAACTGGTGGTGCCAGTCAGCAATGCCCGCTATGCGCTGAATGCCGCCAATGCCCGCTGGGGCAGCCTCTATGATGCGCTCTATGGCACCGACGTCATCGGGCGCGACGGCGAACTGGCGCCGGGCGGCAGCTACAATCCCAGGCGCGGTGCTGCGGTGGTGGCGCGGGCGGCGGAGTTCCTCGACGAGGCGGTGCCGCTGGCGACGGGAAGCCATGCCGATGTCACCGGCTACCATGTGGTCAAGGACGGCGAGGTGCGGCGGCTCGAGGTGGATACACCGGCGGGCCGGACGGGCCTGCGCGACCCGAGCGCCTTTGTCGGCTATGGCGGCACGGAGGCCAAGGGCGAGCTGGTGCTGCGACACAATGGGCTGCACGTGATCCTCGTGATCGATCCTGCGAGCGTCATCGGAGGCGCGCACAAGGCGGGGCTCAGCGACGTGCTGGTCGAGGCGGCGCTGACCACCATCCAGGACTGCGAGGACTCCGTTGCTGCGGTGGATGCCGAGGACAAGGTCGGCGTCTATCGCAACTGGCTGGGCCTGATGAAGGGCACGCTGGAAGACACGTTCGACAAGGGCGGCAAGACCGTCACCCGCCGGCTCAAGGACGATCGCACCTACAAGGATGTCCACGGACAGGAGCTGGTGCTCAAGGGGCGCTCGCTGCTGCTGGTGCGCAATGTGGGCCACCTGATGACCACCGACGCGGTGCTGCGCGACGGCAAGCCGATCGGCGAAGGCCTGATGGATGCGGCGGTGACGACGCTGTGCGCGCTGCACGACCAGGGCCGCAACTCACGCACCGGGGCGATCTATATCGTCAAGCCGAAGATGCACGGGCCAGAGGAAGTGCGCTTCGCCTGCGCCATCTTCGAGTCGGTGGAGCGCATGCTCCGACTCGAGCCGAACCGCATCAAGATCGGTATCATGGACGAAGAGCGGCGGACCTCGGCCAACCTCAAGGCAGCGATCTACGAGGCGCGGCACCGGGTGTTCTTCATCAACACCGGCTTCCTCGACCGGACCGGTGACGAACTGCACACCTCGATGGAGGCCGGTGCGGCGCTGCGCAAGGACGAGATCAAGGGCGAGCGCTGGATCAGCTCCTATGAGGATCGCAACGTATTGATC
>JAEYXQ010000099.1 GCA_023431205.1 Pseudomonadota bacterium | reverse complement strand
CGCGGCGCCGGGGCCGCCTGCCCCGCGACGGCGCGGCCTTGGAACTCAGCGCTCTCCGAATTCGACATGTCGAAATACTGGGCGTTCTTCACCACCTCCTCGGTGCGGACGAGGCCTGGATAAAGCGAGGCCGCCGCAACGCCATACTCGCGCATCTGGTGGGCGACGTCGGCGGCCATCTTATCCATGGCGGCCTTGGCGATGCCGTAGACGGCGTTCTGCATGAACTTCTGCGCGGCCCAGAACGAGATGTTGACGATGAGGCCCGAGCGCTGCGCGGCCATCTGCTCGGCGGCGATGCGGATGCCGCACCAGGCCGACCGCACGCCGACATCCATCATCGCGTCCCAGCGCCACATCGGCTGTTCCCAGAGCGGGTCTTCCCAGCTGTAGCGGTCGCCTTCGACCATGCGCTCGTAGCCGCCCCAGGCCGAGTTCACCAGCACGTCGAGCCGGCCTTCGAGGCCGATCACCTCGCGGACGACCGTCTCGGTCTCCGCATCACTGGAGTGATCGACCCGATGCGCCGTCACCTTGCCCGGATAGGCCGCGGAGGCGTCGAGCACCGAGGCCAGCGAGCCGCCGCGATCGAGGCCCTCGGGATGCTCGCCATCGCGCAACGTTCGCCCCGTGATGTGCACGATCGCGCCGGCCTCAGCGAGCCCCAGCGCCACCCCGCGCCCAACGCCCCGGCTCGCGCCGGTGACGAGACAAACCTTGCCCTTAAGATCGGCCACCATGTTCCCTCCTGCGACTCAGGCGCAGAACATAGCATGAACATGTAATAGCGTCAGGGGCCGTCCGGAAGGAATTCCGGATCGAGGACTTGCTCGATAGTGTACGGGCAGGTCTCGGGAAACGCCGACTCGGGCAGCTTGGTGTCGTTCATTGCATTTGTCTTGCCGATGACGAAGCTGCCCTCCAACGACGCCGCTGGATAGCTGGCAAGGCTTGGACTCCGCTTGACGACCCGGCTTATGCGGATCCGCTGCTCATGGATGCTCGCTTTCCAGCTGTTTGTGCGCTTCTCTGGCTGGAAGTGCCACTTCAACAAATGCTGGAGAAGCACTTCCATGCGGCTGTCGATCTGATGTTCTTCCGAGCGCCCCAAGCTCTCGATCTCCTCGGCGACATTTTCGAGATCGACACGGTCCAGCTTGCCAGTGCGGACAAGCGTAGCCTGCTCCGCGCTCCACAGCGCGAAGTCGTCCTCGTAGGCCACCAGCTTTTTGGGATCGATCTTGTTCATGCTGCCATTATGCGCCCGAGGGGCCTCGCGCGCAAACTGGCGTCAGAACAGGAAATACCGCTGCGCCATGGGCAGCACTGTGGCTGGTTCGCAGGTGAGCAGTTCACCGTCGGCGCGGACTTCGTAGGTCTCGGGGTCGACGTCGATCTGGGGTGTGGCCGAATTATGAATCATCGACGCCTTGCCGATACCGCCGCGGGTATTTTCGACCGGCAGCATACCCTTGGCGACGCCGAGTTCTGCCTGAAGGCCGGCTTCGTAGGCGGCCTTGGATACGAAGGTCACCGATGAGCTGGTGCGCAGCTTGCCAAAGGCCCCGAACATGGGCCGGTAGTGCATCGGCTGCGGCGTGGGGATCGAGGCATTGGGGTCGCCCATCGGCGCGGCGGCGATCGACCCACCGAGCAGCACCATTTCGGGCTTCACACCGAAAAACGCCGGGTGCCACAGCACGAGATCGGCGCGCTTACCCACTTCGATCGAGCCGATGTGCTTGCTGAGCCCGTGCGCGATGGCCGGGTTGATGGTGTATTTGGCGATGTAGCGGCGGACGCGGAGATTGTCGTTGTCGCCAGTCTCTTCCGGCAGGCGGCCGCGCTGGCGCTTCATCTTGTCGGCGGTCTGCCAGGTGCGGATGAGCACCTCGCCGACACGACCCATGGCCTGGCTGTCGGAGGAGATCACCGACAGCGCCCCCATGTCGTGGAGGATGTCTTCGGCGGCGATGGTTTCCTTGCGGATGCGCGACTCGGCGAAGGCCACGTCCTCGGGGATGGACGGCGACAGGTGGTGGCACACCATGAGCATGTCGAGATGCTCGGCAATGGTGTTGAGCGTGTAGGGGCGAGTCGGATTGGTGGACGAGGGGATGACGTTGGGCAGTCCCGCGACCCGCAGGATGTCGGGAGCATGGCCGCCGCCCGCGCCTTCGGTGTGGAAAGCGTGGATGGTGCGGCCCTTGAAGGCGGCGATGGTGTCCTCGACGAAGCCGCTCTCGTTCAGCGTGTCGGTGTGGATCATCACCTGCACGTCGAAGTCATCGGCGACAGCGAGGCAGTTGTCGATTGCGGCCGGGGTGGTGCCCCAGTCCTCGTGCAATTTGAGGCAGGAGGCGCCGGCAAGGATCATCTCCTCGAGCGGCGCGGGAACGGAGGCATTGCCCTTGCCGGCGAGCGCCAGGTTCATCGGGAACGCATCGAAGCTCTCGATCATGCGCTCGATGTGCCAGGCGCCGGTGCAGGTGGTGGCGAGCGTGCCATGGGCGGGGCCGGTGCCGCCGCCAAGCATGGTGGTGACGCCGCTCATCAAGGCTTCCTCGATCTGCTGGGGCGCGATGAAGTGGATGTGGGCATCCATGCCGCCGGCGGTGAGGATGCGGCCCTCTCCGGCGATGGCTTCGGTGGAGGGGCCGATGATGATGTCGACGCCCGGCTGCGTGTCCGGATTGCCGGCCTTGCCGATGGCGGAGATCACACCGTTCTTGAGGCCGATGTCGGCCTTGTAGATGCCGGTGTGATCAACGACGACGGCGTTGGTGATGACGGTGTCCACGGCGCCCTCGGCGCGAGTCCGCTGCGACTGGCCCATGCCGTCGCGGATCACCTTGCCGCCGCCGAACTTCACCTCCTCGCCATAGGTGGTGAAATCCTTCTCGACTTCGATGAAGAGCTCGGTGTCCGCCAGGCGGACCCGGTCGCCGGTGGTGGGGCCGTACATGTCGGCATAGGTGGCGCGTGAAATGCGTGCGGGCATCAAGTCTCCGTGGTCGGCTGCGACCGGGGCTTCCCACCGCGACTGTGGCGCGCTGCTCGATGACTGGCAAGAGCGTGCAGCGACAGACACGCTCTTCCGATGGTGCAGACCTGACAGGCTGCGCTAGTTGGCTGGGGGCGTGGTCCTGTTGCGGCGGTAGGCGGTGACCGCGGCATCGATGAGCGTATCGAGCAATTGCTCGCCTTCGGCCACCTGTTCGTCGCTGCGCTGGGTGAGCGCAATCAGGGAGAAGGTCAGCACCTGGATGGCGTAGGCGTGCTGGTCGCGGCCTTCGCGGTAGTTTTCGTTGCCCTGGTCGCGAAAGGTGGTGAGCAGCAGATCGTAGGTCTGCTGGTCGACGGCCGACTTGGCTGCGCTCCAGGTGGACTGCTTGAGATTGTCCGACAGGTCAGACGCAAGGCTGCCCAGGAGCCACATTGCCGGGCCATTCTTTGACCCTGTGTTCTGGAGGTCCTTGAGGACCGCAAAGAAACGGGACTTGAACTCGGCTTCCTTGGACATGAGGCACTCCGCTGCAAACGGCGCGCTTAGAGCATGATCGTAGCGGTGACGCTACCCGGAACCACTATAGCTTGCCCATGACCTGCTGGCGGAAGCCGTAGATCGCGCGCTCGCCGCCGATCGGGATCAGCCGCACCTCACGGGTCTGGCCGGGCTCGAAACGGACGGCAGTGCCCGCGGCGATGTCGAGGCGCATGCCGCGTGTGCGATCGCGATCGAAACGCAGACCGGGATTGGTCTCGAAGAAGTGGTAGTGGGAGCCGACCTGGATCGGGCGGTCACCCGTATTGGCGACCTCCAGGGTCAGCACCTCGGCACCGCTATTGAGTTCGATGTCGCCTGCGGCGGGCAGGACTTCACCTGGGATCATCTCAGCACCTCAGCGGATCGGTTCGTGGACAGTGACGAGCTTGGTCCCGTCCGGAAAGGTCGCCTCCACCTGCACATCGTGGATCATCTCGGCGACGCCTTCCATGACCTGGTCGCGCCGCACCACATGGGCACCAGCCTCCATCAGTTCGGCGACGGGGCGACCGTCGCGTGCGCCTTCGACCACGAAATCGGTGATCAGGGCGATGGCCTCCGGGTGGTTCAGCTTGACGCCGCGTTCGAGCCGCCGGCGCGCGACCATAGCCGCCATGGAGATCAGCAGCTTGTCTTTTTCCCGTGGGGTCAGGTTCATTTGGCAGGGATCCTATAGGTGCCACATGCGGGGCAGGGCGTCGGCACCGCTGAGGTGATCCAGAATTGGAACGATCATCCGGCGCAAGGCAAGCCCGGAGTTGGCCAGAGCGCGGATGACGAGGCGTTCGCCTATCGCGCTCGCAGCGATCGCCGCTCCGGCGGGAAGCAGGGCGCGAACCGACTGGCAGCGGCGGGCAGCGCCCTCGGCGTCTGTTGCGATGTGCAGGATGGTCGCGAGAGCCCGATGACCAGCAAGCAGGGGCCGGCTCTCCCGAGCCTCCGCCGAGCCGTCGATGCGGGTGGCTTCGGCATGGAGCAGGCGGCCATCGCGGCGGATCCGCCACTTGTCCGTCAGTGCCGCGTCCATGGCGGTTTCACCCATGGCGTCGCGGCCGAGCAGGATGGCCTCCACGGCGGTCAGCGTGGCGCCCCCGGCGAGGTCGATCTCGCTGCGGCGCTGAAGGCGGCTGCCGGCGAAGAGGATTGTTTCCTGCGGCAGCCAGTCGAGGTGAGCACCCGCGCCCACCTTGATTGCGGTCTCCACTTGCGCGTGGCCGCCGATGGAACGGTAGATGCGCTCGCAGGCCTGGGTGGTGAGGACCGTGTGGCCTCCGTCAGCCACGCCGACCGACCAGTTCATCACGTCGCCGCCGGTAAGGCCTCCGGCAGTGTTGATCAGCACCGCCTCAAGACCCGTTCCGTGGGTGTTGGGCAGGCGGATCTTGGCGCAACCATCCTGATAAAGTTCGCTGAGCCGGGTGCGATCGCCGAGTTGCTGCGTAGCAAGCCTGCCCATTCCGCGGGCACGTTGCAGCAGAACCGGGCCTCCGGCTGGCTCCAGCGTAGCAACTCTTGGTGGGCTCATGCGTTCATCCCGCGAGCAAACGCTCTAATGACCATGATATTACAAGGGTTGAGAAAAATGCGTTTCAAATCTGTTGTTTCTGCCGCCGCTCTGGCTGCTTCCCTCGGCTTTGCCGGTTTTGCCTATGCTGACACGATGGTCGGCGCCCTCAATGTGACCGACGTCGACCTGCCGCGCGTGCAGGCCTATTGCGACCAGCTCGCCTCGGGCATGGACGCCGACTCTCCGACTGCCGGTTCCATCGACGTGACCGAGACCGAAACCGACTCCACCGGTGACGACACCGACGATACCGATGCTGACGGCAATGCCGACAACGGCAATGACGAGCCCACTCTGGACCTCGGCCAGATCACCCTCGAGAACTGCGTCGATGCTGGTCTTGCAACTGAGGGTGGCGCTGCCACCACCACCACCAACTAATACGCTCTGCCTACAGAGCTGCAAATGCCCGGCCATGTGCCGGGCATTTGTTTGTCTAAACCATCAAGTGTCGGCGCACCTCCGGAAGGTCGAGGTCGTTGGCAGGACCGGCGTGACGAATCTCGCCTCGATCCATGACGTAGATGTCGTCGGCGATCTCCCGGCAGAAATCGAGGAACTGCTCCACGAGCAGGATGGTCATGCCTTTCTCGTCCCGCAGGAACTGCAGCGCCCGGCCAATGTCCTTGATGATCGAGGGCTGGATGCCTTCGGTCGGCTCGTCCAGCACGAGCACCTTGGGCCTCGTGACCAGGGCGCGGCCGATGGCCAACTGCTGCTGCTGGCCGCCGGACAGATCCCCGCCGCGACGGCCGAGCATCGACTTCAGCACCGGAAACAGGTCGAAGATGTAAGGCGGTATATTGCGCTCGCTGCGTGGCAGGCCCGCATAGCCCGTTTCGAGGTTCTCCTTCACCGTCAGCAGCGGGAAGATCTCGCGGCCCTGCGGCACGTAGCCGATGCCCATGCGGGCGCGCTTGTAGGGCGGCACCCTGCGCAGCACGGCGTCGCCGAAGGTGATGTCGCCGGCGGTGACGTGGTTGATGCCGGTGATGGCACGAAGCGTGGAGGATTTGCCGACGCCGTTGCGGCCCAGCACGGCGGTGATCCGCCCTGGCGCGCAGGTGATGCTGACCTCGCGCAGCGCCTGGGCGGCGCCGTAGTGCAGGTCGATGGCGTTGATGGATAGGGCGGTGCTCATCGTCCGAGATACCTTTCGATCACCACGGGGTTGGCGCTGACCTGTTCCAGCGTGCCTTCGGCTAGGACGGAGCCTTCCGCCAGGCAGACGACGCGGGAGCCGAGCTCGCGCACAAAGCTCATGTCGTGCTCGACCACCACCACCGAACGGGTCTTGGAGATCTCGCGGAGGAGCTGGGCGGTTTCCTCGGTCTCGCTGTCGGTCATGCCGGCCACCGGCTCGTCGACAAGCAGGAGCTTGGGGTCCTGGGCCAGCAGCATGCCGATTTCGAGCCACTGCTTCTGGCCATGGCTGAGATCGGCGGCGAGATCATCCTTGCGGTGCAGCAGGCGGACG
This sequence comes from Pseudomonadota bacterium, assembly GCA_023431205.1. Classification (GTDB taxonomy): domain Bacteria; phylum Pseudomonadota; class Alphaproteobacteria; order Rhizobiales; family Devosiaceae; genus Devosia. Next base: position 3,653 of record JAEYXQ010000099.1, on the reverse strand, counting down.
GTTTCGAGGATTTCGGTGATGCGGCCGGTGTCATCCGCCGAGGGGGCGTAGAACAGGGTGGCGAAGATGGTGCGGGGTTTCTTCAGCGCCAGTTCCAGATTGACCCAGACCGTGTGGCTTTCGAAAACCGTGGGCTTCTGGAACTTGCGGCCTATGCCGAGGTTGGCGATTGCCGCCTCGTCGAGCCGGGTCAGGTCGGTGCGGCCGTCGAACATGACCTCGCCTGCATCCGGCCGGGTCTTGCCGGTGATGATGTCCATCATCGTGGTCTTGCCGGCGCCGTTGGGACCGATGATGGCGAGCATTTCGGCTGGGCCGACGATGATCGACAGGCTGTTGATGGCCTTGAAACCGTCGAAGGCGACCGAGACGCCATCGAGATAGAGCATGGTGTCCTGGGCTTTGTGCATGGTCTCTACTCCGCCGGCTTGGGCTGGACACCGCTGAAGGTGACCGGGTCTTCGCCGCGCTCGGCGGCACTGTCCTGCTGCGGGGTCGGTGCGGGAGGCTGGCTGCTGGCTACGGCGCGCCGCGCACCGGTGCCGCGCAGTTGCGCCCACAATCCGACGATGCCCTTGGGCAGGAACAGGGTGACGAACACGAACAGGGCGCCGAGCGCGAATAGCCAGAATTCGGGGAAGGCGCTGGTGAACCAGGACTTGCCCATATTGACGACAATGGCGCCGATGATGGGGCCGACCAGCGTCCCGCGGCCGCCGACGGCGGTCCAGATCACCACCTCGATTGAGTTGCCCGGTTCGAACTCGCCGGGATTGATGATGCCCACCTGCGGAACGTAGAGAGCGCCGGCGATACCAGCCATGATGGCGGAGACGGTGAAGGCAAAGAGCTTCACGTATTCAACACGGTAGCCGAGGAACCTCGTACGGCTTTCCGCGTCGCGGACGGCGACCATGACCTTGCCGAGCTTGGAATTGACGATCAGCGAGCAGACCAGGACCGAGAGCGCCAGCGCGATGGCGGTGGCCGCGAACAAGGCGGCGCGGGTGGTCTGCGCCTGAACCGAGGCGCCGAGGATTTCCTTGAAGTCGGTCAGGCCGTTATTGCCGCCGAAGCCCATGTCGTTGCGGAAGAAGGCCAGCAACAGCGCGAAGGTCATCGCCTGGGTGATGATCGAGAGATAAACGCCGGTGACCCGACTCCTGAACGCAAAATAACCGAAGATGAACGCCAGCAGACCGGGCACCAGCACGACCATGAGCATGGCGAACCAGAAGTTGTCGAAGCCCTGCCAATACCAGGGCAGTTCCTTCCAGTTGAGGAAGACCATGAAGTCGGGAAGCGTGGGATTGCCGTAGACGCCGCGGGTGCCGATCTGGCGCATCAGGTACATGCCCATGGCATAGCCGCCGAGGGCGAAGAAGGCGCCGTGGCCGAGCGAGAGTATGCCGCAATAGCCCCACACCAGGTCCAGCGCGAGGGCAAGGATGGCGTAGCTGAGGTACTTGCCCATCAGCGAGACAAGGTAGGTCGGGACGTGGCCGAACTGGCCGGGCGGGATCAGCAGGTTGGCGAGCGGCACGATGACGGCGACAGCCAGGAAGATGCCGACGAGCCAGCTGGCCTTGCGGTCGAGGGCGCGGAACACGGCTTGGGTCAGCATGGTGAGGTACTCCGGAGGGCAGGGATCAAGCCGGAGCCAAGCGGCTCCTTTGCTTCCCTCCTCCTTGAGGGGAGGGATCGCGCGAGGGGGTCGCGCGGTAAGCCGCTGAGAGACCCCCCACCCCAGCCCTCCCCCTCAAGGGGGGAGGGAGGGCAGGATCCGAGTTCTTCGAGTAGAGCCGTCATTGTTCCACCGCCCGACCCTTGAGGGCGAATAGCCCCCTTGGGCGCCGCTGGATGAAGAGGATGATGAGAACGAGAATGAGGATCTTGCCCAGGACGGCGCCGGCATAGGGCTCGAGGAACTTGTTGGCGACGCCGAGGGTGAGGGCGCCGACCAGGGTGCCCCAGAGATTGCCGACGCCGCCGAAGACCACGACCATGAAGCTGTCGATGATGTAGTTCTGCCCGAGATTGGGGGAGATGTTGTCGATCTGGGTCAGGGCGACACCGGCAAGGCCGGCGATACCGGACCCAAGGCCGAAGGTCATGGCGTCGACGAATGGGGTGCGTATGCCCATGGCGGAGGCCATGCGCCGGTTCTGCGTCACCGCCCGCATCTGCAGACCGAGCGGGGTGCGGTTCAGCACCAGCAGCAGCATGAAGAAGACGATCAGGGCGAAGATGACGATCCAGAAGCGGCTGTAGGTGATGGCAAGGCCGAAGAACTCGGTGGAGCCCGACATCCAGGTGGGGGCGATCACCATCTGGTTGGTCGGGCCGAAGATCGACCGGACGCTTTGCTGGAGGATCAGCGACAGGCCCCAGGTTGCGAGCAGGGTTTCGAGGGGCCGCCCGTAGAGCCAGCGAATGACGCCGCGCTCGACGGCAATGCCAACCGCGCCGGTAAACAGGAACGCCGAGGGCAGCGCGATCAGCAGCGAATAGTCGAGCAGGCCGGGGAAGTTCTGGCGGATGAAGAGTTGCACGATCACGGTGGTGTAGGCGCCCAGCATGACCATCTCGCCGTGAGCCATGTTGATGACGCCCATGACGCCGAAGGTGATGGCGAGGCCGATGGCCGCGAGCAGCAGCACCGAGCCGAGCGAGAGCCCGAACCAGACGTTCTGCAGCGCCGCCCAGACGGCGCGTTCCTGCTCGAGGCCGGCAATGGTCGACTGGATGGTGACTTGCAGTTCCGGTGGCGCTTCAGCGACCGCGGCGTTGAGGATGGTGATGGCGGAACGGCGGGCGTTCCTGGCGAGGACGGGGACTGCCGCCTGACGATCCTCGAGACTGGCTTCGGCGTCCCGCAGCATGATCACCGCGCGAGCGGCCTGCATGGCGCTCAGCACGTTGGCACTGGTTTCGGCCGCGATGGCCTCGTCCAGCAGGGGGATGTTGGCGGGATCGGGTTTGGCGAGGAAGGATTGGGCGGCGCTGAGGCGGGTAGCGGGGTTGTCGCTCATCAGCGTCATGCCGGAAAGGGCGGCGGCGATCTCGCGACGAAGACCGTTGTTGACCCGGATCTTGGAGAACTCGGCGTCCTCGGGAACGACCAGTTCCGTGCCGGCGAGGGGATCGAGCCAGTCGCGACCGCGCTTGATGGCGACCGTGCCGCTGGCTTCATCGAAATAGAGGTCGCCACCGGCGAGCGCTTCAAGGGTGGGCACGACGACGGGGTCACCACTGGCCGCCAGGGTTTCGACGATGGCGGTGAGATCGCGCAGGTTGGCGTCGCCCATGCCGGCGATGGTGGCAGCGAGGTCGGGGTTTTGGGCGTGTGCTGCGGGAGCCAGGAAGAGGAGCAGCGCCACCATGGTCGTGCGGAGGAAAGTCAACATGGTGGTCAGGTCCTTGTTTGTGGAAGCACTGGTGCTTCGCAGACCTCATCCTGAGCTGGTCGCGCAGGGAGAGGTCGGTAGTTCGGTGGACGCGACCTCGTGGTTCGACAGGCTCACCATGAGGTCTATGCGAGAGCGGGTAGGGCCCCCGCTCAGGATGTTTGCCCCTGCCCTCCCTCCCCCTTGAGGGGCGGGCCGGGGAGGGGGTGGTGGGGTGAGCCGCTGATGGACCCCCCCCCCCCGCCC
>JAEYXQ010000091.1 GCA_023431205.1 Pseudomonadota bacterium | reverse complement strand
CCAGACGCGCAAGCTGCTCGCTGCGCGCGGGGTGGCGCGCGCGACGATCGTCGGCCATTCGATGGGTGGCATGCTCGCGATGCGCTACGCCATCCTCTACCCGGATACGGTGGAGAGGCTGGTGCTCGTCAATCCGCTCGGGCTCGTCGCCCGGTCGGAGGAGGGGCTGCCCTATGTCGACGTCGACACGCTGTGGGACGCGGAAAAGCGCACCAGCTACGCGTCGATCAAGGCGTATCAGCAGGCGAACTACTATCACGGCACCTGGCGTCCGGCTTATGATCGCTGGGTGTGGATGCTTGCCGGCATGTATGCGGCGCCGGGCCGCGACTCGGTCGCGCTGGCGCAAGCCAAGACCAGCGAAATGATCAAGACGCAGCCCGTGGCGCGGGAGCTCCACCGGTTGAAGCCACCGACGACGGTGATCGTCGGCACGCTCGACAAGACGGCGTTCGGCCGCGCGCAGACGCCGCCCTCGCTGCGCCAGTTCCTCCGGGCGATCCCTGCCGTCGCGCCGGATGCGGTGCGCCACATGCCGAAGGGCACGCTGGTGCGGCTGGATGGACTCGGCCATTCGCCCCAGGTGGAGGATCCCGCGCGGTTCGAGCAGGCCCTGCTCACGGTGATCCGCTAAGCGAGGGCGGCGCGCACCGGCGGGTTGTCGTTTGCCGGGCGGCGCAGCAGCGGGCGGGCGAGCCGCCAGGTGGCAAGCATCATCGGTACTGCGCCGATCACCGCGAGCACAGCATAGCCGCTTAGATAGGCGAGCAACGCAAGGAGCGATCCTGCCTGGACCAGCAGAGCGATTCCGATGCTCCGCCGGTCGGGCCAAACAAGCGCGATCGCCAGCGCGATCAGGTCGGCGAGGAAGAAGTAGCGCTCATGCATACGCGGCAGCAGCCCGGCGACGATCAGCGGGGCGAGCAGCGCCACTTCGGCCAGTCGCCGACCGGCAAGCCGGCGTACCGAGAACCACGCCACATAGGCGCCCGTGGTCCCGACTGCAGCGGCAAGCGCCAGGCCCGTCAACGGCAGGTCGCGAAGTGCGGGCAGCGTGTCGACGATCATCCAGATGTTCGGCGAGCTCAGCGCAATCCCGTCCAAGGTATTCGCCTGTTGAAAGTAGATCGTCAGCAGGTCGGACGCGGGCCATCCTGCAAGCCACGCGGGTAGCAGGGTCGCGAGCCACGCCGCGGGGGCCGCCAGCCAGGTGACAAACGGAACCCTGCGCTGGATCAGCAGCGCCAGGATGAACGGCCCGAAGAAAGCGGCCTGCAGCTTGAAGCCAAGTGCGATCCCGCACCACAGCAGCATGGCGGTGTGCCGGCGGCGTACCGCCGCCGCGAGCGCCATCAGGCACGGGGCCGCCCACATCGCGTCGCATTGCCCCATCAGCACGGCGTTGATCGCGGTCGAGGGAATCAGGAGCACGAGCGCGGCCGTGACTAGGGCGCGAGACCTCGTGTCCGGCGCATCCGGCGCGAGCGTGCGCACGAGATGCCAGGTCGCTGCCGCCAGCGCGAACGTCCCGGCGACCGACAGCGCCTTGATCAGGTCGACCGGATGAACCGAGTCGGCCAGCGGAGTCGTCGCCGCCATGAGGTAAAGGTAGGGCGGAGCATAGTTGCCGAACGGCTCGGCGAACGCGCCGATCGGCCCCGTCGCCTGGATGTGGCGGAACCACGGCAACAGGAACGTGCCGACGTCCGTGCCGCTATACGGCCATAGCCACCAATGAATCGCTGCCGCAGGCAGCAGAATGGGCAATAGAAGGGCAGGGAGGGGCAGCCGATGCATTTTCCGCTCTTGCCCGTGGTGTGGTTGCCACCCGGTTAAGGGTCGCGCCATTGACCGGCGCGGCTCAGATGCGTATAGGCGCGCCCGTTCCAGACCTGTGTTGGCCGGGAACATGCTTGAACATTGCTGGATGCATCAAGGACCCGGGAGGTCGTGCGCGACCGCCCCAAGGTCCTTTTCGTATTCCAAGTGCTGTCTCAGCTCCAGCAAAGTAACCTACGGAAAGGTGAAGGCTTCAATGCCCACGATCAACCAGCTGGTCCGCAAGGGCCGGGAACCGCAGAAGGCCAAGAGCAAGGTCCCTGCGATGGACCAGAACCCGCAAAAGCGCGGCGTCTGCACCCGAGTCTATACTACGACCCCGAAGAAGCCGAACTCGGCGCTGCGCAAGGTGGCAAAGGTCCGCCTGACCAACAGCCGCGAAGTGATCAGCTACATCCCGGGCGAGGGCCACAATCTGCAGGAGCACTCGGTGGTGCTCATCCGCGGCGGCCGTGTGCGCGACCTTCCGGGCGTGCGTTACCACGTGCTGCGCGGCGTCCTCGACACGCAGGGCGTGAAGGATCGCCGTCAGTCCCGCTCCAAGTACGGCGCGAAGCGTCCGAAGTAAGCCGGTCGGTTTGTTAACCGACCCTCGCATGGCTGAAGTTTGAAGGAAAAAGTCAATGGCTCGTCGTCGTCGTCCCGAAAAGCGGGAAATCCTGCCCGATCCCAAGTTCGGGGATGTGGTGCTGTCGAAGTTCATGAATTCCGTGATGCTGGACGGAAAGAAGTCCGTCGCGGAAGGCATCGTCTATACCGCGCTCGAAACCGTCGAGACCCGCGCGAAGCGCGAGCCGCTCGGTGTGTTCCATGAGGCGCTGACGAACATCAAGCCCGGCATCGAGGTCCGCAGCCGTCGCGTCGGTGGCGCGACCTATCAGGTGCCGGTCGAGGTCCGTCCGGAGCGTGCGCAGGCGCTGGCGATCCGCTGGCTGATCGCCGCGGCGCGCGGTCGCAGCGAGAACACCATGTCGGCGCGCCTGTCGGGTGAGTTGCTCGACGCGGCGAACAACCGTGGCAACGCCGTGAAGAAGCGTGAGGATACGCACCGCATGGCCGAAGCGAACCGCGCCTTCAGCCACTACCGTTGGTAAAGGTGCGCCCGTTGGCTCCTGCTGACGGGTGGCGCTTAGACACCGTGTGACCTATATGGGGGTAGCGGGCTTGCTCGCTCCCCCAATTGCCGTTGGCTCCATGGCTGTCATGGGGCTCGACTTCTTCGGAAGGGAGGGCAGCGCCGCCAGGCGCTCGCTCCAGCGGAGATGGGGCGCACGTCCCGACCGAAACTGAACCTCGCCGGTTGTCCGGCCTTGGAGTGAAGCATCATGGCCCGCAGCCATCCGCTCGAGAAATATCGCAACATCGGCATCATGGCGCACATCGACGCCGGCAAGACGACGACGACCGAGCGCATCCTTTATTACACCGGCAAGTCCTACAAGATCGGCGAAGTGCACGAAGGCACCGCCACTATGGACTGGATGGAGCAGGAGCAGGAGCGTGGCATCACGATCACCTCTGCTGCGACCACCTGCAAGTGGCGCGCTGAAGAGGGCAAGGGCCCCGAGCACCTGATCAACATCATCGACACCCCCGGCCACGTCGACTTCACCATCGAAGTCGAGCGCTCGCTGCGCGTGCTCGACGGTGCGGTGACCTGCTTCGACGGCGTTGCCGGCGTTGAGCCGCAGTCGGAAACGGTGTGGCGTCAGGCTGACAAGTATCGCGTGCCGCGGCTGTGCTACGTCAACAAGCTGGATCGCACCGGTGCGAGCTTCGAGCGCTGCGTGCAGATGATCAAGGATCGTCTGGGTGCGCGCACGGCCGTGCTGTATCTGCCGATCGGCATCGAGAGCAAGTTCGTCGGCCTTGTCGACCTCGTCGAGAACCGCGCCATCGTGTGGCTCGATGAATCGCTCGGTGCGAAGTTCGAATATCGCGAAATCCCGGACGACATGAAGGATCAGGCCGCCGCAGCACGCGCCGAGCTGATCGAGATTGCCGTCGAGCAGGACGACGCGGCGATGGACGCGTACCTCGAAGGGAACGAGCCGGACGTCGCGACCCTGAAGCGCCTGATCCGCAAGGGCACGCTGGCATTCGATTTCGTGCCGGTGCTGTGCGGTTCGTCGTTCAAGAACAAGGGCGTTCAGCCGCTGCTCGACGCGGTGGTCGATTATCTACCGAGCCCGCTCGACATTCCGGACGTTCAGGGCGTCAAGCTCGACGGCGAGACGCCCGATTCGCGTCCGCCGTCGGACGATGCGCCGATGTCGCTGCTCGCGTTCAAGATCATGAACGATCCGTTCGTCGGCTCGCTCACCTTCGCGCGCATCTATTCGGGTAAGCTGTCGAAGGGCACCTACCTGAACTCGGTGAAGGACAAGAAGGAAAAGATCGGCCGTATGCTCCTGATGCACGCGAACTCGCGTGAGGACATCGAGGAAGCGCGCGCCGGCGACATCGTCGCGATCGCGGGCCTCAAGGAGACCACGACGGGCGATACGCTGTGCGATCCGGCGAACCCGATCATCCTGGAGCGCATGGAGTTCCCGGAGCCGGTGATCGAGCTGTCGGTGGAGCCGAAGACCAAGGCCGACCAGGAGAAGATGGGCATCGCGCTCAACCGCCTGGCCGCCGAGGATCCCTCGTTCCGCGTTTCGACCGATCACGAATCGGGCCAGACGATCATCAAGGGGATGGGCGAACTTCACCTCGAGATTCTCGTCGACCGCATGAAGCGGGAGTTCAAGGTCGAGGCAAACGTCGGCGCGCCGCAGGTGGCGTATCGCGAATACCTCAAGAAGGCAGTCGACATCGACTACACCCACAAGAAGCAGTCGGGCGGCTCGGGCCAGTTCGGCCGCGTGAAGGTGACGGTGAAGCCGGGCGAGCGCGGTTCGGGCTACCAGTTCTTCGACGAGATCAAGGGCGGCAACATTCCGCGCGAATATATCCCGTCGGTGGAGAAGGGTTTCCGCGAGACCGCAGAGACCGGCCATCTGATCGGTTTCCCGATCATCGACTTCGAGGTGCACCTGACGGACGGTGCATACCACGACGTCGACTCGTCGGCGCTGGCGTTCGAAATCACCGCTCGCGGCGCAATGCGCGAGGCGGCGGCGAAGGCAGGCATCACGCTGCTTGAGCCGGTGATGAAGGTCGAGGTGGTGACGCCGGAGGAGTATCTCGGCGACGTGATCGGCGACATGAACTCGCGCCGTGGACAGATCCAGGGCACCGATACGCGCGGTAATGCGCAGGCGGTGACGGCGATGGTGCCGCTCGCGAATATGTTCGGCTACGTGAACCAGCTGCGCTCCTTTACTCAGGGCCGCGCCAGCTACTCGATGCAGTTCTCGCACTATGACGAAGTGCCGCAGAACGTTGCCGACGAAGTGAAGGCGAAGCTGGCGTAATTTCCGGTTGTCGCCCCGGTATGAACCCGGGGCGACGGCAGGGTTTGCGCATCCGAAAATCAGCCGCTATGGGGCCGCTTTCACGGCGACTCTCCGGACGGCGCGTAGTGAAATCCAGAAGGTAGGGATATAATGGCCAAGGCTAAGTTTGAGCGGACCAAGCCGCACCTGAACATCGGTACCATCGGTCACGTCGATCATGGTAAGACCTCGCTGACGGCGGCGATCACGAAGGTGCTGGCCGAGACGACCGGCGGCACCGCCGTCGACTTCGCCAACATCGACAAGGCACCGGAAGAGCGTGAGCGCGGCATCACCATCTCGACCGCGCACGTCGAGTATGAGACGGCGAACCGCCACTACGCGCACGTCGACTGCCCCGGCCACGCCGACTATGTGAAGAACATGATCACCGGCGCCGCGCAGATGGACGGCGCGATCCTGGTCGTGTCGGCTACCGACGGCCCGATGCCGCAGACCCGCGAGCACATCCTGCTCGCCCGGCAGGTCGGCGTGCCGGCGATGGTCGTGTTCATGAACAAGGTCGACCTGGTCGATGATCCCGAGATCCTGGAGCTCGTCGAGCTCGAGGTTCGTGAACTGCTCAGCAGCTACGAGTTCCCGGGCGACGACATTCCGATCATCAAGGGTTCGGCGACCTGCGCTCTCAGCGGCTCGAACGACAAGCTCGGCAAGGAAGCCGTGCTTGAGCTGATGAAGGCCGTCGACGAGTACATCCCGCAGCCGGAGCGTCCGCTCGACAAGCCGTTCATGATGCCGATCGAAGACGTGTTCTCGATCTCGGGTCGCGGCACCGTGGTGACCGGCCGTGTCGAAACCGGCATCATCAAGGTCGGTGAGGAAGTCGAGATCGTCGGTATCCAGCCGACGGTGCGCAAGACGACGGTCACGGGCGTTGAGATGTTCCGCAAGCTGCTCGACCAGGGCCAGGCTGGCGACAACGTCGGTGCCCTGATCCGCGGCGTGGCGCGTGACGAGGTGGAGCGTGGCCAGGTGCTCTGCAAGCCGGGCTCGATCAAGCCGCACACTGACTTCCAGTCGGAAGTGTACGTGCTGTCGAAGGACGAAGGTGGCCGTCACACGCCGTTCTTCGCCAACTATCGTCCGCAGTTCTACTTCCGCACCACGGACGTGACCGGCACCGTTGAACTGCCCGAGGGCACCGAGATGGTGATGCCGGGCGACAACGTCGCACTGGGCATCAAGCTGATCGCGCCGATCGCGATGGACGTGGGGCAGCGCTTCACGATCCGCGAGGGTGGCCGCACCGTCGGCGCCGGCGTCGTGAGCTCGATCGCGAAGTAATTTCGCGGCGGGCAACCGCCACGAACAGGGTAAGCCGCCCGGCGCACCGAAAAAGGTGCGTCGGGCGGTTGCCTTTTTATGAGGGCACCCGTAAGGGGCGCCCCTTCGAGAATTTACGAGCACCGCTCTTTCTCCGTCATCCCGGCGCGTTGCCGGGATCTCATCCCGCCGGCCCGAGCGCCTGCGGCACGAGCCCCCGGTGAACCGCCGGGGTGACGGCCGGAGGCGTGCCAGAGGAATCGGTAGGGAACATGGACAGCAACATCCGCATCCGCCTGAAGGCGTTCGACCACCGCGTGCTCGACCAGGCGACCGGCGACATTGCCGACACCGCCCGACGTACCGGCGCGCTCATTCGCGGTCCGATCCCGCTGCCGACGCGCATCGAGAAGTTCACGGTGAACCGCGGCCCGCACGTCGACAAGAAGAGCCGTGAGCAGTTTGAGGTGCGCACCTACAAGCGCATGCTCGACATCGTGCAGCCCACCCCGCAGACGGTCGATGCGCTGATGAAGCTCGATCTCGCCGCGGGCGTGAACGTCGAGATCAAGTTGGCGTAAAAGGCCAACGTGCTCCGGACTCGATCCGGAGCCCAGGGTAGAAG
>JAEYXQ010000067.1 GCA_023431205.1 Pseudomonadota bacterium | reverse complement strand
GCGTGCAGCCGATCGGCCCGCACATGCCGGCGCAGTGCAGGCTCGAGCCGAGCCCGAGCAGCAGGCCCCAGATGACGGGGGAGGGGATCATGCAAAGGCTTTCCGCACAAGAAGTACCCGATCGACGCTGCCGGAGAGGTCCACCGGATGCCTTGACCTAGATCAAGGCCCGCCCCTTCGCGCCCCCCTATCCAGAGGCTCGGCGGCAGTGTGGCCGCACCAGATTTGTCGGGGGCTCCGGTGAGATATACGGGTTGGATAGTCGGGCTGGGCGCAGGGACCCTCGGGGCGCTGCTGTTGTCCGGCTTGGCCGTGGACGATGCGTTCCGCGTGCATATGGGTCTGCTCAGCGTGGTGCTGGGCCTTGCCACCATCGTGGCGATGCGCCTGCCGCAGCCGAGTGCGGCGGCGGTGGCGGCGGAGCAGGCCGGCTACATGGATGGGCCGATCCGCATCGGCACCATCATGACCGTGGCCTGGGGCGTGGTGGGGTTCACCGTCGGCCTCGTGGTGGCGCTGCAGCTCGCCTATCCCGACCTCAATTTCGACCCGTGGTTCACCTTCGGGCGCATGCGGCCGCTCCACACCTCGGCGGTGATCTTCGCCTTCGGCGGCACGGCGCTGATGACCACCTCCTTCTATGTGGTGCAGCGCACCAGCCGGGCCCGCCTGTTCGGCGGCGATCTCGCCTGGTTCGTGTTCTGGGGCTACCAGCTCTTCATCGTTCTGGCCGCTACGGGCTACCTGCTCGGCATCACCCAGAGCCGCGAATATGCCGAGCCCGAATGGTATGTGGACCTGTGGCTGACGATCGTCTGGGTCGGCTATTTCCTGGTCTTCTTCGGCACCATCCTGCGCCGCAAGGAGCCGCACATCTATGTGGCCAACTGGTTCTACCTGGCCTTCATCGTCACCATCGCGCTCCTGCACATCGTCAACAACCTGGCCATGCCGGTGTCGCCGTTCGGCGCCAAGAGCTACTCGCTGTTCTCGGGCGTGCAGGATGCGCTGACCCAATGGTGGTACGGCCACAATGCCGTCGGCTTCTTCCTCACCGCCGGCTTTCTGGGCATGATGTACTACTACATGCCCAAGCAGGCCGAGCGGCCGGTCTATTCCTACCGGCTGTCCATCATCCACTTCTGGGCGCTGTTCTTCCTCTATATCTGGGCCGGTCCGCACCACCTGCACTATACCGCCCTGCCCGATTGGGCGCAGACGCTGGGCATGGTGTTCTCGGTGGTGCTGTGGATGCCGAGCTGGGGCGGCATGATCAACGGGCTGATGACCCTGCGCGGTGCCTGGGACAAGATGCGCACCGACCCGATCATCCGCATGATGGTGATCGCCGTCGCCTTCTACGGCATGTCGACCTTCGAAGGCCCGGTCATGTCGATCAAGTCGGTCAACGGGCTCAGCCACTATACCGACTGGACCATCGGCCACGTGCATTCGGCCGCGCTGGGCTGGGTCGGCATGATCACCTTCGGCGCCATCTACTTCATGGTGCCGCGCCTGTGGGGCCGCGAGCGGCTCTACTCGATGCGCATGGTCAACTGGCACTTCTGGCTCGCCACCCTCGGCATCGTCGTCTACGCCGCGGTGATGTGGGTGTCGGGCATCATGCAGGGCCTGATGTGGCGCGAATACGATAGCCAGGGCTTCCTGGTCTACTCCTTCGCCGAAAGCGTCGCGGCCCTCCACCCCTACTACGTGATGCGCGCTGCGGGCGGCCTGCTCTACCTCGCTGGTGCTGTGGTTATGGCCTACAACGTCGGCATGACCATTGCCGGCAAGGTCCGGACCGAACGGCCCATGCCCGCTCCCGCGCAACTTCAGCCTGCAGAGTAAGGAGGCAGTCCGGTGTCCATTCTTGCCAAACACGGCATCATCGAGCGCAACGCCTCGCTCCTGCTGGTCGGTTCGCTGATCGTGGTGTCCATCGGCGGCATCGTCGAGATCGTGCCCCTGTTCTACTTCCAGAACACCATAGAGAAGGTGGAGGGCATGCGCCCGTACTCGCCGCTCGAACTCGCCGGGCGCGACATCTATGTCCGCGAGGGCTGCTATGTCTGCCACTCGCAGATGATCCGGCCGTTCCGCGACGAGACCGAGCGCTACGGGCACTACTCGCTGGCAGCGGAGTCGATGTACGACCACCCCTTCCAGTGGGGCTCCAAGCGGACCGGCCCGGACCTCGCCCGCGTCGGCGGCCGCTACTCCAACGAGTGGCAGGTGCAGCACCTGATGGACCCGCGCTCGGTGGTGCCGGAATCGATCATGCCGAGCTACGCCTTCCTCGCCGATGCCAAGCTCAACTTCGGCACTGTCGATGGCATGCTGAGGGCCAATGCAGCGGTGGGCGTGCCCTATAGCGACGAAGCCATAGCGGCCGCCCGGCTCGACCTCGTGGCGCAGGCGACACCCGACGCCGACACCAGCGACCTGCTCTCCCGCTATCCCAAGGCCGTGACCGGCGATTTCGACGGCAAGCCGATGGAGATCACCGAGATGGATGCGCTTGTCGCTTACCTCCAGATGCTCGGCACGCTCGTCGACTTCGACACCTACGACGAAGCTGCCAACCAGCGCTAAGGACCGATCATGACCTATGACAGCCTGCGGCACTTCGCCGACTCCTGGGGTCTAGTCTACCTCTTCGCCATCTTCATCGGGGTTGCCGTGTTCCTGGTCCGCCCCGGCGCCCGCCAGCGCGCCAACGACGCAGCGATGATCCCGCTGCGCGACCAAGCCGAAGAAGGACGCAAGCCATGAGCCGCAAACCCGAGACCGAGCACGACAAGGACATCGACGCCTTCAGCGGCGTCGAAACCACCGGCCACGAGTGGGACGGCATCAAGGAGCTCAACAATCCCCTGCCGCGGTGGTGGCTGTGGAGCTTCTATGGCTGCATCGTCTGGGCGGTCGGCTACACCGTGCTGTTCCCCGCCTGGCCGCTGGTCAGTTCCGCCACCAGCGGATTGCTCGGCTATTCGAGCCGCGCCGACCTGCAGCAGACCCTTGCCGAAGCCGATGCCGCCCGCCAGGGCGTGGTCGAGCGGATCGCCGGCGGGACGCTCCAGGAGATCATGGCCGATCCCGAACTGGCGCGTTTTGCCACGGCGGCCGGCAGTTCCGCCTACAAGGTCAACTGCTCGCAGTGCCACGGCACCGGCGCCAGCGGGGCCGCCGGCTATCCCAACCTCAACGATGATGCCTGGATCTGGGGCGGCACGGTGGACGATATCTACCACACCGTCGCCCACGGGGTTCGTTCGCCCACCGATCCGGACACCCGCTACGCCTTCATGCCCAACTTCGGTACCGACGGCATGCTCGACCGTGCCGCGATCAAGAGTGTCGCTGCCTATGTCGCCAGCCTTTCCGGGCTCGAGGGGGGAGCGGCGACGCCGGAGGGGGCGCAGATCTACGCCGACAACTGTGCCGGCTGCCATGGCGACGACGGGCTCGGCATGGCCGAACTCGGCGCCCCGGACCTCACCGACCCGATCTGGCTCTATGAAGGCTCGCTCGCCGCCATCGAAGCCCAGGTCAACCAGCCGCGTCACGGCATGATGCAGGCCTGGAGCGAAAAGCTCGACGAGGTCACGCTGAAGCAGCTGGCGGTCTACGTGCACGGGCTCGGTGGCGGGCAGTAGAAGCTTCCGGCCTTCCGGCATGCACAGAGCGGATGGTCGGACCAAAGGGGGCGTCGTGGCGCCCCCTTTCTCCGTTCGGTTTGACGCAGGTCAAACCCGTCCGCTCCAGCCTGGGGCACAACCGAAGCTGCACTCCGGGGCAGACGAATGATCATCATCGACAACACCAAGGGCATGGCACCGCGCTCCGCAGACAGCGCCGGCAAGGCCGCGCCTGCCGATCAGCCGCTCTACGCGCCGCGCACCAAGATCTTTCCGAAGTCGGTGCAGGGCCGCTACCGCCGCCTCAAATGGATCATCATGGCGATCACCCTCGCCATCTACTACCTGCTGCCCTGGCTGCGCTGGGACCGCGGGCCGCACGCGCCGGACCAGGCGGTGCTGCTCGATCTCGCCAACCGGCGCTTCTACTTCTTCTTCATCGAGATCTGGCCGCAGGAATTCTACTATGTCGCGGGCCTTTTGGTCATGGCCGGGGTGGGACTGTTCCTGATCAACTCCACCATCGGCCGGGCTTGGTGCGGCTATGCCTGCCCGCAGACGGTGTGGGTCGACCTCTTCATCCACATCGAGCGCTGGATCGAGGGCGACCGCAACGCCCGCATCAAGCTCGACAACGGCCGCTGGAGCCTCGGCAAGCTCGCCAAGCGCATCGCCAAGCATGGCGTCTGGATCCTTGTCGGCCTCGCCACCGGCGGCGCCTGGATCTTCTATTTCGCCGACGCGCCGACCCTTGCCGCCGACCTCGTGTCGCTGCAGGCGCCCCTTGTCGCCTATGCCACCGTCGCCCTCCTTACCGCCACGACCTACACCTTTGGCGGGCTCATGCGCGAACAGGTCTGCACCTATATGTGCCCCTGGCCGCGCATCCAGGCCGCCATGCTCGACGAGAACTCCCTCACCGTCACCTACAATGACTGGCGTGGCGAGCCGCGGGGCAAGCACGCCAAGAAGGCCGCGCAGGCCGGCGAAAACCTCGGCGACTGCGTCGACTGCAATGCCTGCGTCGCCGTCTGCCCGATGGGCATCGACATCCGCGACGGCCAGCAGCTCGAATGCATCACCTGCGCCCTCTGCATCGATGCCTGCGACAACGTCATGGACAAGCTCGGTCGCGAGCGCGGGCTGATCGGCTACGCCACGCTCAGCGACTATAACCGCAACATGGCGCTGGCCACCGCCTCCGGCCGCCTCGACCCCGCCGCCGTGCGCACCCCTGAAGGCAAGCTCTCGGGCAAGGTCCGCCGCACCGACTGGCGCTCGGTGCTGCGCCCGCGCACCTTTGTCTACTTCGCTTTCTGGTGCGCCATCGGCATCGGCATGCTGGTGGCGCTGTCCGGTCGCGTGCCGCTCGGGGTCAACGTGCTGCACGACCGCAACCCGCAATATGTGCTCCTGTCCGACGGCTCGATCCGCAATGGCTACGACGTGAAGGTGCTGAACATGACCGCCGCCCCGCGCCAGGTCCTGCTCACGCTCGACGGCCTGCCGGGCGCGACCCTCACCTCGCCCAATCTCGCCGACGAGCCGGTGGCCGAACTCAGCCTCCGCCTCGAACCCGACGCCGTCCTGCCGGTGCGCCTCTTTGTGCGCCTGCCGGGCGAGGATCTGGCCCCGCAGACCGACTTCACCGTGGTGGTGCGCGGCGAGGATGGCGACGAGGCGCGCACCGTCACCCGCTTTGAAGCTCCGGAGATCGCCAGATGAGCACCAGCAAACCCCGCGAGTTCACCGGCCGGCACATGCTGCTCGTCACCTGCAGCTTCTTTGCCGTCATCATCAGCGTCAACCTGGTGATGGCGGTTTCGGCGAGCCGCACCTGGACCGGGCTCGTGGTCCAGAACAGCTATGTGGAAAGCCAGCGGTTTGACCAGAAAAACGAGCGCATCCGCGCCCAGGTCGATGCCGGCTGGCGCTTCGCCACCAGCTACGAGGCTGGCCGGCTGGTCTTCCGCGCCAGCGATGCCGACGGCGCCGTGCTGCCGCTCGAACAGGTGTCGGCCTTCATTCACCGCCCGGTCGGCGGGCATGACGACCAGACCCTGAAGCTGGCCCCGGCAGAGGACGGATACGCCGCGCCAGTGTCGCTGCCATCCGGGGTCTGGGACGTCGTCGTCACATCGGCCGACACGCCGCTCGGCCCGGTGGAGTTCGAACGGCGGGTGACGGTGCCATGACCGACCTTGCGGTCGATGCGCCGGCCGACGTCGGCCGGGCCGCACCGGAGCTGATCGAATTCGTCGAGCGGCTGGAAGACGGCACCGGGCGCGTCACCTTCTCCGTCCCCGACGCTTATTGCGCGGCCTGCATCGACACCATCGAGCGCAGCCTCGCCGCCCTGGACGGGGTGCGGCAGGCCCGGGTCAACCTCACCCGCCGCACCGTCCAGATCGACTTCGCCGGCGACCGTGTGCTCGCCCAACTCCCCGATGCCATCCGCCGCAGCGGCTATCGCAACCATCCCGTTGACGCGCGCGACCTTGCCGGCAAGGACCCGGTGCTGGCCGAACTGCTGCGCGCGCTGGCGGTGGCGGCCTTCGCCAGCCTCCATGTAATGTTCTTCTCCGAGGCGGTGTGGAACGGGGATCCCGATCACACCACCCGGCAATTGTTCCATTGGGTGTCGGCCCTGGTGGCGCTGCCGGCCACCGTCTATGCCGGCCGCATCTTCTTCCGCTCGGCCTGGGCCGCGCTGGCGGCGGGCCGCAGCAACATGGACGTGCCGATCGCGGTCGGGCTGATTGCCACCTGCGCGATCAGCCTGTTCGAAACCATCCGCGGCGGCGAACACGCCTATTTTGATGCCTCCACCATGCTGCTGCTGTTCCTCCTTGCCGGGCGGACGCTCGAGCATGTGATGCGCGCGCAGGCCCGCAGCGTCGTCACCACCCTGGCGCGGCTCGCCCCGCGCGGCGCGCAGGTGATCGGCGCGGACGGTGCCACCACCTACACCCTGCTCGAGCGCATCGAGCCTGGGATGGAACTGCTGCTGCGCCCGGGCGACCGCGTGCCGGTCGACAGCATCCTCCGCTCCGAACGCGCCGAACTCGACCTTGCGCTCGTCACCGGCGAGCCGCTGCCGGTCCTTCTCGAAACCGGCGCCACTCTGCCGGCCGGGGCCACCACTCTCGGTTTTGCCGCCCGTGTCGAAGCCGTCCGGCCCGCGGGCGACTCCTTCCTCGCCCGTGCCGCCGCGCTGATGGAAGCGGCGGAAGGCACCCGCACCCGCTACCGCCGCATCGCCGACCGCGCCGCCGGCTGGTACGGTCCCGTCGTCTACCTGGCCGCGGCGGGCACCTTTTTTGGATGGGCCCTGTTCGGCGGCTGGCACGCCGCGCTGGTCAACGCCGTGGCGGTGCTGATCGTCACCTGCCCCTGTGCGCTGGCTCTGGCGGTGCCCATGGTCCATGTTATCGCCGCCGAGCGCCTGCTGCGCCAGGGCATCGTCATGCGCGACGGCGCGGCGCTTGAACGGCTGACCACGGTGCGTGTTGCCGCCTTCGACAAGACCGGCACGCTGACCGAGGGGCGTCCGAGCCTTGCCGGCACCACGGCGACTCCGGACCTGCTCGCCACTGCGGCCCGCCTCGCCGCCGCCAGCAGCCACCCGCTGTCGCGCGCCATCGTCGCGGCCCGCGGTCCCGTTGCTGCGCCCGCTGCCGTCGAGGAGCAGCCCGGCGCCGGGGTCGAGGCGGAGATCGACGGCACGGTCTGGCGGCTTGGCTCCCCAGCCTTCTGCGGCGCTTCCGACACCGCTTCCGAGCGCACCACGGTGTGGCTTGCCCGCGACGGCCGGCCGGTGGCCCACTTCACCTTCGAGGACCGGCTGCGGCCCGAGGCCATTGCCACCGCGGCTGAAGTCAAGGCTCTGGACCTCGGTCTTCATGTCCTCTCCGGTGACGCCTCCGGCCCGGTGCTCCACCTTGCGGAAGCCATCGGTGCTGACGGCGCCCGCTGGCAGCTCGCCCCCGCCGACAAGGTGTCGGCGGTGGAGCAGTTGCGGGCCCGCCATGGCGCGGTGGTGATGGTCGGCGACGGCATCAACGATGCCGCAGCCCTGCGCGCAGCGGATGTGTCCTTTGCTCCGGCCGCCGCTGCCGATGTGGGCCGGGCCGCCGCCGATTTCGTGCTCACCCGCGACCGGCTCGACGGCGTCCCCTTTGCCATCCGCATTGCCCGCAGCGCCGACCGGCTGGTGCGGCAGAACCTGGCGCTGTCGCTCGCCTACAACCTGGTCGTGCTGCCACTGGCCATGGCCGGGCTGGTGACGCCGCTGATTGCCGCCATCGCCATGTCGTCCTCGTCCATCCTCGTGGTTCTCAACGCACTGCGCCTGCGGCTCAAAACCGGAGCATCCACATGAGCGGCGGCCTTATTCTCGTGGTTCTCGCCGCCGTCGGCATGGGCGCGGTCGGCCTTGCCGCCTTCTTCTGGACGGTGCGGGCCGGCCAGTACGAGGACCTGCAGGGCGCCGCCGAGCGAATCCTCATCGAGGACGACGAAAACCGCCCTGTTTGACGGAGGTCAAAGTCGCTGGACCGTGCCGCCGCTATGGAGGGAGCGATCCGAGAGGCGCCCCGATGACCGACATGTCCCGACTGCTCAAGCCCGTCCCCCGCTACACCAGCTATCCGACGGCGCCGCATTTCCACAAAGGCATCGGTCCCGAGCAGTATCTGGGCTGGCTCGCCGCCCTGCCGGCGGACGCGCATGTCTCGCTCTACCTCCACCTGCCATTCTGCGACCGGCTGTGCTGGTTCTGCGGATGCCATACCAAGCAGGTCAACCGCTACGATCCGATCGGGGTCTATCTCGAGGCGCTGACAACCGAAATCCGCAGCATCGGCGCCATCGTCGGTGACCGCCCCGTGACTGCCGTCCACTGGGGCGGCGGTTCGCCCTCGATGATGACCCCGGAGGATATTGTCGCCGTCAACCAGTGCATCCGCACCTCCTTCCGGCTCACCCCGGACGCCGAATTCAGCGTCGAGCTCGACCCCAACGACATGGACGAGGAGCGGTTCGACGCCTGGGCTTTTGCCGGCATGACCCGCGCCAGCATCGGCGTGCAGGATTTCGACCCCAGGGTACAGCAGGCCATCAACCGCATCCAGACCTTCGAGCACACCAAGTCGGTCGTCGACGCCGTCCGCAGGCGCGGGGTGAAGTCGGTCAACATCGACATGCTCTACGGCCTGCCGCACCAGACCGAAGCGGGGGCGGTGGAGACTGCCCGGCAGGTGCGCTCGCTCGCCCCCAACCGGGTGGCCCTGTTCGGCTACGCCCATGTGCCGTGGATGAAGAAGCACCAGACCATGATCGATGAGAAGGTTCTCCCCGATGCCGCCGAGCGCTTCCGCCAGTCCGTGGCGGCCGCTGCCGTCTTCACCGGCAACGGCTACGACCGCATCGGCTTCGACCACTTCGCCCTGCCGGAGGACTCGATGGCCGTGGCCGCCCGCAACGGCACCCTGGCGCGCAATTTCCAGGGCTACACCGCCGACCGGCACGATGCGCTGATCGGGCTTGGCGCCTCTGCCATCGGCCGGCTGCCCCAGGGCTATGTGCAGAACGTCGTCGCCACCCACGAATACCAGCGGCGGATCCTGGCCGGTGAAGGCGCTCTGGAACGCGGCGTGGCCCTCAGTGAAGACGACCGGGTGCGCGGCTATGCCATCGAACGGGTGATGTGCCAGTTCGAACTCGATTTCGGCGATCTCCGCCGCCGTTTCGGCGCCGCGGCCGAGCCGGTGATCGCCGACGCCATCGGCTTTGCCGGCGACGACCAGGACGAACTGGCTCACCTCCTGCCCGGCCGGCTGGTGGTCAGCGACAAGGGCCGTCCGTTCGTCCGTACAGTGGCGGCGGGGCTCGATGCCTATCTCGCCGAGGACAAGGCCCGCTACTCCAGGGCGGTGTGACGCATGCCTGCTATGCCCTCCCGCAGGGCGTTTTTTGATCCAGCGCAACTATCTAGAGGGCAAGACGGCCTATCGAGTGGCCATACCGGACAAGGAGATGCGCCATGCACACCATCGACGACAACATCGCCCAGCGCGCGCTTGAGGCCCTCTGGTCGCACCCGTTCCTGTCGCCCACCGGCATCGACATCCAGGTCAGCAATGGCGTGCTGACCGTCAGCGGCGAAGTGGGGTCCCTCTTCGAGCTCGAAACCACTCTCGACCTGCTTGAAGACCTTTACTGCACCGGCGAGGTCCACAACCAGCTGACCCTTGCCCAGGCGCCTCTGGCCCGCGCCGCCTGACCCTGTCCGGCGTTGATCGCCGGAACCGCCCCTGCACCGTGTCGTTCTCCCCGCCGGAGAACGACCCATGCCGCGGCTCACCCTTGCTGCCATGCTGATGCCACCGAGTGCCGCGGCCCTGTGCGGACCGGGGCTGGTGCTGCGCTGCGTGTCGCCGCTCGGGCTCGAATCCATGGTGGCTTCGCTGCAATCGCTCGCCTCGCGGCCCTGCTTTTCGCCGTGCCGATCTCGTGGGCAGTCGCGGGCGCGATGCTGTCTCCGCCCGTCCGCCGGCCTGATCCGCAGTGATTTCGGCCCAACTCAATACATAGTCTTGCAAGGTTCTTAAGGTCTTGCGCCCTAGGCTCGGTGCCAACAATGGCAGGGAGGACTGCCGTTCCCGACGCCTGAGAGTTTCTGGACTTTGAACAGCCGATCCACACTCCTCCGCAACATCATCTATGCAATGCCAGCGCTCGCCATGCTGCTGCTGCTGGCCGTTGCCGCCTTCGGCTGGTGGGCGGCCTCCCGCATCGACGACGAAGCCATTGCGCACGAGACCCGCGCCATCCGCGCCGGGCTCGCCGAGATCACCGCGCAGCTTCCCGCCGATCAGGATGCGGCGGCGATCTGGGATGATGCGGTCCTCCAGGTCCGGGTGGGCGATCCTGCCTGGATCGACGACAATCTCACCGCCTGGGTCAGCGACTACTACGGGCACGACTACGTGTTCCTGCTCGGTGCGGACGACCGACCGCTGCGCGCGGCCGCCGCTGGTGAAGCTGCCGCGCCGGAAACCTATCAGGACTTTGCTGCGCTCGCGCCGCTGGTGACGGAGCTGCGCGCCCGGATGGCGGAAGCATCCCGGGGTCTCGCCGAATCTACCGCCGCGGTGTCCGGCCTCGGCGTCAGCGATCTGGTCAATCTTGCCGATGGCCACGTGGCGCTGGCGAGCGTGCGTCCGGTGATCCCGAGCAGTGATCGCGTTTCGCAGGCGCCGGGCACGGAAGCCCTGCATGTCTCCGTCCGCCTGCTCGACCAGGATCTCCTGACCGAAATCGCCGACCGCTACGAGATCGACGATCTCACCTTCGACACCACCCCGACCTCGGGTAGCGACAAGATCGACATTCCCGTCAGCAACGCCGCCGGCCGGATACTGGGTTTTCTCTCCTGGGAGCCGCGGGAACCCGCCTTCCAGCTGATCCGCGACACCGCGCCGGTCATCCTTGGCAGCATCGTCATGTCTGTTCTGGGCCTGATCCTCCTGCTCGGACGGCTGCGCAGCACCTCCAACCAGCTCGAGACCACACAGGCGCGGGCGAGCTTCCTGGCCTTCCATGATCCGCTGACCGGCATTCCCAACCGCGCCCTGTTCGAGGACCGGCTGGAACAGGCGCTTGCCAATGCCCGGCGCACCGGCTCCAGGCTCGCCGTGCACTTCATTGACCTCGATCACTTCAAGCACGTCAACGATACGCTCGGCCACCCCGCGGGTGACCTGCTGATCCGGCAGGCCGCCAGGCGCCTGTGCGACCTGGTTGAAGAGGTCGACACGGTGGCGCGCCTCGGCGGCGACGAATTTGCCGTGATCCAGTTCGAGACCAGCCATGCTGGTGCCGAAGACTTGAGCCGGCGGATCGTGGCCGTGCTCGACGCCCCGTTCGAACTCGAGGGTCACACCGCGCGCTGCGGGGGCAGCGTGGGCGTGGTGGTGACCGATGCCTCCCAGCCCCCAGAGGAGATCCTGCGCCAGGCCGATATCGCCCTCTACGAGGCCAAGGGCAGCGGTCGTGGGCGGGCCCAGCTGTTTGCCGGCGAACTCGGCGATGCGGTGCGCGAGCGCCGCATGCTCGAACTCGACCTGCGCATGGCGCTGCTGAACGGCACCGGACTCGAGCTGGTCTACCAGCCCATCTACGACGCCGGCAACGGCCAGATGGCGGGAGCCGAAGCGCTGGTGCGGTGGGAGCACCCCACCCGCGGGCGCATGTCTCCGGCCACCTTCATCCCGCTCGCCGAAGAGCGCGGCCTGATCGACATGCTCGGCTTCTGGGTCATGCGGCAGGCCTGCACCTATGCAGTGGCGACCGGTCTGCCCTGGGTGGCGGTGAACGTTTCGCCGGTGCAGTTCCGCGACGAACGCTTTGCCGAGCGGGTGTTTGAAATTCTGGCCGAGACCGGGCTCAAGCCGAAGCGGCTGGAACTCGAAATTACCGAGGGTCTGTTGCTGCAGAACTCGCCCGTGGTCCAGCAGACCCTGCGGCACCTGCGTGCCAGCGGCATTCGTGTCGCGCTCGACGATTTCGGCACCGGCTATTCATCGATCAGCTATCTGCGCTTCCACGGCGTCGACAAGCTCAAGATCGACCAGTCCTTCACCGCTCAGCTCGGAAAGGACGACGAGATCGAAAGCATCATGCAGTCGATCATCGATCTCGGCCGCGCCATGCACATGAAGGTCACCGCCGAGGGAGTCGAAACGGAGCAGCAGCAGCAGTTGCTGCAGAAGATGGGGTGCGACCAGTTGCAGGGCTACCTGCTGTCGCGCCCGGTGACGCCGGAAACCTTGTCCGAAAAGCTCGCAACGGGCGACCAGGTCCCCGGTGCACGCCGCGCCTAGACCGGCAGGTCCTCGAGTCTCAGCGAATCCGCCAGGCTGGTGCGGTCGAGCACGGCCCGCGTGGCCAGCGTCACCCGCTCGAACACATGGCGGATCTCGCACTCCGCTTCGTCGCGGCAATCCTCGCAGCGCCGATAGGCCATGATCGACAGGCAGGGGAGCGGTGCAATCGGCCCATCGATCAGCCGCAACACTTCGCCGAAGGTGATCTGCTCGGCTGGCCGCAGCAATTCATAGCCACCGGATCGACCGCGGCGGCTGGCCACCAGCCCCGCCCGTTTGAGCTCCAGCAGGATCTGCTCGAGAAACTTCTTGGGGATCGCCTGCTCGCGAGAGATTTCTCCGATCATGCGGGTTTCTCCCCGCCCGGCACGGGCAAGGGAAACCAGCGCTCGCAGCGCGTATTTGGCTTTTTGCGAGATCACCTATGCCCCCAAGACGTCCCTAGCGCCGCTCCGGCTCGACCGGCGGCACCACCGGCGCCTCCGGCTGCCCGGCGTCGTCGGGTGTTGCGTCCGCAGCCGCTTCCGGCGCTGCGGTTTCCGCGGGGTCTGCTCCCGCCGGCGGCGCTTCGCCGTCTCCGGACTCGCTGGGAGACTCCTCCGTCACGCTGACTTCGTCTGCCGGGATCGCCTCGGGCTCCGGCGCTGCCTTGGGCTCGGGCGCGACTTCCACCACGGGCTCCGCTTCCGCTGCGGGTTGAACCGCTGTGTCGGCCTGGTCGACCGGCTGGTCGGCAGGTTCTGCCGTAATCTCGCTGTCGATGGTTGCCTCCGTCGCCGGTTCAGGCGCTTCGGCAACGGCCGGCGTCGTCTCCACCGACTCCAGTGTTTCTGCTGCGGGGGCATCCGTGGTGCTGGCGGGCTCGCTGCCTTCCACTGCCGCGACCACCACCGGGTCCTGCTCGATGTCCGGCTTCCCCGCCTCGGCGGTCTCCGGCGCATCCACCACCACCGGCGGCTCAGCCGCTTCAACCGGTTCGGTCACGGCTGGCTCTGCCGGCTCCTCGCCGCCGGCGATCGGCTCGGCCGCTTCCTCCGCTGCCGCCGATGACACGGCAACCCCGGCGATCGCGGCCGCTGCCGCGGCCTCGGGAACCGCGAAGGTCATCGCCTCGGCCGGCACGCTCGCCTGCGCCAGGAGGTTCTCGGCCGGCGGCAGCTTCACCTCCGGCTCGGCCGGTTCTGCCGGCGCCTTGGGGGCGATGGCGCCGCGTTCGCCCCGCAGCCACGACAACAGGCCGAGGCCGATCTCGCGTTCCCCGCGGATCACCACGTCGGCGCCGAGAGTGCGCAGATGCGCCTCCTCCTCCTCCGAATAGGCGCGCGCCATGATGTGGATCGACGGGTTCAGCTTGCGGCCGGATTCGCACACCGTGCCGGCCTCGAAGCCGTTGGAGATGGCGACCAGCAGCGTGCGTGCCTGTTCGAGGTTGGCGAGGCGCAGCACCGGGGTGCTGGCGGCATTGCCCACCACCACTTCGTGCCCGGCGGCGCGGGCGGCAGCGACGTCGTGGTCGGAATCCTCGATCACCACCAGCGGCTCGTTGCCCGCCTTGAGCCCATCGGCCACCACGCGCCCCACCTGGCCATAGCCGACCATGACGATGTGACCGGTCTTGGTGCTCGGCTCGCTGGTGTCGTCGTCGGCGCCCAGGGCGCCGGTGTCCACTGCCGCCTCGGTGGGGATATCGGTGGTTGCCGGGCCGTTGCCGACAGTGCTGAGGTCGCCGGGCTCGACCCGCTCGTCGCTGCGGCGAACGGGGGTGCCGAAGCGCGCCTCCACCGCCGGGCGGGCCGCCTCGGCAAGCCAGAACACGATTGGGTTGAGGATGATGGAGATCAGCGCCCCGGCCAGGATCAGGTCCTGCCCGTCCTGCGGCAGGATGGTGAGGCTCACCCCCATGGTGGCAAGAATGAACGAGAATTCGCCGATCTGAGCCAGCGAGGCCGAAATGGTCAGCGCCGTTCCCGCCGGGCGGCGGAACAGCAGGACGATCGCGA
>JAEYXQ010000054.1 GCA_023431205.1 Pseudomonadota bacterium | reverse complement strand
ACGCCGCCCGTGAAGGCGGTCTGCAGTTCTAACCACGGCGAGGAAGAAACATTATGAGCAGAGACGTTCAGGAACGCGAAAGCGAGTTCGTCGATCGCCTGGTCCACATCAACCGTGTGGCCAAGGTTGTTAAGGGTGGCCGGCGCTTCGGCTTCGCCGCTCTCGTCGTGGTCGGCGACCAGAAGGGCCGCGTAGGCTTCGGTCATGGCAAGGCGCGTGAAGTGCCGGAAGCCATCCGCAAGGCCACCGAGCAGGCCAAGCGCCAGATGATCCGGGTGCCGCTCCGCGACGCCCGCACCCTGCACCACGACGTGACGGGCCGTCACGGCGCCGGCAAGGTGATCCTGCGTGCCGCCGTTCCGGGTACCGGTATCATTGCCGGTGGTCCGATGCGTGCGGTGTTCGAGACCCTCGGGATCAACGACATCGTCGCCAAGTCGCAGGGCACTGCGAACCCCTACAACATGGTGCGGGCCACCTTCGATGCGCTGAAGCGCGTCGATAGCCCTCGCTCGGTCGCCGCTCGCCGCGGCATCAAGGTTTCGGAACTGCAGGCTCGCCGTGGCGAGACTGCGGCTGCCGAGGCCTGATCCGGAGACGGAGAAGAACGATGGCAGACGCCAAGACCATTACCGTTGTGCAGGTCGGCTCCCCGATCCGCCGCGAGAAGAGCCAGCGCGCGACCCTGATCGGGCTCGGGCTCAACAAGATGAACAAGCAGCGCGAGCTGGTTGATACGCCCGAAGTTCGCGGCATGATCAACAAGATCCCGCACCTCGTCCGCGTCGTCGGCGAGTAAGGAAGGTCCTCAAATGACCCGTTTGAACGAACTTCGCGACAATCCCGGTGCCAACAAGACCCGCGTCCGTATCGGCCGTGGTATCGGCTCGGGCGTCGGCAAGACCGGTGGTCGCGGCGGCAAGGGCCAGACGGCTCGCTCCGGCGTTGCCATCAACGGCTTCGAGGGCGGCCAGATGCCGCTCCACATGCGCATGCCGAAGCGTGGCTTCAATGTGCCGAACCCGAAGGACTTCAATGAAGTCCGTATCGACCGCATCCAGGCCTACATCGACTCGGGCAAGCTCGACGCCAAGGGCGTGATCGACGCCGAGGCGCTGATCGCTGCCGGTGTCGTGCGTCGTGCCCGCGACGGCGTCCGCCTGATCGGCTCGAGCGGCTTCACTGCCAAGAAGGTCACTTTCAAGGTCGACTATGCGACCAAGGGTGCGACCGAGGCTATTGAAGCTGCCGGTGGCAAGCTCGATATCATCCCGGCCAAGGCGCCGTGGAAGAAGCCTGCGCGCGCCGAGTAATCCTCGGCCCTGGTGCCCGACCATCCGGCCGGGTGCCATCGGTTCTGTTTTGACGCGCGGGCGAGGGGCAGGGCCAGGTCTGGCCGGCCCCAAGACGCGCGTCAGGCGCAACCTGGCCTAGTAGCCACAGGGAGCGAATAATGGCGTCCGCAGCCGAACAGCTGGCCCGCAATCTAAACTTCTCCACCTTTTCCAAGGCGAAGGTGCTCCAGCAGCGCCTTCTGTTCACGCTGGGCGCGCTGCTCGTCTATCGCCTTGGCACGTTCATTCCGGTTCCCGGCATCGACCCTGACGCCTTCCGCGCGACTTTCGAACAGTCGCAGCAGGGCATCATCGGCATGTTCAACATGTTCGCTGGTGGCGCCGTCGAGCGCATGGCTATCTTTGCGCTGAACCTTATTCCCTACATCACGGCCTCGATCGTGATCCAGGTAATCTCCACCGCCTCGCCGCGCCTCGAAGCGCTGCGCAAGGAAGGTGGCGAGGCCGGCCGTCGCAAGATCAACCAGTACACCCGCTACCTCACGGTGGTGTTCTGTGCCGTGCAGGCCTACGGCATCGCTGTCGGCCTTGAAGCGTCGCAGGGTGTCGTTCTGAACCCGGGCTGGTTCTTCCGCATCTCCACCGTGGTGACGCTGGTTGGCGGCACCATGATCCTGATGTGGCTGGGCGAGCAGATAACTGCCCGCGGTGTCGGCAACGGCATCTCGCTGATCATCTTCGCCGGTATCGTCGCCAACCTGCCGGCGACCATCGTGCAGACCTTCGAGCTGAGCCGTACTGGCGCCATTCCGGGCATCGCCGCGGTCGCCATGCCGGTGATCGCCCTGGTGGTGATCGGGATCATCGTGTTCTTCGAACGTGCCCAGCGCCGGCTGCTGATCCAGTATCCGAAGCGCCAGGTCGGCAACAAGATGTTCCAGGGCGATACCTCGCACCTGCCGCTCAAGCTGAACACCTCGGGCGTGATCCCGGTGATCTTCGGTTCGTCGCTGCTGCTGCTGCCGGCAACCATCGCCTCCTTCGCCGCCCAGGGCAACGCCCCGCAGTGGCTGCAGGTGACGACGGCATTGCTCGGTCGCGGACAGCCGCTCTATCTGATCGTCTTCGCGGCGCTGATCATCTTCTTCGCCTTCTTCTACACCGCCATCGTCTTCAACCCGACCGAGACGGCCGACAACCTGAAGCGCTCCGGCGGCTTCATTCCCGGCATTCGGCCTGGCGAGCGGACGGCGCAGCACATCGACTACGTGCTGACCCGCATCACCGTTATCGGTGCGATTTACCTCACGGTAGTGGCCCTGATCCCGGAAGTGATGTTCAGCCAGCTGGCGGTGAGCCAGTTCATCGGTGGTACCTCGCTGCTGATCATGGTGACGGTGACGCTTGACACCATCAGCCAGATCCAGAGCCACCTGATCGCCCAGCAGTACGAAGGGCTGGTCAAGAAGTCCCGTCTTGGAGGAGGCAAGCGTCGATGAGGTTGATTCTGCTCGGACCCCCGGGGGCGGGGAAGGGTACCCAGGCCAAGATTCTGGTCGACGACTTCGGTATCCCGCAGCTGTCGACGGGTGACATCCTGCGTGCCGCAATTGCGGCAGGCACCCCGCTTGGTCTCGAGGCCAAGGCGATCATGGATCGCGGCGACCTGGTCTCCGACGCTGTTGTCAACGGCATCGTCTCCGAGCGCCTCGACGCCGAGGATTGCCGTCCCGGCTTCATCCTCGACGGCTTTCCGCGCACCATTGCGCAGGCCGAGGCCCTCGACGGCATGCTTGCCGACAAGGGCATTCGCCTTGACGCGGTGATCGAGCTCAAGGCAGACGCCGAGGAACTGGTCCGCCGGGTCATCCAGCGTTCGCGCGACAGCAACCGTGCGGATGACAATCCGGAAGTAATCCGCAAGCGCCTTGAAGTTTACGAAAGCAGCACTGCTCCGCTCGTCGCGTACTATTCCCGCCAGGGACTGGTGAAGACCGTTGACGGCATGGAGCCGGTGGAACAGGTGACGACTGCCATCAAGGCGGCCATTGCCGGCTAGAATTGGGCTTGACTTGGCGGTTGACTCTGCCCAGTCCAGCCACTAAAGAACCGCGTCAGTCTCATGGAATGAATGGGCTGGATTCGGTTCTCCGAGGAAGTTGGGGGTCGAAATCCGGTCCCTTGTTGTTTGAAGGCACCAGCCGTGACGGCTCGTGTGAATGAAGGAGAGCAGACGTGGCACGTATTGCTGGCGTCAATATCCCGACGAACAAGCGCGTGATCATCGCGCTGCAGTATATCCACGGGATTGGCGAAAAGTTCGCCAAGGATATCACTGAAAAGGTGGGCATCCCCGCCGAGCGCCGCGTCAACGAACTGACCGACGCCGAAGTCATCCAGATCCGTGAAGCCATCGACCGCGACTACGTCGTGGAGGGTGATCTTCGCCGCAACGTGGCGATGAACATCAAGCGGCTGATGGATCTCGGCAACTACCGTGGCCTGCGCCACCGTCGTGGCCTGCCGGTCCGCGGTCAGCGCACCCACACCAATGCCCGCACCCGCAAGGGTCCGGCCAAGCCGATCGCCGGCAAGAAGAAGTAAGAGCCGGCTCGCCCTTGCGGCGAGCCCTATTTGATCGGGCGGCGGGGCAGGGTGCTCCAGTCCGCCCGCGATGTAGCTGCCGGGACCAGATGGCTTACGGCAGCGTTGATATCGACCAGAGGACCTAAATGGCAAAAGCTGAAGTCGCGCGCGTCCGTCGCAAGGAGCGCAAGAACATCACCTCCGGTGTTGCCCACGTCAACGCCTCCTTCAACAACACCATGATCACCATCGCCGACATGCAGGGCAACACGATTTCGTGGTCCTCGTCTGGCGTGATGGGCTTCAAGGGCTCGCGCAAGTCGACCCCGTACGCTGCCCAGGTTGCCGCGGAAGATGCTGCCAAGAAGGCGCAGGAACACGGCATGAAGACCCTCGAGGTCGAAGTTCGCGGCCCCGGTTCGGGTCGTGAATCGGCGCTGCGCGCCCTCCAGGCTGCCGGCTTCAACGTCACGTCGATCCGCGACGTCACGTCCATCCCGCACAATGGCTGCCGCCCGCGCAAGCGGCGCCGCGTCTAAACAGCGGACGGAATTACGGGCTTCCGGCGTAGCTGCCGGGAGTCCTCTTTTGCGTTTTGCGGCGGGTGCGGCTCTGACTGGAGCCGCGATTTTGAAAGGACAATAACCGTGACGATCCAGAGGAACTGGCAAGAACTGATCAAGCCGACCAAGCTGGAGATTGTTTCGGACAGCGATAACGCGCGCGTGGCGTCGGTGGTTGCCGAGCCGCTTGAGCGCGGTTACGGGCTTACCCTCGGGAACGCCCTGCGTCGTGTGCTGCTGTCGTCGCTCCAGGGCGCGGCGGTTACCGCTATCCAGATCGAAGGCATCCTGCACGAGTTCTCCTCGCTTCCGGGCGTGCGCGAGGACATCACCGACCTCGTGCTCAACGTCAAGGAAATCGCGCTCAAGATGGGCGGCGAGGGTCCGAAGCGTCTTGCTCTCTCCAAGCAGGGTCCGGGCGCTGTCACTGCCGGCGACATCAAGGTCACCGGCGACATCGAAGTGCTGAACCCCGAGCTCGTGATCTGCCATCTCGACGATGGCGCCGAGATCAACATCGAGTTCACCGTCGATACCGGCAAGGGCTATGTCCCGGCCGAGAAGAACCGTCCCGAGGATGCGCCGATCGGCTACATCCCCGTCGACTCGCTGTTCTCGCCCGTTCGCCGTGTCAGCTACAAGGTCGACGCCACCCGCGCCGGTGAATCGCTCGACAAGGACAAGCTGACCCTGCAGGTCGAGACCAACGGTGCCGTCAGCCCCGAGGATGCCGTGGCCTATGCCGCTCGCATCCTGCAGGACCAGCTGTCGGTGTTCGTGAACTTCGAAGAGCCCACCAAGGAGAAGGCCCAGGATTCCGTTCCGGAACTCGCCTTCAACCCGGCGCTGCTCAAGAAGGTCGACGAGCTCGA
>JAEYXQ010000173.1 GCA_023431205.1 Pseudomonadota bacterium | reverse complement strand
CCCATATGCTGGGGCCGATGCCGCTCAGCGCCAATCTGGGCCTGACCCCGCTCGACGTGCCGGTGATCGCGCCGATGGCGCTGGGGCTCGGCGCTGCCGCCGTCACCGTATCCAATGCTGTCTGGGCCGAGATGGCCCAAGCCGGCGCTCCGGAGGATGGCTCCCCCGGGCCGGTGGGTGCAGCCCTGCGCACCGTCGTACAGCAGCGGGCAACCAAGGGATCGCCGCGTCTGCGCTTCGGCGTGGTCCACCCTGAAAGCGCGCACAACTATGTGCTGCGCTTCTGGTTCGCTGCCTCCGGCATCGATCCGGACGGTGACGTCGACATCGTCATCGTGCCCCCGCCCTTTCAGGCCGATGCGCTCGAGGCCCGACGCACCGACGGCTATTGCGTCGGTGAGCCGTTCGGCTCGGTTGCGGTGCAGCGCCGGGTGGGCCGCATCGTCACCACCAAGGGCCAGATCTGGAACAACAGCCCCGACAAGGTTCTGGGCACCCGTCTCGCCTGGGCCGAGCGCTATCCCGAGCGGCTCGCCGCGCTGCTGCGCGCCGCCACCCGCGCCGCCCGCTGGTGCGAGGACCCGGACAACCATGAGGCGCTGGCCACCATGCTGGCGCGGGAGGATCGCCTCGGCATCGACGCCGGGCTGCTGCTGCGGGCCATCACCGGCGACCTGCAGTTCGTCGAGGGGGCGGTGCGGAACATGCCCGAGTTCTTCGTGCCGTATTCCCGCGCGGCGAACTTCCCCTGGGTCAGCCACGCGCTCTGGTTCTATTCGCAGATGGTGCGTTGGGGGCAGGTGGTGCACTCGCCCGAGAACGCAGCCAGGGCTGCAGCGAGCTACCGGCCCGATCTCTATCGCGGCGCGCTCGCCGGCATGGGTTTTGCCGTGCCGGGTGCTAGCAGCAAGGTCGAGGGCGACCTGACGAACGCGATGGTGGTAGGGGCCATCGGCGGCAAGCTCACGCTTGGCCCCGATGCCTTCTTCGACGGCACCAGGTTCGACCCCGACCAGCTCGACAGCTACATCGCCAGCCAGCAGCGTTGATGCCCATCGTTTAAGCAAATTGCTTTTCTGCTGTGCGAAGCAGCAGGGTAGCGCGAGGGGTTCGCAGTTTCACTGCAGAACTAACCCGTTGAAAGCGCTGGCGGTAACGTTTGGCAACCGGTTTGGCACAGAACCTGCACTGATGTTCCCGAGCGTCCAAGGACGGGCGCCACAGATTTGGCAACGCCGCCAACCTCAGATCCGCGTCTTCGACGTGGCCCTGCTGGTTGGCGGCGTTTTCGTTTTGAGTGGAGCGAATGCGGGAAAAACTCGTCGTTATCGGTGCCGGCATGGCCTCGGGTCGAATGCTGGAGCACCTCTTCGAAGCGCATCCGGATCGGTTCGAAGTCACCCTGTTCGGGGCCGAACCGCGCGGAAACTACAACAGAATCATGCTCTCCCCCGTCCTGGCGGGCGAGAAGACCTACGAGCAGATCGTCACCCACGATGCCGACTGGTACACCGCCCACGGCGTGCGGACCCGCTTCGGCCAGACGGTCACCAAGATCGACCGCGCCGCCAAGGCGGTGTTCGCCGACGGGGTCGAGACCCCATACGACCGGCTGGTGATCGCCACCGGTTCGGCCCCGTTCATCCTGCCCATCGCGGGTCGTGACCTGCCCGGCGTCCGGGCCTTTCGCGACCTCGACGACGTCGAGGCCATGGTCACAGCCGCCGCCAGACCGGACGCAAAGGCGGTGGTGATCGGCGGCGGCCTGCTCGGCCTCGAAGCCGCCGCTGCCCTGCGCGGGCGCGGCATGGATGTGGTGGTGCTGCATCTTGCCGGTCACCTGATGGAGCGCCAGCTCGACGCCGCCGCCGGCTACCTGCTGCGCCGCAAACTCGAGGGCCGCGGCATCAAGGTGCACTGCAAGGCGCAGACCAAGGCTATTCTCGGCAATGGCCGGGTCGAGGCGGTGGCACTCGAGGATGGTACGGTCTACCCCGCAGATCTGGTGGTGATGGCCGCAGGAATCCGCCCGGAAACGCGCCTTGCCACCGATGCCGGCATTGAGGTGGGGCGCGGCATCGTCGTCGACGACGCCATGCAGACGTCCGATCCGGAGATCCTTGCCATCGGCGAGTGCGTGGAGCACCGGCAGACCGTCTATGGCCTCGTCGCCCCGCTCTATGACATGGCCAAGGTGGCCGCCAAGACCCTGGTGGGTGACGAGGCGGCCTTCGCGCCGGTGAAGACCGCGACCCAGCTCAAGGTCACCGGTGTCAGCCTCTATTCGGCCGGTGACTTCGCCGAGGGCGACGACCGCGAGGAGATCGTGCTGCGCGACGCCGCAGCGGGGGTCTACAAGCGGGTGATCCTCAAGGACAATCGCGTGCTCGGCGCCGTGCTTTACGGCGACACGGCCGACGGCTCCTGGTTTTTCGACCTGTTGAAGCGGGGCGTCGATGTTGCGCCGATGCGCGAGACGCTGATCTACGGCCAAAGCTATTCCGGTGGTGCGACCGCCGATCCGGTTGCCGCCGTGGCGGCCCTCCCGCCCGAAGCGGAAATTTGCGGCTGCAACGGCGTGTGCAAGGGCGCCATCACCAGCGCCATCGTCGGCAAGGGCCTGACCTCGCTCGATGACGTGCGGGCACACACCAAGGCCTCCGCCTCCTGCGGCTCGTGCACCGGACTGGTCGAGAAGTTGCTGATGGCAACGCTCGGCGACAGCTACAATCCGGCGGCGATCCAGCCCATGTGCCCCTGCACCGAGCTGGGCCATGACGAGGTGCGCCGCCTGATCGTGGCGCAGGACCTCAAGTCCATTCCCGCAGTGATGCAGGAACTCGGCTGGAAAACCAGCTGCGGCTGCGCCAAGTGCCGCCCGGCGCTGAACTACTATCTCGTGGCGACCTGGCCCGGCGAATACGAGGATGACGGGCAGTCCCGCTTCATCAACGAGCGCGTCCACGCCAACATCCAGAAGGACGGCACCTATTCCGTGGTGCCTCGCATGTTCGGCGGCATCACCAACGTCGCCGAGCTGCGCGCCATCGCCGATGTGGCGGAGAAGTTCGATGTTCCCACCATCAAGGTGACCGGCGGTCAACGTATCGACCTGCTCGGGGTCAAGAAGGAAGACCTGCCCGCGGTCTGGGCTGACCTCAACAAGGCCGGCATGGTCTCGGGTGCGGCCTATGCCAAGGGCTTGAGGACAGTGAAGACCTGCGTCGGGTCCGACTGGTGCCGCTTCGGCACCCAGGATTCGACCGGGCTCGGAGTCAGGATCGAGAAGTTCATGTGGGGCAGTTGGACCCCGGCCAAGCTGAAGCTGGCCGTATCCGGATGCCCGCGGAACTGTGCCGAAGCGACCTGCAAGGACATCGGCGTGATCTGCGTCGACTCCGGCCACGAGATCCACTTCGGTGGCGCTGCCGGGCTCGACATCAAGGGCACCGAGGTCCTCTGCCACGCCAGGACCGAAGACGAGGCGGTCGAGATCATCGCCGCCCTCACCCAGCTCTATCGCGAGCAGGGGCGCTATCTCGAACGCATCTACAAATGGATCAAGCGGGTGGGTTCGGACTCGATCAAGGCCCATGTGGTCCTGGATCTGGGCAAGCGCCGCCAGCTCTTCGAGCGGTTCGTTCATTCGCAGAAGTTCGCCCAGGTCGACCCCTGGGAGGAGCGCGTCAACGGCAAGGACGCGCATGAATTCGCGGCCATGGCCGACTTCCAGATGATGCAGGCAGCGGAGTGATGGTCATGACCGACTGGATCGATATTGGCCACCTCACGGACGTGCCGCGCCGCGGCGCTCGCTGCATGAATACCCCCCTTGGCAAGATCGCGGTGTTCCGCACCGCAGACGACCAGGTCTTCGCCATCGACGACCAGTGCCCGCACAAGGGTGGGCCGCTGAGCAACGGCATCGTCCACGGTGCTCAGGTCACCTGTCCGCTGCACAACTGGGTGTTCTCGCTCGAAACCGGCCTCGCCCAAGGCGCCGATGAAGGGGCGGTGCGCACCTATCCGCTCCGCCTCCACCAGAACCGCATCCTCATCGATGCTGAAAGTTTCGGGGCGGCAACCGCCGCCTGATCCCCCCAAACTGCCTTCCTCAGGAGAGACGAAAATGGACTACGTAGCCCCCAAGGACTTCATCAAGAAAATGATCGATGCCGGCGAGGCGAAGGTCTTCATGTCGACGCGCGACACGCTGATCCGCGCCTATATGGCCGGCGCTATCCTGGCGCTTGCCGCCGCCTTCGCCATCACCATCACCGTGCAGACGGGCCAGCCACTGGCGGGCGCGATCCTGTTCCCCGTCGGCTTCTGCCTGCTCTATCTCATGGGCTTCGACCTCCTTACCGGCGTCTTCACGCTGGTGCCGCTGGCGCTGATCGACAAGCGGCCGGGCGTGACCCCGGCCGGGGTGCTCCGCAACTGGGGGCTGGTGTTCATCGGCAACTTCGCCGGCGCCATGACCGTGGCCCTGATGATGGCGGTGGTCGTTACCTTCGGGTTCACGCAGGCGCCCGATGCGGTGGGCGAGCGGATCGGTCACATCGGAGAAGGACGTACGCTCGGCTACGCCGCCCATGGCGCCGCCGGCATGCTGACGCTGTTCATCCGCGGCGTGCTCTGCAACTGGATGGTGTCCACGGGCGTGGTCGCCGCCATGATGTCGAACTCGGTGACCGGCAAGGTGCTCGGCATGTGGATGCCCGTGATGGTCTTCTTCTACATGGGCTTCGAGCATTCGATCGTGAACATGTTCCTGTTCCCCTCGGGCATCCTGCTCGGCGGCCAGTTCTCCTTCTGGGACTACATGGTCTGGAACGAGATCCCGACCGTCATCGGTAACCTGGTCGGAGGCCTGACTTTTGTCGGCCTCACCCTCTATGCCACCCACAGCCGCACCGCTCCCAGCCGCCCGCAGCCGGTCGCCGCGCGGGACCTCGACGCCAACACCGTCGCGGCCGAGTAGGCGTGAAGGAAGGAGACCGGCAGATGAGAATAGTGCCCCGCATGCCCGCAACTGCCCCGCGGCCCCGCATGACGGCGCTGTCGACGCTGCCGGTCTTCTACACCCTCGCCGGCAAGCGCGTGCTGGTGGCTGGCGGCTCGGAAGCCGCCGCCTGGAAAGCGGAACTGCTGGCGGCAACCGGCGCGACGGTGGACGTCGCCGCGCCTGCAGGAGAACTGTCAGACGAGATGTCGGCCCTTGCACGTGCAGGGGTGGTGGTTCACCACGACCGGCACTGGGCCACGCTCGGCTGGGACGACTATGCGCTTGCGGTCGGCGACTGCGAGGAAGAGGAAGCCACCCATTTCGTTGCAGCGGCACGGCGGTCGGGTGTGCCGGTCAACGTGATCGACAAGCCCGCCTTCTGCGATTTCCAGTTCGGTTCGGTGGTGAACCGCTCGCCGGTGGTGGTTGGCATTTCCACCACCGGAGCAGCGCCCATCCTCGGCCAGGCAGTGCGGCAGCGGATCGAAACGGTGTTGCCTGCAGCACTTGCGGAATGGGCCGCACTGGCTCGGCAGGTGCGCAACCAGGTGACTGAGCGGCTGCGGCCCGGAGCCGAACGGCGGGACTTCTGGGAGCGGCTGGCAAGCGCGGCCTTCCGCAAGGGTGCTGCGCGCGCCGACGTCGCTGCCTGGCTCGGCGAAGCGACCGGAGCAAGGGCGGGCCGGGTGACCCTTGTGGGCGCTGGACCGGGCGATGCCGACTTCCTGACCCTCAAGGCATTGCGGGCGCTGCAGGCGGCCGATGTGATCCTGTTCGACGACCTCGTTTCGGACGAGGTGCTGGAGCTGGCGCGGCGCGAGGCCAGGCGCATTCTGGTCGGCAAGCGCGGCGGGCGCGACAGTTGCCGCCAGGAAGACATCAACCGCACCATGATCAGCCTGGCCAAGGCCGGCCGCCATGTGGTGCGGCTCAAGTCGGGCGATCCGATGATCTTCGGCCGGGCAGGGGAGGAGCTTGCCGAACTCGAGCGCGAGGGTATCCCTGTGGAGGTGGTGCCCGGCATCACCACGGCGCTTGCACTGGCAGCGCAGTTGAAGCTGTCGCTGACCCATCGCGACTGCGCTCAATCAGTGCGGTTCGTCACTGGCCACGCCAGGGACGGGCGCCTGCCGGGCAATCTGGACTGGCGGGCACTCGCCGATCCGGCAACCACGCACATCTATTACATGGCTGGGCGCACGGCACCGGTGCTGGCCGACAGATTGCTCGAGGCGGGGCTGGATGGCGGTACGCCGGTGGTCGTTGCAACCGATGTAAGCCGGCCGCAGCAGCAGATGCAGCACCTGACGCTGGCGGCGCTTGGCAGCAGCGACATCGACCTGTCGCGGCCCGTGGTCATCGGGATAGGGGAAGCCCTGCGCCTGCGTCTGCCGGAACAACTCCCGCAGGTTTCG
Organism: Pseudomonadota bacterium; assembly: GCA_023431205.1. Lineage (GTDB taxonomy): Bacteria > Pseudomonadota > Alphaproteobacteria > Rhizobiales > Devosiaceae > Devosia. The sequence continues at coordinate 36,589 of JAEYXQ010000173.1, read as the reverse complement.
ACCGGTACCTGAACCGGGCAATTGCCGCTCGGTGGCGCAGGGAACCCAAACCGGCGCTGCCGCTTCATCCTCCCGACAGGAGAATGTGCGCATGTCCAGGATTTTGACTTCCCCCGAAGAGATTCGCTATTGGGCAACAGCCCGCGGCGGCAACCCGATGCTGATGGACACGCCGGACGTCCACGAGGACCGCCGGCTGCTGCAGATCACGTTCGGACAGCACGCCCTCAATGCCGAGCGCAATGAGGGGCCGGACGTAAACCCTTATGGCGGCTGGTACCTGACCGACTGGGATGAATGGTTCGCCGAACTCGACAAGCAGAACCTCGCCGTCAAGGTCAACGAGGACGAGCCGGGTACTCTCAGCAACGATTTCCGCTTCGTGTCCCGGAACGAGAGCGACGAAGACCAGACCACTGATGCCGCCCGGCAGCCTCCCAACATCACCATCAAGAACCCGGACCCGTCCGACCGCTCGTCCTGACCGCGGCTCCGATGTTCTTTTTGTTCTCCAACCGGCTCGGCTGCGTGGGATCGCTGCTGATTTCTGCGGTGGCGACACTGGTGCTGCTGGCGGTCTTCGGCTGGGTCAGCTTTCCGTTCTGAGGGGTACCGCCAACAAAAAGCCCGGCCTCGTGAGAGGCCGGGCCATGTTGGTCGGAGTAGCGTGATTCGAACACGCGACCCCCTGCTCCCGAAGCAGGTGCGCTACCAGGCTGCGCTATACTCCGCCAGGACGCGACATACGGGATGGAACGTCGTCGTTCCCGTCGCGATGCGGGGCGTTATAGCTGCGGTTTGGTGACCGTTCAAGCGCTTCGGCAAGCGATTTCGCGATCTATTGCTTGGCTTGCGGCACCCCTTCGAAGCGTGTAGGAACCGCCACCGGATGGGGCGTCGCCAAGTGGTAAGGCAGCGGTTTTTGGTACCGCCATTCCCAGGTTCGAATCCTGGCGCCCCAGCCAGTTTCTCCCCTTATCCCAGGCCAACCGGCACCGGCTTCCGCTCCGGCGCGCCGATCTGAGCGGCGTCCTTGCCGTGGGATTTGACCTGATACATTGCGCGGTCGGCCTGGATCTTCATCTCCCGCAGGCTCTCGGCGTGGCGGCGCAGGTGTATGCCGATGCTGGCGGTCACCGAGCGGCTGCGCGGGAGCGAGGGGATGCGCATGGATCGCAGACCTATGCGGATGTCGTCCGCGATCTCCGCCAACTCGTCACAAGTGGTTTGCGTGTAGAACAGCGCGTACTCCTCGCCGCCCGAACGGGCAACGAGCTCGGTACGGCCATGCCGCTCCAGCACGTGACCCACCGCAGCGATGACTTCATCGCCGGCGGCATGGCCGAAGCTGTCGTTGATCTGCTTGAAATCGTCGATGTCGAGGACCAACAGGGCCGCGGCTCCGGTTGCCGACCCTGATCTGAGCGCGGGCAGCACACGCTGGTCGAACCCCCGCCGGTTCAGAAGGCCGGTGAGATAATCGCGGTCAGCCTGCCTGCGGAGTTCGCCGAACAGCCGGGCGGCCAGCGCCACCATGAAGATGATGGCCACCGCGATCGCGACGGCGGGTGTAATCGCCTGCACGGTGGCCCAGTAGGGCGAGACCTGGATGGGGGCATCGGGGCTGGTATTGAGCCCCTTCACCAGCACGGCGGCGCTGCGGATCACTGCCAGCCCGACGCTGAACACACCCAGGCCGACAAAGAAGCGGTCGAGCAAAGTGGCGGGGCGTGCAGCGAGCAGTTGTCGCACGGTCATCGCCGAGAGGGTCCCCAGGCCCACATGCATGACGTGGACGCGTGCCTCCATCGACGGGGTGACAAAGAGGAACCAGCAGAAGAAAGTGGCCACGAGAGCGTACACCGCTGCGTATCCCAGCACCGGAACGGGCGCCCGCACCCGATCCAGGGCACTGATGCAGATGCCAAGAACGGCGGCGAAGAACGAGGCATTCACCACCAGGCGAAGCACCGGCCCCTCGGGGAACATCAGCACATCGTTGGCGGCGAAGCCGAACCCGCACAACAGGAACGAGCCGGCAAGAAGGGCGAGGTAGCCTTCGCCGGGACGGAACAGCCACAGCGCTGCAAAGGCAGCGCTCAGCACCCCTGCGATTGCCGGGTTGATCAACGAATAGAAGAATTGCGCGGTCAAGTTGTGACTTGCGTTTTTGGCCCCGCCAAGACGCTCGCACGTTCTGGCGAACGAACCGTTAACACATGCCCCGAGCGTTAGATGCTGCGTGACGGATCAAGAGCTTGGCCATTGCAACCGAGCCGTTTCTCCCCCACCCTCGTCTTCAGACACGATGGTGCCGGGGAGGGCCCGGAGTGACAGGCTCGATACGACGACATGCGTGGCTCGCCATCGTAGCAACGCTGCTTGTGTGCGGGGTAGCGCTTGCCGCCGGCTGGCTCGCGTACCAGCGGCAGCTCGGCGAACTCGAGCGGCAAGTGGGCGATCGGCTGACCCTCAATCTGAGGGCCGTCGAAAGCGAGATCGAACGCTTCCGCTATCTTCCCAGCGTGGTCGGGCAGGACCGGCGTATCAGCGACATGCTGCTGGCGCCGGGCGACGGCCATGCCATCGCCGCTGCCAACCACTATCTCGAGGCCGTGCGCGACAGCTCCGGCGCGGACGAACTCTATGTGCTCGACCTCGAGGGCGAGACCCTGGCAGCCAGCAACTGGCAGGAGCCCGGCAGCTTCGTCGGGCATAATTACGCCTTTCGACCCTACTTCACGGACGCGTTGGCAACTGGCAGTGGACGGTTCTATGCGGTCGGCGTCACCACCGGAAAACCGGGATATTTCCTGACCAGCCGGTTGGACCACGACGGACGTCCGCTGGGCGTGGTGGTGGCGAAAGTGGACATGTCGCCGCTGAGCGTCACCTGGGCCGCCGCCGGTGAGATGAGCGCCATCGCTGACGGCGAGGGCGTGGTGTTCCTGTCCGGCGAACCGCAATGGCTTTATCGGCCAATGCATGCGCTGGACGCCGACACCATCGCCGTCCTGCTGACCGAGCGCCGCTACGACGGGGTTGATCTCGGCGAAGCGGAGCCGCTGACGCGGGGACCTGCCAGCAGTCGGGAAGGGCTCACGATCGACAATGCGGGCGAGACGTACCTGCTCAGGCTGCGCGGGATCGAGCCGGATGGCTGGCAACTGCTCTCGGCATTGCCGCTGGAGCCGGTGCGCCGCGAGGCCGCGTTGATCGGCGGGGTGGCGGGGCTGCTGTCGATGGTGGGTATCGGCGCGCTGGTGCTGGCACGGCAGCGTCAGCAATATGTGCGGTTGAAACTGGATCAGCACGCCACCCTCGAGCGGCGCGTGGCGGAACGGACGCAGGAACTGGCCCGCGAGGTGGAGGAGCGCCGCCGCGCCGAGGCCGAGCTGCGCGCGACCCAAGAGAATCTGATCCACGCCGCCAAGCTGGCCGCCCTTGGGCGGATGTCCGCCGCCATTGTTCATGAGGTCAGCCAGCCGCTCTCGGCGCTCGACAACACTCTGGCGGCTGCGGGTCTTCATGCCGAACGCAGCGCCACCGGCGAAGTGCAGCGCAATCTCGGCAACGCCCGGCGGCTGCTGGGGCGCATGCAGCGGACCGTGAAGCACCTGCGGACCTTTTCGTCCCGCCGCGACCCGGGTCCCCCGGAAGCGGTCGAGATCGGGCAGGTCATCGAGGCGGCCCTCGACATCGTCGCGCCGCAGGCTCGAGACGCGGGTATCGTGATCGAACAGGCCGTCCCCGCCGGACTGCCGTCAGTGTCCGGCAATGCCGTGCGGCTCGAACAGGTCTTCATCAACCTACTGCTGAACGCCATCGAGGCGACCGGCGCGGCGGGCAACACCCATGTGCATGTCCGTGCCGCCAGCGCTGGCACTGGGTTGATGGTGGAGATCGCCGATCATGGTCGTGGCATCCCCGACGCGGTTATGGAGCGCCTGTTCGAACCGTTTTTCACCACCAAGGAGACTGGCGAGAGCCTCGGACTGGGCCTGTCGATCTCGCGGACGCTGCTCGAGGAGTTCGGAGGGGCGTTGAGCTTCGCGCCGCGGAGTGGCGGCGGCACCATTGCCAGTGTCTCGCTGCCCCTGCACGCGGCGCGAGCGACGGCGAAACAGAAGGAGGACGCATGAGCGGGGGCAGCATCGCTTTCATCGACGATGAACCCGAACTCTGCGAGGCAGCGAAGGAGTGGCTGGCCGTGAACGGGTTCTGCGTGACCACGTTCACCTCGCCCGACGCCGCGGTGCAGCGGATCGATCCGCACCAGGTGGACTGCGTCGTAACCGACGTGCGGATGCCGGAACTCACCGGCATCGAGGTCCTGAAGCACTTCCAGGAGGCCGCGCCCGACCTGCCGGTGGTGCTGCTCACCGGGCACGGCGATGTGCCACTGGCGGTAGAGGCCATGCAGGCCGGCGCCTATGACTTCATCGAAAAGCCCTACGGGGCCGACCACCTGGTGGCGATACTCAACCGGGCGGTCGAACGCCGGCGGCTTGGGCGCGAGATCAATCGGCTGCGGCAGGCGGCAGGGGGATCGGAGCTCGATAACCGGCTGGTTGGAATCACCCCCGTCATGGAGACCCTGCGCCGTTCGATCCTGCACCTGGCCGATGTTGACGTGGACGTGCTCATCACCGGCGAAACCGGCACCGGCAAGGAGGTAGTCGCGCGCGCACTGCACGATTTCGGCAGCCGCTCCAATGGGCAGTTCGTCGCCATCAACTGTGCCGCGGTGCCGGAGAGCGTGTTCGAAAGCGAGATGTTCGGTCATGCCCGCGGCGCCTTCACCGGCGCGATCGGCGAGCGCGTCGGCAAGCTCGAATTCGCCCGCGGTGGCACGGTGTTCCTCGACGAGATCGAGTCGATGCCGCTGTCGCTGCAGGCCAAGGTTCTGCGGGCCATCCAGGAGCGGGTGGTCGAGCCGCTCGGCACCAACAAGCCGCGCTCCATCGACGTCCGCTTCGTGGCGGCGAGCAAGGTGGACCTGAGGGCCGAGAGCGAGGCCGGCCGCTTCCGGGCCGATCTCTACTTCCGCCTGGCAACGGTGGAACTCACCGTCCCGGCGCTCAGAGAGCGGCGCGAGGACGTGCCGCTGCTGTTCAACCTGTTTGCCGCGGCTGCAGCGCGACGCTTCGGTCTTCCCGAGCGGCAGATGTGGCCGGCCCCGGCCTGCATAGAAGGCTCGGACCTGCCGGGCAATGTGCGCGAGTTGAAGGCGATCGCGGAACGATCAGTGCTCGGACTGGAGCGCGGTGCCCGGCAGGAGGGGGCTGCCGCCAGCCTTCCTGAGCGGGTCGCCCGGTTCGAAGCTGCCGCTATCGAGCAGGCCCTTCGTGAGGCGGATGGTTCCACCTCCCTCGCTGCCGACCGTCTGGGGCTGCCGCGGCGGACGCTCAACGAGAAGATTGCCCGCTACGGGCTACGGGTGCCGGCCTGAGCTTCGGGCAAAGGTCCGCTCGCGGGGACATGGATCGGGCGGGAATCTGCCACGCGTGCCCGCGGAACTCCAGAGAATGCCGTGCGAGCGACTTGGCACACGGGTTGCAACTCAGCGGACGTCCCTGTCGCGAGGAGGCGCGGGACCACAAAACATGCAAGGGAGGAAACCGCATGTCGTTTGCCTTGAACCGTCGTCTTGCCGGCCTGCTGACGGGTACGGTGCTGGCCCTGGGCGGCACCGCTGCCGCAGGCGCGCAGGAGTTCATCAATATTCTCACCGGCGGTACGTCCGGCGTCTACTATCCGCTCGGCGTGGCGCTGTCGGAAATCTACGCAGAGAACATCGAGGGCAGCCGCACCCAGGTCCAGGCCACCAAGGCTTCGGTGGAAAACCTGAACCTGCTGCAGCAGGGCAAGGGCGAGCTGGCCTTCGCGCTGGGCGATTCCGTCCAATCCGGCTGGGAAGGTCTCGAAGAAGCCGGTTTCCCGCAGCCACTGACCGAGCTGCGGGCCATCGCCGCGATCTACCCCAACTACGTGCAGATCGTCGCCAGCGCCGAGTCCGGCATCGAGACGCTGGAGGACATTCGCGGCAAGTCCATGTCTGTTGGCGCGCCGGCCTCGGGAACCGAGCTCAACGCCCGCGCAATCTTTGAAGCTGCGGGAATGAGCTATGACGATCTCGGCAAGCTCGAATACCTGCCCTATGCGGAGTCTGCCGAGCTGATCAAGAACCGCCAGCTCGATTCCACCCTGCAGTCGTCCGGTCTCGGCGTTGCCTTCATCAAGGACCTGACCGCGACCATGGACATCAACATCGTCGCCATTCCCGCTGAGGTGGTGGAGAGCATCGGCGCGCCTTACGTGCCCAGCGTCATCCCCGCCGGCACCTATGACGGCCAGGACGAAGACGTGCCGACGGCCGCCATCGGCAACATCCTGGTGTCCCATGCCGGGGTCAGCGACGAGGTCGCCTACCAGATGACCAAGCTGCTGTTCGAGAACCTGGACCGTCTCCAGGCCTCCCACGCCGCGGCCGCAGCCATTGATCCGGCCAAGGCCACCGAAGGCCTGTCGATCCCGCTGCACCCGGGTGCAGAGCGCTACTATCGCGAAGCCGGCCTGCTCTGAGGCTTGCATCGGCCCGGAGCAGAGATGCTCCGGGCCTGGTATCGACCACGAGTTCTGGGAGGAAACTCGAGTGACCATTTCACCGACAGCGCTGGAAAGCGCGCCGGGCGCCGAGGAACATGTAGAAGGCCTGCCGCCCGGTTTCGGCACCGGCATCATGGGCACCGTAGCCTTTGGAATAGCCATCGCCTTTGCGCTGTTTCAGCTCTGGACCGCCGCCTATGGCACGCTGCCGAGCCAGGTGGTGCGGGCCATGCATGTCGGCTTCCTGCTGCTGCTCGGATTCGGACTCATCGGCAACCTGGTGGCCAGGACCACATTCGGGCGGGTGCTGTTCTGGACGCTCGCGGTATTGGGCTTTCTCACCGGCATCTACAACTGGGTCTTCTATGCCGATCTGCTGCGCCGCAGCAGCTTCCTGACCCAGCTCGACCTCGTCGTCGGTGCGGTGACCATCGCCCTTGTGTTCGAGGCAGCACGGCGCCTGATGGGCTGGCCGCTTGCCGTGATCTCCGGGCTCTTTCTCGCCTACTGCTTCTTTGGCCAGTACATGCCCGGCCCGTTCGTTCACCGCGGATACGACTTCGCCCAGATCGTCGAGCATTTCGGCTTCGGCACCGAAGGCATCTACGGCACGCCCGTCTATGTCTCGGCCGCCTATATCTTCATCTTCGTGGTGTTCGCCGCCTTTCTCGAGCGCGCCGGCATGATCCGGCTGTTCAACGACTTCGCGCTCGGCCTTGTCGGGGGCTGGCGGGGCGGCCCTGCACAGGTCTGCACCCTGTCCTCTGCCTTGATGGGCACGATATCCGGCTCAGGCGTCGCCAATGTGGTCGCGAGCGGCCAATTCACCATCCCGCTGATGAAGCGGTTCGGCTTCCGCTCCGCCTTTGCGGGCGGCGTCGAGGCGACCTCGTCCATGGGCGGGCAGATCATGCCGCCCATTATGGGCGCGGTGGCCTTCATCATGGCCGAGACGCTGGATGTGCCCTATGCCAGCATCGTCACCGCCGCCATTATTCCCGCCATCCTCTATTTCGGCACCTGCTTCTGGGTGGTGCATCTGGAGGCCGGAAAGGCCAATCTCAGCGGCATGAGCCGGGCCGAACTGCCCAATCCCTGGCATGCGGTTCGTGACCACTGGCCGCTGGTGCTGCCGCTCGCCGCCCTCGTCTACCTGCTGTTCGCGGGGTACACCCCGATCTTTGCCGGAACCATGGGGCTGGCGCTGGTCGTGGTGCTGATCCTCGGCACGCCCCTGGCGGCAGCGATCGGGCCGCGCGTGTTCCGCTACGTTTTCTGGATCGCACTGGGATTGGCGTCTGCCGCCTTTCTCCGCTACGGGGTCAACCTCCTGGTGATCGTCATCTGGGCGCTGGTCGCCGCCTGCCTCGTGGTGCGCGGTGGTCGGGAAACGCTGCTGATCGTGCGCGACTCACTGGCCGAGGGCGCCCGCAACGCGCTGCCGGTGGGCATTGCCTGCGCCATTGTCGGCATTGTCATCGGTACGCTGACCCTGACCGGCATCGCCTCGACCTTTATCGGCGCTATCATCCAGATCGGCGAGAACAACCTGTTCCTGTCGCTGGTGCTGACCATGCTCACCTGCCTGGTGCTCGGCATGGGCATCCCGACCATCCCCAACTACATCATCACCTCGTCGCTCGCCGGGCCCGCTCTGCTGGAACTCGGCGTGCCGCTCCTCGTCAGCCATATGTTCGTGTTCTACTTCGGCATCATGGCCGACCTGACGCCACCCGTTGCGCTCGCCTGCTTCGCGGCCGCCCCGATGGCGAAGACCTCCGGGCTGAAGATTTCCCTGCAGGCGACCAAGCTCGCCGCAGCCGGGTTCATCGTGCCGTTCATGGCCGTCTACACCCCCTCGCTGATGCTGCAGGATGGTGGCGCCATCGCTACGCAGTTCGGCTATCCGGTGGAGGTCGTCTACATCCTCACCAAGACGGTGTTGGCGATCGGCCTGTGGGGCGTAGCGGTAGTGGGTTACCTGTTCGCACCCGCCAATGTGATTGAGCGGCTGGGCGCCTTCGGAATTGGAGTGCTGCTGATGCTGGCCCTGCCGCTCACCGACGAAGTTGGGTTCGCCGCTGCTGCCCTGTTCATCGGCCAGCACTGGTGGCGGACACGGCGCCGCCACGCAGCCACGGTGCCATGATGCTCTGCATCGCCTCGGCCGGCGTGGTGACGGCGCTCGCCGTCTCCAGCTTTACGCTCGAATGGACCCACTCCGTCGAACGCACCCAGTGGCAGGAGGAGTGGCAGGTCACTGATGCCGGACTGCAGTTGGTGGAGGCCAGCGTCGAGAGCTCAGGCGCCGGTATCGATCTGCCCGACGATGCTGTGCTCAAGGATGGCCGCTGGACCTACCGGCCGCAACTCCCCCCGCTCAACAGCCTCGAACTTGCCGCATCGGGGATGACGGCAAGCGGGTGGAGGCTTTGCAGCGAGGGAAAGGAGTGCCTCACGCTGGGTGCGCAGGCAGGCGAGAACCTCAGGCTGTGGAGCGGGGAAGTTTGCTCGCCCCCGGGGAATCCGGACGACGGTCAAGGAATGATCTGCAGTAGTTGTAGAACGTGACTAGTGTGGCCGTTCAGCCTCGGCCACGACCGCCTCCAGATATTGTCGGTATTCGCAGTTGGGCATCTTCTCAACCACTGCACGGAAGCCCGCAAGGTCAAGGAACCCACGCGTCAGCGAAGCTTCTTCCGGACAGCCCAATTTGACCCCTTGCCTGCGCTCGACTGTCTCGATGTAGGCGGACGCCTCGTGCAGGGCGCTGCTCGTGCCCACATCCAGCCAGACAAATCCCCGGCTGAGGCGACGGACGCGGAGCTGATCCTGCGCCAGGTACTGACGGTTGAGGTCGGTGATTTCCAGTTCACCCCGGTCAGAGGGCCGCAGAGCCTTCGCGATGCCTACCGCCTGGTTGTCGTAGAGGTAGATGCCGGGCACGGCGAACTGGGATTTGGGGGCGGCCGGCTTCTCCTCGATAGACAAGACGCGCCCAGTCCGATCGAATTCGACAACACCGTAGTCCTGCGGTCGCTTCACCTGGTAAGCGAAGATGGTGGCGCCGTCGGTGAACTCTGCCATCGCCCTGGGGAAGGCGTCGCCCCCGAAGAAGATGTTGTCTCCCAGCATCAGCGCGATGCTCTCGCTGCCGATGAACGTCTCGGCGATCAGGAACGCTTGCGCTATGCCTTGCGGTCTGGTCTGCTCGCGGTACTCTATGCTGATGCCCCACTGGTGGCCATAGCCGAGCAGGCTCCTGAAGCGCGGCAGGTCGTCAGGCGTCGAGATGATGCAGAATTCCCGGATGCCCGCAGCGATCAGTACGGTCAGCGGATAGTAGATCATCGGCTTGTCATAGACGGCCTGGAGCTGTTTGCTCGAAACACGCGTCAGGGGGTAGAGGCGTGAGCCGGTGCCGCCCGCCAGAATGATTGCCTTCACATCGCCCCCTTGTTTGTCTTTACCCGCTGGAGAACCGAGTGTATCCGGGGCTCAGATAAATGGCATCGATGCCCGGCGCAATCGTATGCGCAGAGACAGCGACAGCGAATGACTCAACCCCCAGAACGACGCGTTGCTATTGTGCAATCGTGTTATGTGCCATGGAAGGGCTACTTCGACATCATCGGGTCGGTGGACCTTTTCATCATCTATGATGACGTCCAGTATGCCAAAGCGCATTGGCACAATCGCAATCAGATTTTGACCGCCTCTGGACCAAAGTGGATGACCATCCCGGTTCTCACGCGGGGTGACCGCTTCCAGGCCATCAAGGAGGTGCAGATATCGCAGCCTTTCGTCGACAAGCACTGGCGTAGCCTGGAGTATAATTACAGCCGCGCCCCGCACTGGGAAGGCAATCGGGCGTGGGTGTACGATCTTTACGCTCGCGCACGGGACATGGAGAGTCTGAGCGAGATCAACGTGATGTTCATGCGCGCCATCTCGGACTGGCTCGGCTTTTCGACCAAGTTCGTCTTTTCCGATGAACTCGGCAAGTATGGTGGCCAGACGGAGCGCCTGGTCAAACTCTGTCAAGCAGTCGGCGCCACAACTTATCTTTCAGGTCCAACGGCTGCAGCATATATCGAGGCCGAGCGCTTTGCCGACGCCGGCATTTCGCTGGAGTGGATGAACTATGACCGCTACCCTCCCTATCCCCAGCAGTTTTCGCCGTTTACTCACGCGGTGACGATCCTGGACCTGATCTTCAATGTCGGGCCGGCAGCACGTTCCTACATGAAGGCGCCTGATTCCCGCGCAAATCCCGACGGAATTCCGCGATGAAGCTGTCCATCGTCGCTACCCTGTATCGTTCTGCCAGCTATGTTGACGAGTTTTGTCGGCGAGCCGAGGCAGTCGCCCAGGCCAGTGTGGGCGACAGCTACGAGATCATCCTGGTCAATGATGGGTCGCCGGACGATAGTCTGGAGCGCGCAGTCGCCGTAAGCCGGGCAAACCCGCACGTCGTTGTAGTCGATCTTTCGCGCAACTTCGGGCACCACAAGGCCATGATGACAGGCCTTGCGCAAAGCCGGGGTGAGCGGGTCTTTCTCATCGACAGCGATCTCGAGGAGGAGCCGGAGTGGCTCGCTGCCTTCGAACAGGAGATGGAGGCGCACCGCTGCGACGTGGTGTTCGGTGTACAGGTGTCGCGCCGGGGAACCTGGTTCGAGCGTTGGAGCGGGCGGTGGTTCTACGTGGTCTTCAGGATGATGACGGGCCTTCAGTTGCCCGAGAACATCGTGACGGCTCGGCTTATGTCGCGGCGATATGTCGACGCGTTGCTGCGACACGATGAACGTGAGGTCTTCATCGCCGGCCTGTGGCTGATTACCGGATTCGATCAGCGCCCCTTGCCCGTGCGGAAGCTCGTCTCGAGCGAGACGACCTACACGCTGCGCAGCAAGCTGTCCCTGCTGGTCAATTCGGTAACGTCCTTTAGCAACGCTCCCCTGATCGCCGTGTTCTACTGCGGCCTGACGATCCTGTTGTTCGCCGCTGCCTATATCGCCTACCTTGTCGGCCACTATTTGGTTGTCAGAACCCCGCCAAGCGGGTGGACGTCGGTGATGGCCTCGATCTGGTTTCTCGGCGGGCTAATCATTTCTTTCATTGGCGTCGTCGGCATATACCTCTCCAAGATCTACTCGGAGAGCAAGCGACGCCCGTACACCATTGTCCGGCATGTGCATCGGCAGAATGATGGTTGACCCGCTGGATAAGATCGCGAGCTACTATTCCAACAAGTTGGCGGAGCACGGACAGACGCCTCGCGGCGTTGACTGGAACAGTGAGGAAAGTCAGGTCCTACGCTTCGCTCAGCTGACAAAGCTAATGGACATCGATCAGCCGTTCAGCATCAACGATCTGGGCTGCGGGTATGGTGCCATGTTCGAGTATCTCGATCGCGCCTTTCCGATCGAGCGGTATTTTGGTCAGGATGTCTCAGCGGCAATGATCGAGGCTGCGCAGCATCGCTATCACGGTGCCAGCAACGCCGTCTTTCAGTGCACAGATGAACCGCCGCAGGTAGCCGACTACAGCGTCGGCAGCGGAATCCTCAATGTGAAACTCGACCATTCTGTTGAAGAGTGGGACCAGATTGTCGGGAAGGTGCTGGATACCCTCGACCGAAGCAGCCGCCGTGGCTTCGCGTTCAACTGCCTGACGAGCTATTCGGATCCCGGTAAAATGCGCCCCGATCTTTATTATGCCTCGCCTGCCGGTATGTTCGATCTATGCAAGCGGCGGTATGCCCGTAACGTCGCCCTGCTGCATGATTATGGCCTGTACGAGTTCACGATCCTGGTGCGCAAGGCATGAAGAAGAAGCTGGTCATCTTCGGCACCGGCGATATCGCCCAACTCGCCCACTTCTATTTCAGTACCGACACTGATCAGGAGGTCGTTGGTTTCGTCGTTGACCGAGAATACCTGACTAGCGACATCTTCTGCGGGTTGCCGGTCGTCGCCTTCGAGGAGGTCACGCAGCATTTTTCGCCAAGCATGCACGACATGTTCGTCGCGCTCAGCTACAGCAAGCTCAACCAGGTGCGACGCGAGAAATACTCCGCAGCAAAATCGTTAGGCTACGGATTGGCAAGCTATGTCAGTTCCCGCGCCAGCATTCTGAACGACGGGGCGATTGGCGAGAATTGCTTCATTTTGGAGGACAACACCCTTCAGCCATTCTGCGTAGTCGGTGACAATGTAACTCTCTGGAGCGGCAATCACATTGGGCACCATGCTCGCATTGAGGATCATTGTTTCCTGGCGTCTCACATCGTGGTGTCAGGTGGCGTCACGATTGGAGAAAGCTGCTTCATCGGCGTGAACGCTACGCTGCGCGACCATATCTCCATCGGGCCGCGATGCGTCATTGGAGCAGGCGCGCTGATACTGGAAGACGCCGCTGAGGACGGTGTCTATATCGGTGCAGCGACGGAACGGTCCCGCGTGCCCAGTTCGCGTTTGCGCCGGATCTAAGCATGAAGTGGACGAAGCTGGGTCGGATCTACAAGCCGAGACCTCTGCACCCCAAACTTGTTACTCATGCTGCAAACCCGCTGGCTGTTCCCCTTGAGGGGGATAGCTTCGCCGTCTTTTTCAGCGGAAGGGACGATCAGAACCGCTCTTCCGTTGGCCGCGTGGATATCGACATCGCCAAGAGGCAGGTGATCGCCGAGTACGATCAGCCGGTGTTCGTCCATGGCGAACCGGGCACGTTCTACGAAGCGGGTGTGAGTATCGGCAGTTGCTATGCTGTCGGCGACACCCGATATGTCCTGTTTATGGGGTGGCAGGTCCCAGTTGGACAGCACTGGCGAGGGGAGATCGGACGCCTGAGGCTGGCGGACGACCTGACCATGTGTTTGGCAGACACGACCCCATTTCTGGGGCTTACCGACGATGATCCGGTTAGCCTTTCCTATCCGTGGGTTCAGCGCGGCGCGGACGGGTTCCACATGTGGTATGGTTCCACCTTGTCCTGGAACGCGGGGAATGACGAGATGATCCATGTGATAAAGCACGCCTGGTCCGCTGACGGCGAGGTCTGGCAACGCTCGGCAGGCGCGGCAGTGCCTTGGCACATTGGTGAAGCTCAGGCGTTCTCGCGTCCCGCGGTGCTGAAGCTTGGTGGATCACTCCACATGTGGTTTTCATATCGGAGTGGATCCGGTGAGACCTATCGCATTGGCCATGCGGTGAGCGAGGATGGAGCTAGCTGGCGCAGCGACCCAGCAGGCGATCTCGATGTCTCTCACACCGGCTGGGACGCCGGCATGGTTGAATACCCCTTTGTGTTTTCGCACCGAAACCAGATCCTGATGCTTTACAACGGCAACGGGTATGGGGAGAGCGGCTTTGGCTTGGCAGTGCTGGAAATGCCTTGATGCGTGATTCCTCACTGGGCCGACTGCTTCGGTTTGCTCTTGTCGGAGTGGGTACAAACCTGGCCGGCTATCTTGTCTACCTGACGATTACCTTCTATGGCGTCGCACCCAAGCTCGCGATGACGATGCTTTATGGCGTCGGGGTACTGCTCGGATTTGTCGGCAATCGGCAATGGACATTCCGGCACAGCGGAAACCTTTGGCGGAGTGCTGCTGGATATATAGTGTGCCACGCCATGGGCTACGGACTGAACTACCTGCTTCTCGCTATTCTCGTGGATCAGCTTGGCTTTTCCCATCAGCTGGTGCAGGCAGCCGCGATCATTGTTGTGGCAGCGTACCTGTTCGTGGCACTCAACTATCTGGTTTTCCGCACCCGTACCCCCCCGGGGGCCGCCGGATGATCCTGTGTCCAGACTGCAAGGCCCCGTTGCGATCCAATGCCACCAGTTGTCTTGTCTGCGGGTTTGAAGCTGACACCGTTGACGGGTACGTGGCTTGGGCCCCGGACCTGGCTCACGCGGGTGGCGGGTTCAAGGCAGAATCCTTCGAGCACCTTGCCGAACTGGAGTCATCGAGCTTCTGGTTTCGAGCCAGGAGCGCCCTTATAGAGTGGGCAGTCCGCCGATTTGCGCCAAGCTTTTCCTCCCTGCTGGAGGTCGGTTGTGGAACAGGTTACGTGCTCGGCAGCCTTCAGCGAGCGTTTCCCGGTGCCCGGTTGGTGGGGAGCGAAATCTTCGTCGCAGGACTGCACCATGCGGCTAAACGCTTGCCAGGCGTGGAACTCGTGCAAATGGATGCACGCCGCATTCCGCACACCGAAGAATTCGATGTGGTAGCGGCGCTTGACGTTATCGAGCACATCGCGGAAGACGAGCAGGTGCTTGGGCAACTGTTCCAGGCGGTCAGGCCCGGCGGTATCGCCTTGTTATCGGTGCCCCAGCACCAGTGGCTGTGGAGCCAGGCGGATGACTACGCCTGCCATGTTCGGCGATACAGCGCCAGCGAGTTGCACGGCAAGATCGAGGCAGCCGGCTTTGCGATCGAGCTCACCACGTCCTTCGTTTCCATTTTGTTGCCGTTGATGCTTGCTTCTCGTGTCACCAACAGAACGGAAAGCGAGTTCGACCCTCGCAAGGAATTCCAAATCCCCGCCTTGCTCAATCTGGTGCTTGAGAGAGTCATGACGTTCGAACGCTTCCTGATCGCGATCGGCGTCAGATTTCCTGCAGGTGGTTCGCGGTTTGTCGTCGCTAAGCGTCCACTGGAGACGCAGGGGAAGACCGTATAGGTCGTTCATGTTAGTGCTGATGCCGGTCGGCGGTCCTATGAAAATACAAGACAAATGGCGCCAAACCTGCTGGACATCCGCCGGCCAAAACTGTGCTGTAATCCGGGGAATCGGAGCGCTAGCCCTTCGTTGCTGCGCCGAATTGCGGATCAATAAGTGAACCAAGAAATCAAGTTTCACCGGTCTCACCTGACCGAGCGTGAGCTGACCAATCTGCAGGAAGTGCTGACGGCGCGCCATCTTTCCGGAGATGGAGGCTTTACCCGTCGCTGCCACGAGTGGCTGGAGCGGCAGACCGGTGCCCACACCGCGTTGCTGACCCACTCCTGTACAGCAGCGCTCGAGATGGCTGCCTTGCTGCTCGATCTGGTCCCCGGCGATGAAGTCATCATGCCGTCGTTCACCTTCGTGTCGACTGCCAATGCCGTCGTGCTGCGGGGGGCCATACCGGTGTTCGTCGATATCCGCGCCGATACGCTCAACCTCGACGAGACGCTTATCGAGGCGGCGATCACGCTCCGAACCCGCGCGATCATGGTGGTGCACTACGCCGGTGTCGCCTGCGACATGGATGCGATCCTTGCCATCGCGGCGCGCCATGGACTGGCGGTAGTGGAAGATGCGGCGCAGGGGGTCGGCGCCCGCTACAAAGGCAGGCCGCTGGGCAGTATTGGACGGTTCGGTACCCTCAGCTTCCACGAAACCAAGAACATCACGTCGGGGGAGGGCGGAGCGCTGCTGGTTAACGACCCTGCTGATGAGCATCGTGCTGAGATCATCCGCGAGAAGGGCACCGACCGCAGCCAGTTCCTTCGAGGCCAGGTCGACAAATACACTTGGCGTGACGTCGGCTCGTCCTACCTTCCCAGCGAACTGATTGCAGCTTTCCTGCTGACGCAACTCGAGGACGCCGAGGCGGTCACCCGGGAGCGTGTCGCCCGGTGGCAGGCATACCACGATATGCTGGAACCGTTGGAAGTAGCGGGACTGCTGAGGAGACCCGTGGTCCCCGCGGACTGTGAACACAATGGTCACATCTACTACGTTCTGGTCCCGTCGATGGAGCGGAGGTCGGCGCTGCTCGGTGGCCTGCGCGAACTCGGTATTGGTGCAGCGTTCCACTACGTACCGCTGCATAGTTCACCGGCTGGACTTAGGTATTGCCGGGTGCACGGATCCATGGCGGTCACCGAGAGTTCTGCCGACCGTCTGGCCCGCCTGCCTTTGTGGCACGGCTTGGATCAGGGTGCTCAGGAACGTGTGGTTTCAGTCGTGGAAATGCTTTGCAGACAGGTCCAGTGACCTTAACTCGCAGAGACTGGTGGTGCGCCTTAGCTTTCGGCATGATCGGCTTTGCGCTTGGCGCATCTGCGTTGCTGATCACCGGCCGGCTGTACTTCTATCAGTTCTTCATGCCGGAGATGGCCTATCTGGCGTGTGGCGGTGACTTCGCCCATCCTGGAACCATTCCCGGGGCTCTCCTCGATTTTCTGGCCTATCGCACCGACAGCGTATCCTGCGATTCGCTTGACCTGACACAGCAAGCGGGTCCGGCAGGGCTATTCGCCCAGGGGCATCTCTATCTTGCTTTGGTGACAAGCTGGCTCTGGCGGCTCTTCTCGCCCAGTTACTTAGCGCTCCTGCCGCTGATCGGCATCCTCTACGCGGCCTACGCCGCGGGGTGCTTCGTGCTGGTTCGCTTGTTCTTTCCACGCCTGTCCGCTGTCGCTGGTGGAGTGCTCCTAACCTTGTCGGGCAGCGCGCTCACCTTGGCCGTTTACCTGCGGGATTTCGCCAAGGCTCCCTTCTTCGTCTGGGCACTTGTTCTATTGGTGCTCGCCATGAGGGCGACAAGTCTGCGCGGGCTATTGGGGTGGGCAGCGTCGGCCGGCGTGGTGATCGGGCTTGGCTACGGGTTCAGATCCGACATCGTGGTACTGCTCCCCGTGGGAATGGTCCTGCTGCTGATAGGCTCGTCCCCTTCGAAATGGTGGAGCAGGGTTGTAGCAAGCACCCTCTTCGCTGGGTTGACCCTGACCGCGGGAGTGCCAGTTTTTACGAGTGGCGGAGGCGCCAGCGGCGGCCTTGGAGCGATGATGATGGAGGGTGCAACCGACCCCTTCAATGACTACCTCGATGTAGGCCCGACGGTCTATTCATGGGGGTCGAAGTATTCGGATGAACTGACGCTTTCAGCCATCGCTGCAGATATGGGCAGTACCAGCACCAAGTGGATCGCCGGGGAGGGCCAGCCTGTTTACGGCTTCACCCAAGCACTCAGCCGATCCACTGAATACCTGGCCGGACGGGCCGACCTGCTCATTGCTGATCTGGCGACGCGCGCGCTCAAGGCCGCGGGATGGATATTGGCCTATCCCGCACTGGCCGAGCAAAGCCGCAATACTCTCGATCCCAGCGGCATCACGATTGCCTTTCCCGGTTTGCTCGCTCGTGCCTATAGCCTGCTGGGTCATATCTGGATCATCCCCATGGGCTTGCTGGGTGCTGCGGCCTTCATGTTGCGGGCCGTCAATCACCGCCCGCGCGAAGCTCTAGCCCTGCTGATCGGGTTCGGCGTTCTGCTGGGGTACACGGCGCTCCAGTTTTCCATGCGCCACTTGTTTCATCTAGAATTCATGTGGGTGCTCGGTCTGCTGGCACTTATACAGGTGCTCACTAGGCCGAAATCGGTAATGCCTCGGATGCGGATGTTCGCCCTCGGGGCAGCCACGTTCTGCGGCCTGGTGGTTGTGACGTACACCGCTTTGTGGGGCTATCAGAACGCCGCGATGCACCAGGAGATCGAGGGTCTGCTTCGGGCTCCTAGGCAACCAATCGGCAGCGAACCGACATCGGATGACGAGATGGCGGTGTTCACGATACCGGTTCCGGCTGAGCATCTGGCGCTCGTGTTGGGAGAACCCGACAGCATGCATGGTTCGGATTTGCCCATAGCGGTGCAGTGGCAGGTAGTGGCTTCAGTTGACCGCCTGATAGTGTCTCTGGGCGGCGAGGAATGCCCGCAGTCCGACGTTCCGCTCTCTCTCGGCTACGAGAACCGCGGTGCCTGGCAGGTCTTGGACGAGACAATAGTCGGAAGCACCGGGACCGAAGCAGCGCCGGGACAGGTTATTGTACCGGCCTTCTATCGCGCCACCCAACACCTGGCGACCATCTCGGTGCCGAGTCACTTGGCTGATTGCGTGCTCGCAATCGAGCGGGTGGAGGGCCCGACACGCCTTCCCGCATCGTTTACAGCCGTGCTGGCGCCCGACTGGCGCGAGCATCCTATGGCTCTGCCGCTGTTCTAGTCGGCATCTTACTGAATGAAGCTGAACAGAATCTGGCGTGCCAACGGTTCGTCGTATTGCTGCAACGCGCCTTCCAACTGCTGCAAGGCCTGAGCAACGTCGAGCTTACCCGTATCTGAATTCGTGCCGCGCAGGATCTTCGGATGCCGCGTCACTGAAGCGTTGGCGTCATCGTAGAACAATTCTTCGTACATCTTTTCGCCAGGCCGCTTGCCCGTGACGACGATCTCGATGTCGCCATTGGGGTTCTGTGCATCTCGTACGGAGAACCCAGCAAGGCGGATGAGGTTTTCTGCAAGATCGCGGATCAGCACGGGCGTGCCCATCTCCAGCAGAAACACATCATTCCCCTCGGACAGGGCCGCGGCTTGCACGATCAGTTCCGCCGCTTCGTGAATGGACATGAAGTAGCGGGTCATGGCGGCGTCGGTGAGGGTGACCGGCCCACCCTTTCCGATCTGCTCCGTGAAGAGCGGTACCACTGAACCATTGGAACCGAGAACATTGCCGAAGCGGACGGCGGCAAAACGCTGCCCCGTACCCTTGAGCTCTGCTTCAACTGCCTTCTGGTGGACGATCAACTCGGCCCAACGTTTCGTTGCACCCATGACGTTAGTCGGACGCACCGCTTTGTCAGAGGAAATCAGGACGAAACTCGAGACACCGTGCTCGAAGGCAGCATCGGCTAGCACTTTGGTACCCACCACATTGTTCCGTATGCCTTCGAGAGCATTGGCTTCCACGAGCGGCACGTGCTTGTGCGCGGCAGCGTGGAAGACCACCTCCACGTTGTGCATCTTCAGTGCCTGACCAACGCATGCTGCGTCAGTGATCGAACCAAGAACCGGCACGATCGCCAACTCGGGTATCGCAGCCAGTTCCTGCTCAATCCGATAGAGTGCGAACTCGTTG
This sequence comes from Pseudomonadota bacterium, assembly GCA_023431205.1. Lineage (GTDB taxonomy): Bacteria > Pseudomonadota > Alphaproteobacteria > Rhizobiales > Devosiaceae > Devosia. Next base: position 17,064 of record JAEYXQ010000173.1, on the reverse strand, counting down.
GCTTCGAACAGGACCAGCCGCTGAGGCCCGCCCTTTGCGATCAGCCGGCACAGTTCTGACCCGATGGAGCCGCCTGCACCCGTGACCATTATGGTCCGGGCCTCGATCATGGCGCGTAGCAGTTCCGGATCTGGCGGAACCGAGGAGCGGCCGAGAAGCTCGTCGATGTCGATCTCGCGGATCTGGTTCACAACATATTTGCCCTGCACCAGGTCCCCGATGGGGGGAAGGGTTCGGATCTTGATGCCGTGCCCACCAACTTTCGCGACCAGCGAGGTTCGTTCCGCAGCCGGCATGGACGGCACAGAAAGGATAACGTCGCGCACGTCATATTCAGCGACCAGACGGGGTAGCTGGCTCGGTGCATAGACACGGATGCCGGCTACATCCTGCCCTTGAATGCCTGGGTTGTCGTCCAGGAAGCCCACGACGTACTGATTCGCTTCTCGCCGGAGAGCCAATGCGAGGCGGGCCCCAGCCTCTCCTGCGCCGTATATGATGACGGGGCGCTCGTGGCGCCCGACCACAGCACCCTGGCCAAGGAAGCGCTTCGCCGCGAAGCGACTGGCACTGATCACGATGGTGCCGAAGATCCAATAGATGAACGGGATGGAGCGGGGCACGACGCCGCGACCAGCAAGTTCGAGCACAAAGATCAGGACGACCCAGGCCACCGCCGAGATCAACATCGCTTGCACGATCGTCCACAATGCACGCTCCGGAAGGTACCGGATAACGGCTCGATAGAGACCCATGCGGATGAACACAGGAAGGGCGATCAATGGCGCCGACAAGACGATCCCGAGTTGGTCGAGCGTCTGGGGCAGGATCCACGTGCCGTACCGCAAGGAATAGGAAAGAACTACCACGGCAGACAAGGCCAGGACGTCGAAGCCGATCAGGATGACCCGCTTCCACAGCCGAGGTAGATTGCTTAGGTTATGTCGCAGGCTATCCAGCATGCTGTCCTCTTGTCGCCTTAAAGCTGCCAGGCCCATTGCCCGAAGCACGGTGTTCTTATTGCCCCGCCTCGGCAAGGACAGCGTGCAGGGTGGTGGCGCTCAGTTCGATTTCATCATCAGTCAATGTCGGATGCACCAGCATGGCAAGGCTGGTTTCACCAAGCTCCCGCGCCACTGGAAGTCGTTGTGCAGGGCGCCAGCCGGTCTGGTCGAAAGCGGCTTCCAGGTACACCTCGGAGGCGGAGCCGTGATAACAGGGGACTCCTCGAGCCACTACCTCCTCGATGATGCGGTCACGTGTCCAGCCCTCCCGCAGATGCTCAGGACGGACAAAAGCATAAAAGCGGTAGTTGGCGTGCCGCACCCCGTCCGGCACATTGGGTACACGGACAACGGGATGTGGAGCGCAAGCCTCCGCAAGACGCCTCGCCAGATGGTGCCGACGAGCTGTCCATTCCGGCATGCGTTCAAGCTGTATCAGGCCGATTGCCGCCTGCATTTCAAGCATCCGCCAGTTGGTGCCGAAGGTGTCATGTACCAGACGGGGGCCCGGCGGATGATCTCGCTCGTAGACAGCTTCCCAGCTCTTGCCGTGGTCCTTGTAGGACCACATCGCGGACCAGAGGTCCGGATCATTGGTGGTCACCATGCCCCCTTCGCCGCCGGTGGTCATGATCTTGTCCTGACAGAACGACCAGGCGCCCACGTCACCAAACGATCCCACACTGCGGCCGTTGTAGGTCGCCCCGTGGGCCTGGGCGCAATCTTCGATGACCTTAAGGTCGTACTGTCTGGCTAACTCCATGATGCCGTCCATGTCGCACGGCATGCCTGCGAGATGGACGCAGATGATAGCCTTCGTGCGGTCGGTCAGAACCGCACGTATTGTCGCCGGCGAGATGTTCTGGGTGTCGGGATCGACGTCGGCAAACACTGGAACGGCGCCCGCTGTGACCACTGTCGAAGCAGACGCGATAAACGTTCGCGGCGCCACTACGACTTCATCGCCAGCTCCAATCCGAAGTGCCTTGAGAGCCAGATCCAACGCCAGAGTTCCGTTGGAGAGTGAAACGGCATAGCGCGTACCTGCCCACTCGGCAAACTTATTCTCGAAATCCCGACAAAGCGTGCCGGTCCAATAGTTGACCCTGTTGGACGCGAGTACCGCGGCGACCGCGTCGATTTCTTCCCTGGTGTAGCTGGGCCACGGCGAGAACGGCGTATTGAGCATGATCAGGACCTGACCAATGGAGTTGCGGGAGTACCGACAACGGTGGTGGAAGCTGCGACATCGGCAACAACAGTCGCTCCGGCGCCCACTATTGCATTGTCACCAATGACAATTTGCTGACGCACTGCAGCGCCAATACCGATCCAGCAGCATGCACCTGTCGTCACGCTGCCCGCCAGGTGTGCTCCCGGCGATACGTGCACTGCATCGGCCAGGAGGCAGTCATGGTCGACCGTTGCGCCGGTGTTGAGGATGCAAGCCGACCCCGTAACGGCTCCGGCGTTGAGGACGGCTCCGGCAAACATCACGGAGCCGGCCCCCAGGGTCGCCCGTGGGCTGCACCAGGCCATCGGGTGTACCAGGGTCGCCGGGCGTCCGCCGCGGCTGATGATTTCTTGCTGTATCCGGCGTCGTACGGAATTGTTGCCGATTCCCACCACGAAATTGTCGAAGTGGTCGGGGTGGGTCATAAGCCAGGACAGGGTGTCCGCAACGCACCATGGCCCCGACTGCTGCCCGGCCAAGTTGTCGTCGAACAGGGACACGGTCCAACCCAGCGCTTCAGCGGTGTCTGCCACCACCCGGGCGTGGCCGCCGGCGCCTGCAATTGCAAGGCTGGCACTCACTGCGAACCTCGGAATTTTTCCGCCGTTGCCGAGCCTTCGGCATTTATGTCGCTGCGTCGCACCACCTTGAGCACAGTCAAGAACAAGATGCGGATGTCTAGCCAGACACTGGCATGATCGACGTACCACACGTCAAGGTCGAACTTGCTTTCCCAGGACAGCGCGTTGCGGCCGTTGACCTGCGCCCAACCGGTTAGCCCCGGGCGGACGTCGTGCCGCCTCGCCTGAGATGGCGAGTAGAGTGGCAGGTATTCCATCAGCAAGGGGCGCGGACCCACCAGGCTCATGTCGCCGCGCAACACATTGATAAGCTCTGGAAGCTCATCAAGACTGGTCGAGCGCAACATCTTTCCGAACTCAGTGAGCCGCTCGGCATCTGGCAGCAGGTTGCCCTGGGCGTCTCGGGCATCCGTCATACTGCGGAATTTCAGCATCTCGAAAGGCTGCCCATGCAGCCCCGGTCGAACCTGTCGAAACAGGACCGGTGTGCCAAGTCGCCGCCGGACCTGCCAGGCGACGAGGCACAGGGCAAGACCCCACAACGGCAGTGTCGCAATCGTCAGAACGAGATCGAACGCACGCTTCATTTTGCCGCCTCTTCGAAGACAGCCAGCCAGCGCTCGCGGGCAAGAGCCCGGCTGAACATGTCCGCAGAACGAGCCAGCACATGGGGCCGCAGGTCCCCCTGCAAACGGCACAGTTCATGAAGACGGACCAATTGCTGCTCGCGCGGCATTGACCAGTCAATGGTTACACCGACCTGACGCTCGGCGATTTCGTGGGCCAGTTCACTCTCGGACTCGACCATGGCAAGAACTGGAATGCCTGCTCCGAGGTAAGCGAAAGTCTTGCTCGGGTAGGCGTAGCGATAGAGCTCCTCTGTGAGCGATACTACCCCGACGTGGCGCTGGGCTATCAACGCAGCGGCTTCAGCAGGGGAGACCAGCGGATAGAAGTGGACGGATTCCAGTCCCCGTGCTTCCACTTGTTCACGCAGGTGCGCCTTCATGCGCCCTTCGCCCAGAAATTCGAGGACCGCAACCGTGGGCTCGATGTCGGCGAACAGGTCAATCAGGCGGTCCAAGTTCTGGAAGCGCCCGATGTTCCCGGCAAAGATAAAGCGCACTGGCCCTTCCAGCGGCGCCGCCGTGTCAGTCCGTCGGTCCACCATGGCGAAATTGTTCACGGCAACCAGTCGGCCGGAAGTGCTGCCGCGCTGCCGCAAGGACTTTATCATGTCCGAGGACAGCACCACCGTCGTATCCGCCTGGCGGATGGTCCATTGGTCCACGGCGGAGATCAGCCTCGTGATCCAACTGGGCCGGATCATGCCCATCGTGATGGCGATTTCCGGATAGATGTCCTGGACGAAGTAGATGAACCGGCTACCACGCATCGCGCTGGCGAGGCGCAGCAGCGCAGGCTGAAGCACGGGCGGGATGGAGGTGCTCCACACCACGTCTGCGCGCCGTCCCAGGAGAACGCGGAGAGTTGCCAGCACGATGAACAGGATGCTGTTGATGTGGCGCGCCAACCCGCGCTTTCTCTCAGGCAGCAGACCAAGCCGGCGTACCTGAACTCCGTGCAGCATCTCCCTTTGGGGCTGGCGTGGCAGGTTCGCCTCGGGATTGTAGCTGGGTTGGCTGCAGATCACCTCAACGTCATGCCCTGCCTCGGCCAGCCAACGCGCAATGTCGTTGACCAGCACCGGCTCTGGCTCGAAGTAGCGATTGACGATGGTGATCCGCATCGTGGCCTAGCGCAGGCCGGCTTCCGGCCGTTGCTCCAAGCCATGCCAGCGGGCCGAGAGCTTAGCCGTGCCCAAAATCAGACGCACCACGCGCTGGCTGGTGTTGGCAATCTGGTAGTCCGCCGGTACCGGGGGCACATCGCCTGACCGGAAGTCCTTTATCGCCAACTCGACACCATTTACAATGGTGTCTCGATCCAGGCCGGTGATGATGATCGCACCCGTGTCCATGGCTTCCGGCCGTTCCAACGCGTTGCGAATTGTCACCGCGGGGAATTCCAGCAACGAACTCTCTTCGCTGATGGTGCCGCTGTCGGAAATGGCACAGAGTGCCTCCATCTGCAGCTTGTTGTAGTCGTGGAAGCCAAAAGGCTTGTTGTAGATAACCTTGTCCGATACCGCCAAGTAACTGCCAGCAGCCTCGATGCGCTTGCGCGTGCGCGGGTGCGTGGAAACAATGACGGGCAAGTCGTGGCTTTCGGCCAAGTGGTTCATTGCCTCAACGATCTGGCGAAGGTTGTCCGGGTTGTCGACGTTCTCCTCGCGATGGAAAGAGGCGATAAAGAACTCCCTCGGCTTCAAGTTCAGCCGAGACAGCACGTCGCTGGCGTCGATGTTCTTGCGGTAGAGCGAGAGGACCTCGTTCATCGGCGAGCCGGTAAGATAAATGCGGCGGTGAGGCAGACCTTCACTCAGAAGATGCCGCCGTGCATGTTCGGTGTAGACCAGGTTGAAGTCGGACATGTGGTCTACGAGGCGCCGATTGAGTTCCTCCGGCACGTTGAAATCGAAGCAGCGATTACCTGCTTCCATGTGATAGACCGGAACACGATTTTTTCGGGCTGGCAGTGCCGCGATGCAGGAATTCGTATCGCCCAGAAGCAAGATGGCATCAGGTCGCTCCTCGCGGATGACCCTATCGGTCCCGATGATCACTTGGCCAATGGTTTCGGAGGCAGTCGCCCCTGCTGCTCCAAGAAAATGGTCGGGCTTTCGCAACGCCAGATCCTTGAAGAACACTTCATTGAGTTCGTAGTCGTAGTTCTGCCCCGTATGGACGGTGATCAGGTGAACGGACTTCTCGAGCGCCTTCATCGTTGCAGAGAGGCGTATGATCTCCGGTCGCGTTCCGAAAACCACCATGACTTTGAGTTTAGGTGCGGCCGATGCCACCATCACACGGGTTCCATATAGGTGTCCGGGCGCGCCGGATCGAAGATGTCGTGGGACCAGAACAGGGTCAGCAATTCGCCTGAGCCGGTATTGGTTATGTTGTGAGTGTGCAGGGTGGGCATGTCAACGAAGCAGGGCGCTTCGCCCGAGACGTCGAAGTGCTGGACCTCGTCGGTCAGAACCTTGCGGATCGAGATGCGGGCCTGCCCGGAGACAACGAGGAACCGCTCCACCTTGTCAAAATGAAAGTGGTTGCCGCGCGTAATGCCAGGGAAAGTGGAGGAGTAGAAGACCTGGCCGCCATTTCGCTCCTTGACCACTTCAAAGAGGGAACCGCGGTTGTCCTGCTTGCGCTCCAGGGCAAAGGGATACAGGCTCGGATAGAGGTAGGATCGTAGCGTGTTGAACAACTGCAACTCGAAGCGATCCCGGAGGTCGGGCACGATGCCTAGCCGGTAGTCTGCCAGCATCTGACGCAGAACACGGTCCACGGCGCCAACCGTGGTCGGGCGCCCTTCCGGCCGCAACTGCACGTTCTCTTTCGATGCTACGGCGCCCGCGATTGCGTCCGCGGCGTCTTGATAGTGCAGCAGCGATACGGGTGCGTCGGCGTTGACGGTCGGCTCTTCCCCGTTGGCGAGCGATGCGCAGAACGTGCCGACAAAGGAGTTGTACCGCGGCCGCGTGAACTCCCCGAAGAGATTAGGCAGCACCAGTTCTACGCAGGTGCCAGCGTTCCGCGCCGCCGCATCGGAGAGTATCTCGGCAACGGCCGCTTTAGCTAAACCATATACGCTGGTGTGATCCCGCTGAACGGACGAAGCGTAAATGATGTGTCGCGACCGTCCGACCCGATCTATTGCAGCAGCAAGCTCGGTGGCCAACTCGCGGTTACCCCGGGCGACTTCTTCGTCGGTTCCACGATTGACGCCCGCCAGATGGACGATCACGTCATTGGCTGAGACAAAGGCATCGAGTTGCCTTGTGTCCGAAAAGGTCTCACGGTCGGCGACTGAAACTTTAAAGCCGTGATGGTAGGCAAGACGCACGCGAACGTAATAGCCGAGTTGACCCCGCCCACCCGTAACGCCGATCTTCAATTGCTGACCTCCACACCCGCACGCTTCATCCCGTCCCGGATGATGGGCAGGGTGAGCAACAGGGCCTTGGTCGCCTCGATGTCGAGGCGTTCGGTATTGTGCGAGTGGTAGTCTTCCACCGCTGAACTGGCATCGTGGCCCTTGTTGAAATACAAGGCGTAATTCAGGTTCCGGCTGTCCACAGGAATTCGGATGTAGTCACCCATATCTTCGCTGCGCATGATCTCGGCAGCGGAAGCGAGCGTCTCATACAGCTTCTCGCCGTGCCGTTCGCCAATCAGCTTGACACCTGCATCGGACTGAAACAGTTCCAGCATGGCGTCGGCCAGTACGCCCATGGTGGAAGCGGGCGCCTTCCGGACAAAGACATCACCCTGCTTGCCATGGTCGAAAGCGTGGCGGACGAGATCCACGGTATAGGGCAGCGGCAGGAGGAAACGCGTCATCTCTGGATCGGTGACCGTCAGGGGCTTGCCCTTGAGGATGAGATCGATGAACAGGGGGATGACGCTGCCACGCGAACCCATGACGTTGCCGTAGCGCACCACGGAGAAGACGGTGGGGCAATCGGGTTCAAGGCGAGCCTTGGCGCTGACCAGCTTCTCCATCATCGCCTTGCTGATACCCATGGCGTTGATCGGGAACACGGCCTTGTCGGTCGAGAGCAGGACACATTTCGACACGCCGGCAGCTATGGCTGCATCCATCACATTTTCAGAGCCGACGACGTTCGTCCGGACAGCCTCCATCGGAAAGAACTCGCAGGAGGGAACCTGCTTCAGGGCGGCGGCATGGAACACGTGTTGAATACCGGCCATGGCGCGCCCGATCTGAGTACGGTCGCGGATGTCGCCGATATAGTACTCAACCCGCTCATCGGCGAGTTCGGTACGTAGAGCGTGCTGCTTCTCTTCATCGCGCGAGAAGACACGGACCAGGTCATAGCCTTCCGACAAGAGGAAGTTCAGCATGGTCTTGCCAAAGGAACCGGTGCCACCGGTGATGAGGGCGGTTCGTGCCAAGAGAGTCTCCGACGACAAGATTACGCAATGGGATAGAGCCGCGGTGTTAACGGGCTGGCATGGTGAGTCAACCCCCAAATCCGTGAGGTCCCGGCAATTCGCTTGCCTGATGGAAGTAAACAAAATAAGCGAGCGTTCGGGCAGGGAGGCTGGTCCGGAACGGGGTCGACTGGCGCGAGACTATGAAGCACATGTCGATGATACTGCTCGTCGGCATGGCGGTGACACGCATTGTCTCGACTTTCGCCATCGTCAAGCTCATTTCCCAAGCGTTCGGACCGGAAGCTTTCGGCGCGCTGAGCCACGTCATTGGTGTCTCGGCAGTATTTTACATGTTCGCCGGTGGTGGGCTCGCCAATGGCTTGATCCGGAACGTTGCGGCGTCGGATGATCCCGCCTCGCGGGGTGAATGGCTGCGCGCCGCCTCAGTTATCTCGACGGTCACCGCATTCGCTTTGGGGGCGTTTTGTCTCGTATGCTACCTGTGGGGTGGTGCGCTCATCCTCCTCGATCCAGAGCTGGCGCCGGTGTTTCTGGTCATCGCCGTCACTCAGGCCGTGATCGGGCTGGGAAATGCAGCCTTGGCCTTCCTGAGCGGCATCGGAAGGATCGGAACGTTCGCTGCAGCAAACGCTCTGGGGAGTCTGGCAGCGGCGGGATTGGTGGCGGTGGCCGTGCAGCTAGGGGGGCTCTGGGGGGCATTCTTGGCCGTCGCCACCCTGCCGCTGGTTCCATCCCTGATAGGTATTGTGCTCCTGGCGCAGCGAGTTCGAGCGGAAGCTAGGTGGCCTGCCAGAACCAATGGTAGCCACGTTCTTGAACTGTTGAAGTTTTCTGGTGCTGCCCTGCTTGCAGTGGTCGCGGTGCCGGTGGTGCAGGCCTATATGCGCCTTGAGATGGCGAGCGATCTCGGTTGGGAAAGCGTCGGTCACTGGCAGGCTATCGCCCGAATATCAGACGCCTATATGCAGATCTTCGGCGTGCTGTTTATCAATCTCCTCTTGCCTCAGCTTGCGCGAGCGTCAAGCGAAACAAGGCGGGTGGTCGCCCTCCGCCTGGGAGGGGTGTTTGTCGGACTCTATCTGGCTGGCACCGTTGTCTACTACCTACTGCGACAGCAGATCATCTTGATCGCTTTCTCACCCGAGTTCCTGCCGGCGACCAACCTGCTTCTCACGCAGTCGCTGGGCGACCTGTGCAAGATCGGTACCTGGGTGATCGTCTATACTTACGTTGCCAGCGGCAGGCTGCGCGTCCAGGTAGGGGCTGAACTGGCTCAGGCGGTCTTGACCGCCTTGGTCTTTGTGCTACTGGCACCGTTCGGTAGCGACGCCGTCGCGGTCACCTCTCACGCCATAGCCTGTGCCGCTGTTTTGTTTGGTCTTGCTGTAGTGGCTTTGATGAGCCGCTATTTGCCGAGTAGAGCGAGCGCATGAAGTTCCTCCTGATCTGCACTAAGTACCCGACCGGCCCAAACGACTCTTACATGACCACTGAGCTTGCCGGCGCTCTGGTTGACCAGGGTCACGATGTAAGTGTTGCGGTGATCGACTGGGATCTCCCGCTGGGGTCCGCCAGCCGCAGACTGAAGACCGCCGCTGGTGTCGACGTTCTGGTTATTGCTCCGCAGGGAACCAAGCGGCTGGGGCGCATCGTGGAGCGGATTACCAAATGGGGGCTGTCCTCGCTCCTGGCCCAGAGGGAAATGGCGCGGGCCTTTGGCAACGCGAAGTTCGACTACATCCTTGCCTGGACTCCGTGTGTCACCGTGGCTCATCAACTGCGTTGGGCCAAGAAGAAGTTCCAGGCGCCCAGCATGCTCTATGTGTACGACTTCTTCCCGTACCATCATCGATCAATCGGGCTTGTACCCGGGGCCTTGTTCCCCGTAGCCCTCAGGGCTGAGCAGAAGCTTATCTCCAGCTTCGATGTGATCGGCTGCAACTTGCCGACGAACATGGAGTATCTCCGCCGCCACTACGCAATAGGCGCCGACCAGAATATGGTGTGGACACCGCTGTGGACCGACATATCTCGTCCTGCCCCCGTCGATGCCGCAACGATGCGCGCCAGCTTCGGCCTGCCGCTGGACAAGAGGATCGTGGTCTTCGGGGGCCAGCTGACGCAGGGGCGTGGTATCGAGGAGATGCTGCACGTGGCGGAACGCGCACGTCAAGATCAGCCGCATTTGGCGTTTCTTTTCATTGGAGACGGAAGGCTGTCTGCGCTCGTGGCCGAGCACGCTCAGCGGGCTGACACCAACGTGCATCTGGTAAAGCGGGTGCCGCGCGAACAATATCTGCAACTGATCAGTGCATGTGATCTGGGCATGGTGGCAACCGTGCCGGGAGTCGACTCCGCTTCCTTCCCGACCAAAATTCTGGATTATCTGCGCGCCAATTTACCGGTAGTCGCTGCCCTCGAGCCGCACAATGATCTTCGTGAACTCCTCGTGGAGTGGGGGGTGGGCAGGTCGGTGCCGGTTGGGGACGTGAACGGCCTCTACGCGGCTGTGGTGGAGCAGATAAGCACGCAGCTAGCGAACGAAACGATGATGGAGCGGACGCAGTTCTGCCTGGAGGCAGTGTTCGACGTCCAACTCGCCGCGGCCAAAGCCGTGGAATACCTGAACAGGGCCGACGGGAAGGAATAGGCGAATGGCGATCTTGGTTACCGGCGGAGCCGGCTATATCGGCGGCCACATGGTTCTGGCGCTTCTCGACGCCGGAGAGAAGCCCGTGGTGATCGACAACATGAGCAATGGGGTGCCATGGGCGGTTCCTGCCGGCGTGCCCTTTGTGTTTGGAGACGTCGGCGATCACGAACTGGTATCGCGGGTACTGCGTGAGCATGAGGTCGACACCATTATCCACTTCGCCGCGCAGTTGATAACGCCGGGGCTCTACAATGACCCTCTGGCCTATTATCAAGCAAACACCGTGAAGAGCCGGACTTTGTTGTCTGCTGCGAGCGATCACGGCGTAAAGCATGTCATCTATTCGGCCACCGCGGCGGTTTACGGTAATCCCGTGAGCAACCCTGTAGCAGAAGATGCGGCTATCGCGCCGATCTCACCCTACGGTACTTCGAAGCTCATCACGGAATACATGCTGCGCGATGTCTCTGCCGTATCCGACTTGCGGTACGCAGCGCTTCGCTATTTCAACGTGGCCGGCGCCGATCCGGCGGGCCGGTATGGCCAGTCAACCACCAAGACCACCCTGTTGGTCCAGATCGCGGCGCAGGCAGCCTTGGGCACTCGGCCCTACATGGAGATCTTCGGCGACGATTACCCCACGGTGGATGGGACATGCGTGCGTGACTACATCCACGTTACCGATCTCGCCAACGCACATCTGTCGGCGCTGCGCCACCTCCGGGCCGGCGGCGACAACATCACCGTCAACTGCGGCTATGGAAGGGGCTACTCCGTACGCCAGGTGCTGGAAATGGCCCGCGAAGTTTCCGGGAACGAGTTCGAAATTCGCGTTGGGCCACGACGTCTGGGTGATGCGATAGAGGTCGTGGCCGACGCTCGGCTCATTCGTCAGAAGCTCGACTGGACGCCAAAATACGATGATCTCCGCACGATCATGGAGCACGCCATAGCCTGGGAGCGCACCATTCAGGCGCGTTATCGATTCGACACGCGGGTTTAGGGCAGATCACCCAGTTGTGCGGAGAGTACGCTGAGGCCGCGGGGTTCACCGTCACTGTGAACAAGAGTGCCTGCGCAAAACACCGTGGCTTCTGGCAATATGAACCGGCCGCTCCGTATGTCGTCGCCGTCAGGGAGGGGCTGATGATACTGCCTGTAGACGTAGCTCTGCCGAACTTGCCTCGTTTGAGCTTCGTAGAGGTCGACGAACGCCGCGAACATCGGTGATGCCTCGATGCGGCACACCGGTGGACCTTCAACAAATCCCCGGCGCCAGCGCAAGGTGTAGCCGAAGTAGATGCGGTCCGAGACGTGCCAGTCCAGACGCCCCCCGTTCTCGCTGAATACTGGCAGAAGGTGCTCCGTGCCGTCTGCATCCACCGCTGAAATGGTGAACCAGTTCTCCGCCATCCGCAGATCGGCAGCATTGAAGACGTTGATGGGCGAGATGCCGAACATGTGGGCTTGCCCGGCAAGACTCTCCGTCACTGGTCGGAGCGGCGAGGGAAGCGGCACGCCCTGCCAGCCGACGAAGGGCGCAGGCATAACCAACAGGAACGCCACTCCGGCTACGGCGATATGCGACAGCAGCGGCAACGCGAAGTCTGTTCTGCCCAGCGGGCGCCGGGCTGGGTCGAGAAACCAACTGACCCGCGGCTCCGGCTTGGGGGTGGGCAGTTCACAGACACCAAACAACTTGGTGCGACGTGCCGCTATGAAGCGGTAGATCAGCGGACCAACCCACAAGATCTTGCCCACAAGCAGGATCGGATATGCCGGCGTGAGCAGCAACAACCGACGGCTAATGGCCATGTAGAGGTCGTAGCCAGAAAGGTTGGCGTGGCGACCCGAAAGGCTTACCCCATAAAGATCCGTCAGGGCAGCCTTGGTTTCTATTCCACGTTCCGCCAGGAACGGCTTGTTCCTGGAGAGCGGCCTGAAGGTGAGTTGTCCGAACACGTCGACGCGCAGGAGACCGTTGACCGTTCGATCGCATAGGTTGCAGCGGTCATCGTAGACGATGGCGAGGTCACGTGTGCCGTCGATGAAGCTGTGCCGCCAGAAAAGCGCTGCCCACAATACGAACTCGAACGCTCCCAGCCACCCGAGTTGCAACACCACGGAGCTGAGGCAGAAAAACAGGAAGCCCCAGACAATCGCCGCCTGCCTCACCCACCCGCCGAAAAGCACGGCGGGGAGGAGCAGTGCGTACCAGGCCATCATGATCCACAGCGAAACGCGGGCGAACTGCACCGCCCACGGTGCATTGCTGAACAACCAGATGAAGCCCTCGAATGGCCGCGACATCAGATTGTTGGACAGAAGGATCGGACCACCATAGCCGGTCGTCCATGCCACCTCATTGAGGTGCATCGACAGTGAGTAGAGGCACACAAGCCAATATGAGAACAGTGCTGCGAGCTTCGACAACTGCAGAACTGAATCAGGTGGCATCCCGTCGGGGTGATAGAAGCGGGAGATGACAGCGCCCAAAGTACCCTTGCGCTGCATCATCCAACGGTCGATCGAGAGATGGGCTCCGGCATTCGCCATCAGCAGCAGGATTGCCAGTATAGCGCCGACATCGTTGCCCAGCGTGCCCGTCAACAGAACGGCGTCGCCCAGTTGCCATTGCAGGACAACCAGAAAAACCAGCGCCAGTTGGGTGAAGCAGCCGAGAGTAACGGCGAAAGCCGCCACCAGATTTAGAATCAGAAAGAAGGCCAGGGGGGGGCTGGTGAGATCCCCTGGCAGAGGCAGCACGACGAGGGCGATGGCGCGGTGCGTCAGGAGTGCTCCGAATGCGATCCGCAACAGACCGAACTTGGGCATCTCGCGCGCAGCATCCGACTGGAAAGCGCCGCGACGCGTCAGCGCATCAACCAGGCGCTCCGATACTCGTAGTCCCGTTTGGCCTACTGCGGGTATCTGAGCTACCAGGATGAAGGCGGCCAGAGTAAGCGGCCACTGCCAGTAAAGGCTCACGAATTCAGGCGCCCATCGACTAGCAAGAAGAACGCTGGTGGCGCCGAGCACTGCCAGCAAGACCAGCGACCTTAGGGGCGCAGGGTGAGCCGCGTTAGCCTGAGATTGGATGTCCGAAGTCATGATCTTGTTTATACGCAGTTGAGGTCGATTATCAAATCGGCTCAGAATGGCTGCCGAGCTCCATCGGCAGGCGGAGCGCCGCTACGTTGGGAGGTGTTCACGCTATGCACAAGGACGCGAGTTGGCTGCGACCTAGAAGACTTGCGCGCGCGTGAGTTGGCTGCGCGTCCGGGCAAGGGCGCTGAACAGGGCAACCGCTCCGTCGTCAAAATTCTGAACACGAGCTATACCGACTGTTCGTCCCACTATTCGCAGCGCTAATGGGAGGAATTCCCCAGGGAATACATTGTGTGGCCAGCAATTGATGGCTCCTCCGATGTATGTCATGTTGGCCGTGGCCAGAGGGGCGCCTGAGCGAGCAGAATAGCAGATGAGACAGCCTGCCACTTCGATTTGGTCGGGCCTGGGCGTTGCGCGCAGCGTCATAGCCGCTGGCGGAGTTCTGCTTTTCTTCAGCTTCTTTGTGAACCTCCTCGTCCTGACCTCGCCCATCTATATGATGCAGGTCTACGATCGGGTCCTGGGAAGCAGCCGGGTGGAGACTCTGGTCTTTCTTAGCCTGATCGCACTCCTGTCCTTTGTTGCCTTCGGTGCACTGGACGCGGTGCGCAGCTACATACTAACCCGCTTGGGAACGTTCCTTGATCTCCGGATGCGCGATGTCGTGCTGCGGGAAGCAATTTCCGTCTCCCGGCAGAACAACGTGCTTGGACGGCGGCTGCTGGATAGCCTTTCGACTATGCGGGAATATCTCGGCAGTCCCGGGGTTCTGGCCTTCATCGATGCTCCCTGGGTACCGTTCTTCATACTGGTTCTTGCGGTGATGCATCCGTGGCTCGGATGGTTCGGGCTCGGAGCATCGCTGCTGATGATGGTCCTGGCGATAGCAAACGATCGGATGAGCCGAAACGCGCTGCATGCTGCATCGCAGCATCAGGTGGCAGCGGTGGAGTTTGCATCAGCCGCGATGCAGTACGCCGAAGTTGTCCATTCGATGGGGATGCAGGATGCAATTTCTGGGCGGTATCGCGGCATGGTGGACCATGCCAGCGCTGCCGGCATCGCCGCGAGCGACGTTTTGGCTATCCTGTCGGCGACCTCGAAAGCCGTGCGGGTTATTCTGCAAAGCGCCGCCTTGGGGCTGGGCGCATATCTGGTGATCTCGGGCCATATGTCGCCGGGAGGGATGATTGCCGCATCCATTCTGGTGGGAAGAGCGCTCGCCCCGCTCGAGCAGGTTATCGGCTCCTGGCGGCAGTTCGAAGCAGCACATGATGCCTATGGCAGGATCAGGACCTTCCTGAGGGACCGGCAGCCAAGGATGGCCGCCATGCAGCTGCCCGGTCTGAAAGCGAACCTTTCCGTCGAGAAGTTGTCCTATCAGCAGCCAGGGGCCGACACGTTCATCCTCAGGAACATCAGCTTCAAGCTTCCGGCAGGAACCGCAGTAGCCCTGGTGGGGCCGTCAGCTTCAGGCAAAAGCACCCTATGCCGGCTGATCGTCGGTGCCATAGGAACGAGGGCAGGGCATGTGAGGCTGGATGGAGCCGACATCGCGACGCTGAGTCCATTCGATCTCCAGCGCTACATTGGCTACCTTCCGCAGACTATCGAACTGTTCGGGGGAACCATTCGGGACAACATTGCCAGGCTGGGAGAGGTGAACGAAGCAGCCGTCATTCAAGCGGCCAAGGATGCGGGTTGTCACGACATGATCCTGCGCCTGGCCAACGGCTACAGTACGGAGATCGGGCCCCGTGGCATATTCCTGAGCGGTGGCCAGCGGCAGCGTATTGGCCTTGCCCGGGCGCTCTATGGCCGGCCCAAGTTGCTGGTGCTGGACGAGCCAAATGCCAACCTGGATCAGGAAGGCGAACGTTGCCTTGTGGAAGCCATCAAGGAGGCGAAGCGCTCAGGAGGCGTGGTTGTTATCGTCAGCCACCGGACGACACTGCTGCAGCCTATCGACAAGTTGGGCTTGCTGCGGGACGGCCAACTCGAGCAGTTTGGCGATCGGGACGCCGTCCTTCGCGAGATACGGGCTCAGTCAGAGGTCTCTACCAGACCCGTTCTCGTGCCTGCGGCTGAGGCGCAAGACGGCACGGCGAAGGCGCCGTGATGTCCTCCGCTGTAGCAGCCGCTCCTCGGGTGAGCCTAGGTCGCCTGATGCGGGGTCCCGTGGTCGCCGGCGTGCTGATACTTGTCGTGTTCATCGGCAGCTTCGGCATCTGGGCTGCCAGCGCCCCGCTGTCGAGCGGCGCCATCGCGCCGGGTGTGGTAAGTCCGGATAGCAACCGCAAAGTGATCCAGCACCTGGAGGGGGGCATAATAGCTGCCGTTCATGTCCGGGAAGGCGATCATGTTGCGCTAGGTCAGAGGCTGGTCACGCTCCAGTCGGTGGGGGCAATGGCGAGCATGACCTCAGACCAGCAGCAGTGGCTTCGCTTGCTCGCCGTCCGCGCCCGCCTGACGGCTCATGCGGCCGAAGCCGAAGAATTGGAGCTTCCGCGGGAGCTCACACAAACTGACATCGACAACAATCTTGCCACCTTTATCGCCAACGAGCAAAGCCTGTTCGAAACCCAGCGTCGCAGCCAAATACAACTGCAAGAGATCGCGGCACGGCAGATTGAACAACTCCAAAGCGAGATCGCATCTCTGGAGGCCGAAGTGGTTGGCCTGATGACGCAAAAGCAGTTGATCGATCAGGAGTTGCCCGATGCCGAACAACTGCTCGGCCAGCAGCTTATCCAGCGGGCCCGAGTCAACACTCTCCTGCGCGAACAGGCTGAGTTGCAGAGCGGCATCGCAGGCACCCGGGCGGACATTGCCCGTGCCAACCAGCGAATAGAAGAAGTGAAGCTCTCGCTTGTGCAGGCAGAGGAGACCTTTCGCATCAAGATCGCCGAGGAAACCACCCAGATCAACAACCAGATCGCGGTGTTGGATCAGAAGCTGACCTCGGCGGCCGACATATTGCGTCGCACGCAGGTCCTCAGCCCAGTCGAGGGTACGGTGCTTAATTTGCGCCATACTACTGAGGGTGGGGTGATCGGATCGGGCGAGCCAATCATGGACATCGTACCGTCTCTGGATGAACTGATCGTGGTGGCGCGGCTCTCCCCTCAGGACATCGACATTGTGCATGTCGGACTTGTTGCCCATGTGGTGCTGAGACCCTTCGCATCGCGGAACCTCCTGCCCTTAAACGGCGAGGTTGTCCAAGTGGGCGCTGACAGCATCGTCGACGAGAACACTCAGGAGGCCTACTATCCGATGCGCGTCAGAGTGCCGATGGACGAACTCTCCAAGTATGAGGGGTTGTACATGAGTCCGGGCATGCCGGCCGACGTGACGGTCGTTACCGGCGAGCGGACGATGGCACAGTACCTGGCCGAGCCGCTGCTGCGCGCTGTTCGAAACGCCTTTGTTT
>JAEYXQ010000076.1 GCA_023431205.1 Pseudomonadota bacterium | reverse complement strand
GAACAACACCCGCTCGGAGCTGATCCGCGTCGCCGGTGCTGCGTCCATGAACGCCTTTCTGCGCGCTGAATCGGTCGACGAGCGCGCCAGCGGCCTGCGGGCGCTGGCCTATGCCATCGAATTCCGCGAAATGTACCGCGAGGCCATCGCGACCTATCGCGCCAGCCTCGCGCTTGTGCCCAACCAGGTGCTCGAGGCCCATCTCGATGAGGTGGTGGCCCAGCATGGCTTCCGCATCAGCAGCCACGAGGTCGATTCCGATGGCGCTACCCCACGGATCTGCGTCGTGTTCTCCGGCCCGCTGTCGCGCACCAGCGCCGACCTGTCGAGCTATGTGGTTGTCCCCAATGCGCCGCAGGCCGCTGTCGAGACGACCGAAAACCAGATCTGCGTCGAAGGCCTCGAGCACGGGCGCCGCTACGACATCCGCTTCCGTGCCGGCCTCAGCTCAGCCGATGGGGAGACCCTCGGCAAGGACGTGGCGCTCGATGTCTACGTGCCGGATCGCGCCGCCTTTGTCGGCTTCGCCAACACTGCCTATGTGATGCCCTCCGGCCTCGGCGGCGGCCTGCCGATCAGCTCGGTCAACGCCGAAACCGCCGAGATCATGATCTACCGCATCGGCGATCGGTCGATCGCCATGGCGGTGCGGGACGGCGTCTTTGCCGGCGACCTGTCGCAATACTCGGCCGAGAACATCGCCTTTGAAACCGGTGAACTGGTGTTCGAAGGCGAGGTCGATCTCACCCAGGGCGAACGCAACGCCATGACCACCACCGCCGTGCCGGTGGGGGAAGCCATCGGCACCATGCAGCCGGGCGCCTATGTCATCACCGCCCGGGTCAAGGGCGAGGAGGGCGAATACTGGCGCGACCTTGCCACCCAGTGGTTCATCGTCACCGATCTCGGCCTCACCACCGTGCAGGGGGACGATGGCGTGCACGCCTTTGTCCGCGGCCTGACCAGTGCCGATCCCGTCCAGGACGCGGCCGTCCGCCTGGTCGCCCGCAACAACGAGATCCTCGGCGAAGCCACCACCGATGCCGATGGCCGTGCCGTCTTCGCGCCCGGCCTTGCCCGCGGCGAGGGCGGCCGGGCCCCGCAACTGCTGATCGCGGAGACCGAAGAGGGTGACTACGCCTTCCTCGACCTCTCCCGTCCTGCCTTCGATCTCACCGATCGCGGCGTCGAAGGCCGCCCGTCTCCGGGGCCGCTCGACGTCTTTGCCACCACCGAGCGCGGCGTCTACCGCCCCGGCGAAACCGTGTTCTTCACCGCGCTTTTGCGCGATGAGCGCGCCGATGCCGTCACCGGCATGCCGCTGACCCTCGAGGTCGAACGACCCGACGGTGTCGTGGCAAACCGGCAGGTGCTGAACGATGAAGGCGAAGGCGGCTATTTCACTGCCCTGCCCATGGCCGCCGAGGCCATGCGCGGCAGCTGGACCCTCCGGCTCTACGCTGATCCCGATGCCGGCTCGCTCAGCAGCACCAGCTTCCTTGTCGAAGATTTCGAGCCCGAGCGCCTTGCCTTCGAGCTGAGTGCTCCCGAAGGCGCCATGGTGCCGGGCGAGGCCACCGAGGTCGACGTCGCCGCCAAATATCTCTACGGCGCCACCGCCCCCAACCTTGCCATCGAGGCCGATGCGATCGTGCGCCCGCGCACCACGCTGCCCGATTTCCCCGGCTACACCTTCGGCCGCGAGGACGACACGGTCGAGACCAGCCGCGAACCGCTCGGCATCGTCGCCACCACCGACGATGCCGGGGATGCCGTGGCCGAGATCGTGCTGCCCGAGCCAGCCTCCACCACGCGACCGCTGGAAGCCCAGGTGCTGCTGCGCCTGGTCGACACCAACGGCCGCACCGTCGAGCGCAGCTTCAGCCGTCCGGTTCAGGCCGACGGCGATCGCCTCGGCATCCGCCCCGCCTTTGCCGATCCGTCCGGCATCGAGCAGGGCAGCGAAGCCCGCTTCGACATCATCGCCGTGTCGCCCGACAACGAGGCTGTCGCCAGGAAGGGCGTCCGCTGGAGCCTATCGCGCATCGAGACCAGCTACCAATGGTATCGCGATGGCTCGAGCTGGCGCTGGCAGGCGATCACCACGCCGCGCGAAGTCGATAGCGGCACCGTCGACATTCCCGAGGGCGGCCCGGCCAGCGTCGGCGCCAATGTGCGCTGGGGCCTCTACCGGCTGGAAGTCGAGACCGGCGGCCGCAACCCGCACTCCTCGAGCTATGAGTTCTACGCCGGCTACTACTATGCCGACGCGGGCTCCAACACGCCGGACACCCTGGAGGTCGCGCTCGACAAATCCTCCTATCGCGTCGGCGACACCGCCCAGCTCCGGCTCGATCCGCAGTTTGCCGGCACCGCGCTGGTGATGGTGGTCGACAACCGCATCATCAGCATGGAGGCCGTCGATGTGCCCGAGGGCGGCACCACCGTGCCGCTGCCGGTCACCGAGGAATGGGGCCCCGGCGCCTATGTCACCGCCACCCTCTACCGCCCGGCGGACGCGGCGCAGAAGCGCATGCCCGCCCGCGCCCTCGGCCTCGCCTTTGCCGATGTCGATCCGGGCGACCGCAAGCTCGAGGTGACGCTCGACGCCCCCGAGGTGACGCTGCCGCGCCAGAGCCTCGAGATCACCGTCGACCTCGGCAATGTTGCCGCCGGCACCGACGCCTATGTGGCCGTGGCCGCCGTCGACCTCGGCATCCTCAACCTCACCAACTTCAAGGTGCCCGCGCCCGACGACTGGTATTTCGGCCAGCGCCAGCTCGGCATGGAGATTCGCGATCTCTACGGCCAGTTGATCGACCCGACCCAGGGTCTCGCCGGTGCCTTGCGCTCCGGCGGCGACGGCGGCGGCTCGCGCCTCGGCACGCCTCCGCCGACCACGGTGCTCGTGGCCCAGCACTCCGGCATCGTCCAAGTCGACGAGAACGGCAACGCCACCGTCACCTTCGACATGCCCGACTTCGCCGGCACCGTCCGCATCATGGCCATGGCCTGGACCGCCGACGCCGTCGGCCATGCCTCGGCCGATGTCATCGTCCGCGATCCCGTGGTCGTGACCCTGAGCCCGCCGCGCTTCCTCCGCGTCGGCGACCAGTCGCGGCTCCTGGTCGAGGTCAACAACGTCTCGGGCGCCGCCGGCAGTTACGCCGTCGGCCTCAGCCTCGGCGACGGTATCACCACCGATGCCGAAACGACCGAGATGGAACTGGCTGAAGGGGAACGCACCGCGCTCGACCTCACCCTCTCCGGCACCGCCATCGGCGACGTGCCGGTGGTGGTGACGCTGACCCACCCCGATGGCTCGACCCTCACCAAGGAACTGCTGCTCGGCGTCCGGCCGGTCAGCGCCATGACGATGTCGCGCCGCCTCCTGCCGCTTCCGGCCGGAGAAACGGTCACCGTCGGACCCGACTACCTCCAGGACTACCTCGAGGATACCGGCGAGGTCACCCTCGCCATCGGGCCGCTTGCCCGCCTTGACGTTCCGGGCCTCCTGCAGTCGCTCAGCCGCTATCCCTATGGCTGCGCCGAGCAGGTTTCGAGCCGCGCCCTGCCGCTGCTCTATCTCGAGGAAGTGGCGACCCGCATCGGCCTCGGCGAAGACGACGAGATCGACAAGACCGTTGCCGACGCCATCACCGCCATCCTGGCCAAGCAGAGTTCCAGCGGCGGCTTTGGCCTCTGGGGACCCTATGACGGCGGCGACTTCTGGCTCGACGGCTTCGTCACCGACTTCCTGATGCGCGCCCGCGACCAGGGCTACGACGTGCCCGAGCTTGCCCTTGCCCGGGCCCTCGACAACCTCGCCAACCAGTTGTCCTACGCCTCGGACTTCGACAAGGGCGGCGAGGACATCGCCTATGCGCTCTACGACCTCGCCCGCGCCGGCCGTGCCGCCGTCGGCGACCTGCGCTACTATCTCGAGGCCCGGCTCGATGCCTTCGCCACCCCGCTGGCGCAGGCGCAGCTCGGTGCGGCGCTGGCCCTTTACGGCGACCAGACCCGCGCCGCCCAGGCCTTCGAGGCAGCCCTCGACAACCTGCGCACGCCCGACACCCGGAACTATCGTCCGGATTATGGCAGCCACATGCGCGACCTCGCCGGCGTGATTGCCCTCGCCGCCGAGTTCCGCCCGCAGGGGGTCGACCTCGTCGCCCTCACCAACCAGCTCGCCAAGCTCCGCGACCGGGCCGACTACACCTCCACCCAGGAGGACACCTGGACGCTGCTCGCCGCTGCCGCCCTCGGCCGCGATGCCGGCGATGGCTCGGTCACCGTCGCGGGTGAAGCGGCTACCGGCGCCGTCTACCGCAAGTTCACCGCCGATGAGCTGGGCGATGGCATCGACATCGGCAACACCGGCGACAACGCCACCGAGGTCATGGTGTCGACCTCCGGCTACCCGGTCGAACCGCCCGAGGCATCCGCCAACGGCTTCGAGCTGCGCCGCAACTACTACCTGCCCGACGGCACCGAGGTCGATCCGACCACCACCGTGCTCACCCAGAACGAGCGCCTGGTCGTCGTCATCGACATGTGGGTCGACGACCTTGGTTCGGGTCAGTATCTCGTCGCCGATCCGCTGCCGGCCGGCTTCGAGATCGAGAACCCCAACCTGTCGGCCGGGGACGGCGCCTCTGACTTCGACTGGCTCCAGCTCAGCTCGCCGGTCCATGTGGAGTCGCGCACCGACCAGTACGTCGCCGCCTTCCGCTTCTACTCCAAGCCCGAGGGCGCCATCACCACCGCCTACATGGTCCGCGCCACCTCGCCCGGCACCTTCGTCCTGCCCGGTACCACGGTGGAGGACATGTACCGGCCCGAGCGCCGTGCGGTGCTCGGCAGCGGTGAGGTCGAGGTGACGCCGGCCGGGCGATGACCAGTCCGGACGACAGCATCGGTTCACCGCCACCGCGCCCCTGGGTGCGGTGGCTGACGCTTGCCGGCTTCTCGCTGTTCACAATCGCTCTGGCGGCGTTCATCCACGTTCATTCTGTGGTGCTCGGCATCGCCGCCACCCTGCCGCCGCCGCCCAATCCGGCTGCGGTGCCGGTCTCGGTCGCGGTGGTGGATCGCGAGCACCGGCTGCTCAGGCCGTTCACTACCGACGATGGCCGCTGGCGCCTGCCGGTCACTCATTCCGAGGTCGACCCCCGCTTCCTCGACATGCTGATTGCCTATGAAGACAGGAGTTTTTACCACCACCACGGCATCGCCTGGAGTTCCATGCTCCGCGCCGCCGGCCAGTTCACCCTTGCCGGCGGCCGCGTCGTCTCCGGCGGCTCCACCCTCACCATGCAGGTCGCCCGCCTCCTTGAGAGCAGTGCCACCCGCAACCTCGACGGCAAGCTCCGCCAGATGGTCCATGCCGACCGGCTCGAGGCCGCGCTGACCAAGGAGCAGATCCTCGATCTCTACCTCACCCTCGCCCCCTATGGCGGCAACATCGAGGGCGTGCGCGCCGCCAGCCTCGCCTGGTTCGGCAAGGAGCCGACGCGCCTCACCACCGCCGAGGCGGCATTGCTTGTGGCCCTGCCGCAATCCCCCGAAGCGCGCCGGCCGGACCGCGATCCCGTCGCGGCGCAGCGCAGCCGCGACATGGTGCTCGACCGCCTTGTCGCCCTCGGCGCCCTGCCGGCGGAAGAAGCCGCCGCCGCCAGGCACGAGCCGATCCCCGATGCCCGCCGCGCCTTCCCCATGCTCGCCCCTCACCTCGCCGAGGCGGCGGTTCGCGCCCAGCCGGCTGCCCGCCAAATCGCGCTCACCATAGACCGGCCGTTCCAGGATGCACTCGAGCGCCTCGCCGCTGCCCGCGCCCGCCTGATCGACCCGCGGGTGTCGGTGGCCATCGTTGCCGCCGATATCGAGAGCGGGGAAATCCTCGCTTCGGTCGGCTCCTCCGGTCTGCTCCACACCGAGAGCAAGGGCTTCGTCGACATGACCACGGCGGTGCGCTCGCCGGGCTCGACCCTCAAGCCCTTCATCTATGGCCTTGCCTTCGAGCTGGGCCTCGCCCATCCCGAATCGCTGATCGAGGATCGTCCCACGGCGTTCGGCGCTTATGTACCGGTCAATTTTGACGGCTTCACCCGCGGCACGGTCAGCATCCGCGCCGCCCTCGCGGAATCGCTCAACATCCCCGCCATCGTCGTGCTCGACGCT
This sequence comes from Pseudomonadota bacterium, assembly GCA_023431205.1. Lineage (GTDB taxonomy): Bacteria > Pseudomonadota > Alphaproteobacteria > Rhizobiales > Devosiaceae > Devosia. The sequence goes on along the minus strand of JAEYXQ010000076.1, from coordinate 21,076 downwards.
GTCGGCCCCGCCCGCCTCGTCGCTCGCCTGCGCCGCGCCTACGCCTCCATGACGCTGCCGACCGACACGGCCCCGAGCCTTGCCGTTGGCCTTGGCGGCGTTGGCATCACCCTGCGCGACCTCGTTTCCGCCTATGCGGCGCTCGCGCGCGGCGGCATGCCGGTCCACCTCGTCGACGGCAGCAGGCCGGGCGAGGCGCCGGCCGGGCAGCCCGCACCGGTGCTCGATCCGGTCGCCGCCTGGTATGTCGCCGATATCCTCGCCGACGTGCCGCCGCCGCTCAACGGCTCGCCCGGCCGCATCGCCTACAAGACCGGCACCTCCTATGGCTATCGCGATGCCTGGGCCATCGGCTTTGACGGCAGGACGGTGATCGGCGTCTGGGTCGGCCGGCCCGATGGTGCCCCGGTTCCCGGCATGGCCGGCATCACCGCCGCTGCCCCGGTGCTGTTCGAAGCCTTCGACCGCCTCGGCCAGCGCAAGGCGCCGCTGCCGCGCGCTCCCGCCGGAGCCCTCATCGCCTCCAACACCGAACTGCCTGACCCCCTTCGCCGCTTCCGTCACCCCAACGCCGGCCTTGTCGCCCGCCACGCCGCGCCGGAGATTGCCTTCCCGGCCGATGGTGTCGATGTCGATCTCGGCTTTTCCGCCGGCGAGGCCGCGCCGCTGATGGTGCGCATCCGCAACGGCGAGCCGCCCTTCACCTTCCTCGCCAACGGCGCACCCTTCGGCCGCTCCGCCTTTGCCCGCGAGAGCTTCTGGGAGCCGGACGGACCGGGCTATGTCACCCTGTCGGTGGTCGACGCGGCCGGGCAGGGGGACAGTGTCACCGTCTTCCTCAACTAGCCGGTGCTTGAACCGGGGCTCGGCACTCCCCAATTAGCACCTGCTCATCAGGAGGTCCCATGGCCAGCGATCGCGCCTTTGCCCAATTCGACATCGAGAAGAAGTCCCTGCTGGTCGCCTATGTGCTCTGGTTCTTCCTCGGCTATGTCGGCGCGCACCGCTTCTATCTCGGCAAGCCGCTGAGCGGCTTTCTCATGCTGGCCTTCTCTGCCGCCGTGCTGCTGCTGACCCTGGTCAGCTTCGGCGTCCTCGGCTTTCTCTGGGCGCTGGTCGGGTTGTGGTGGCTCATCGATGCGCTGCTGATCCCCGGCATCGCCGCCGGTCGCAACAGCCGCATCGCCGATCGCCTGCTGGGCCGCCGGCGCTAGCCGAACCCGCGGTTGACGCCTGCCGGTCGCCGCCCTAGCGTTCCGGCATGGTCACCCTCAAGGAAATCGCGGCTGCCGTTGGCGTCTCCAGCGCCACCGTTTCGCGCGTCCTCAACTACGATCCGACGCTGTCGATCTCCACCCGCAAGCGTCATGCCATCATCGAGGCCGCCGAGGCGCTAAACTACGCCACCCCGCGCAACCGCAACCGCGCCAACCAGCAGGGCCTGACCAAGCTCGCTCTGGTCCACTTCCTCCGCCCCGAGCAGGAGCTGGTGGACCCCTATTATGTCGGGCTTCGCCTCGGCATCGAGAGCCGCTGCGCCGCGCTCAAGGTCGAAACGGTCAAGGTCTACCACACCGATGCCCGGCCCGATGCCGCCATGCTGCAGAGCGCCTCCGGCGTCATCGCCATCGGCCGGCAGGACGAGGACGAGATCGACTGGCTCCGCCGCCACGCCCGTCACCTGGTGTTCGCCGATTTCGCTCCCGCCGACGACCAGCTCGACGGCGTCCATGCCGATCTCTGGCTGGCGATGGAAAAGATGCTGACCCAGCTCGCGGCCGCCGGCTATCGGCGCATCGCCTATATCGGCTGGGGCGACCGGCGCGCGCAGTCCTATGTGCAGTGGATGACCCAGGCCGGCTGGTTCGACGACCGCATGTTCCGCAGCGGCGAGAATACCGAACAGGGCGGCTACCGGCTCACCACCGAAATCCTCGAGCAGAAGCGGCCACCCGAGGTCATCATCACCTTCAACGATTCCATGGCCATCGGCGCCTACCGCGCCATCCACGAGAAGGGCCTGTCGATCCCCGAGGATATCGGCGTGGCGAGCTTCAACGACGTGTCGGTGGCGCAGTTTCTCAACCCGCCGCTGACCACCGTGCACCTGCCCGCCGAGGAGATCGGCGAGACCGCCGTGGAACTGATGCTGGAGCGTGTCGGGGGCCGGGAACTCGCCAAGCAGATCACCCTCGCCTCGCGCCTTGTGTGGCGCGCCAGCACCCGCCTGCCGGGCGGCGGGATGCCGGGGTAAAAATTTACTGAAATCTTGCGCGGCCGTTTGGATGCGGCTACGCTTCCTCCCAGGGTGAATGAGGATACACCCCAAAGGGAGGAATAAGAATGACCCGCATTTCCACGGGCTGGAAGCGCACGCTCGCTGCAGCGCTCGCCGGCGTCAGCATGCTCGGCGTGACCGCCGCTTCGGCCGTCGACATCACCGTCTGGGCCTGGGACCCGAACTTCAACGGCGCCACCATGACTCAGGCCGCCGAACGCTATGCTGCCGAGCATCCCGACGTGAACGTCAACGTCGTCGACTTTGCCAAGGCGGACCTCGAGACCAAGCTGCAGGCGCAGCTTGCCTCCGGCACCACCGACGGCCTGCCCGACATCGTGCTGATCGAGGACTATGGTGCCCAGAAGTACCTCCAGTCCTTCCCGGGCGCCTTCGAACCGCTCACCAGCCACATCGACTACTCGGGCTTTGCGCCCTACAAGGTCGAACTCGCCACCCTCAACGGCGAAGTCTATTCGCTGCCCTTCGACTCCGGCGTGACCGGCATGTTCTACCGTGCCGACATCCTGGAAGAAGCCGGCTACAGCGCCGAGGACCTCCAGGACATCACCTGGGACGAACTCATCGAGATCGGCCTCGACGTCAAGGAAAAGACCGGGCAGGTCATGTTCCCGATCGATCCCAACGACGCCGGCATCTTCCGCATCATGATGCAGTCCGCCGGCTCCTGGTACTTCGATGCCGACGGCAACGTCACCATCGCCGACAACCCCGTGTTCAAGGAAGCGCTCGCCACCTACCAGCGCCTCGTCGCCTCGGGCATCACCAAGCCGGTCGCCGGCTGGACCGAATACACCGGCTCCTTCACCTCGGGCGACACCCTTGCCACCGTCACCGGCGTGTGGATGACCGGCACCATCAAGGCCAATCCGGATCAGTCCGGCCAGTGGGGCATTGCCCCCATTCCCTCGCTCGCCAATGTCGAAGGCGCCACCCACGCCTCCAACCTCGGCGGCTCGAGCTGGTATGTGCTGGCGGCCGGTCCCGAAAAGGAAGCCGCGATCGACTTCCTCGCCACCGTCTGGGGCCAGGATGCCGATTTCTACCAGGATATCCTGGTCAACCAGGGTGCCCTCGGCTCGCTGCTCGCCGCCCGTGAAGGCGAAGCCTACTCGGCCAGCGATGACTTCTTCGGCGGCGCTCCGGTCTGGCAGAACTTCTCGGACTGGTTGAACGCCATCCCGGCGGTCAACTACGGCATCTTCACCAACGAGGCCGATGCCGCCGTGGTCGCCCAGATCCCGGCGCTGACCAGCGGTGGCAATGTCGACGAGATCGCTGCCGCCATCGACGCCCAGGTCCGTCAGCAGACCCAGTAAGGCTCAAGCCATCCGGAGGCGCACCGCGCCTCCGGCCTCCCGCGGCCCCGCGCGCGGCAGCTGCCTCGGCAGTGTGCGCGGGGCCGTTGGCTAGACGTCGGGGTGCGGGGTGCGCGGCTCCACCCCACCCTCATCCCTCCCCATCGAGGGGAGGGAGGCGCAGGGCTGAGGGACAGTGTTCATCGTCTCCCTCCCCTTGTGGGGCTTCGAGGCGACCGGAGGGGAAATCGCTCCCGTGGAGCGATTTTAGCGGAGAAGGCCATGAGGGCTACGCCCGAATGGCTAACCAAGGGTGGGGGTTTTGGTGTCCGATACCAGCATGGCAGGCGCGGCTAGTACCCGGCGCGGCACCAGCCGCCGCAATTTCACCCGCAGCGAGCAGGTGAACGGCTGGCTCTTCATCATGCCGGCGCTGGTGCTGCTCGGGCTCTTCATGATCTACCCGATCCTGTGGTCGCTCTGGATGAGCTTCCAGGTCGGCCGCGGCATGAATCTGAGCTTCGGCGGCATCGCCAACATTGTCCGCCTTACCCAGGATCCGGTGTTCATCCGGGCGCTCACCAACACCCTGACGTTCCTGGCCATCCAGGTGCCGGTCATGCTGATCCTGGCACTGCTCTTCGCCAACGCCCTCAACAACAGCCGGCTGTGGGGCAGGGGCCTGTTCCGCACCGCCATCTTCCTGCCCTGCGTCACCTCGCTGGTCGCCTATTCGGTGGTGTTCAAGTCGATGTTTGCGCAGGACGGCATCATCAACCAGATGCTGATGGCGCTCCACATCATCGGCAGCCCCATCCCGTGGCTGGCGGACCCGTTCTGGGCCAAGGTCGTCATCATCACTGCCATCACCTGGCGGTGGACCGGCTACAACATGATCTTCTATCTCGCCGCGATGCAGAACATCGACCGCTCGATCTACGAGGCGGCCCGCATCGATGGCGTCCCGGCCTGGGCCCGTTTCTGGTACATCACCATTCCCATGCTGAAACCGGTGATCCTGTTCACCACCGTCATCTCCACCATCGGCACGCTGCAACTCTTCGACGAACCCAACCTGATCACAACGGGCGGCCCCTCCGACTCCACCCTGACCCTGTCGCTCTACATCTACAATCTCAGCTTCCGGTTCATGCCGAGCTTCGGCTACGCCGCGACCGTATCCTACGTCATCGTCGTGCTGGTCGGCATTCTGAGCCTGCTGCAGTTCCTCGCCGCCCGGGACCGTCGCGCATGAGCAACCCCGTCGCCCTTCTCGGCCGTGCTGCCACCTACCTGCTGCTCAGCATTGCGGCGTTCGTGTCGGTGTTCCCGTTCTTCTGGATGGCAGTCGGCGCCACCAACACGTCCGCCGACATCATCAAGGGCAGGGCCATGCCCGGCGGGGCCTTGTGGACCAACATGGTGGCGTTTTTCTCCTCGGTCGACATGCCGAGGATCCTGTTCAACTCGTTCTTCATCGCCGGCGTCGGTACCGCGCTGACCCTGCTGGTCTCCTCGCTCGCCGGCTATGGCTTCGAGATCTTCCGCTCGCGCTTCCGAGAAAGGGTCTTTGCCGGCCTGTTGCTGATGCTGTCCATCCCGTTCGCCGCGCTGATGGTGCCGCTGTTCATCATGATGGCGAACCTGAAGATGATTAACACCTACCAGGCGATCATCCTGCCCACGGTCGCCTCGATCTTCATCATCTTCTACTTCCGCCAGGCAACGAAGGCCTTCCCGCACGAGCTGCGCGATGCCGCCCGCATCGACGGCCTCAAGGAGTGGCAGATCTTCTTTTTCGTCTACATGCCGGTGATGCGCTCGACCTATGCGGCCGCCACCATCATCGTTTTCATGGCCAACTGGAACAATTACCTCTGGCCGCTGATCGTGCTCCAGACCAACGAGATGAAGACCCTAACCCTCGTGGTGGCGGGCCTCACCTCCGCCTACACGCCCGACTGGGGCGTCGTCATGGTCGGCGCGATCTTTGCCACCCTACCCACTCTCGTCATCTTCTTCCTGCTCCAGCGGCGCTTCGTCGAAGGCATGCTGGGCGCCGTCAAATAGAGAAACTATGCGTTCCCTGACCGACTTCAATTCCGGCTGGCTCTTCGAAGGCCGCGACACCGTCCGCCTGCCGCACACGGCTGTCGAGCTGCCCTTCAGCTATTTCGACGAGAAGAGCTACCAGCGCCCCTTCACCTACGAGAAGCTGTTCACCGCCGATCCGGCCTGGGAAGGCCGGGAAGTCGCGATTTTGTTCGATGGCGTCATGGCAGACTGCAAAGTCAGCCTCAACGGTAACGAAACCCAGGCACATCGTGACGGATATACCCCGTTCGCGGTCCGCCTCACCGGCCGGCTGCAGCCGGGCGAGAACGTCCTCACCGTCACCATCGACGGCAGCGAAAACCCCGAGATTCCGCCCTTTGGCGGCCAGATCGACTACCTCACCTATGCCGGCATCTATCGCGACGTCTGGCTGCGCGTCACCAGCCCGATCTTCGTCGAAAACGCCAAGATCGAAACCCCTAACGTCCTGTCAGACCACAAGTCCGTCCGCGCCCGCATCGAGATCGCCAACCCGCAGAACCTGCCGCTCTCGGGCACTGTGCTGGCCACTCTCAAGGACAGCGCCGGCAACACAATCGCCTCCACGGACGCTTCCCTCGACAGCGCCAGCATCGAGATCGCCTTCGATGACCTCACCGGCATCCCCTTGTGGGACCTGGACAATCCGGCGCTCTACACCCTCGCGGTCACCCTCGACACCACCCATGGCCAGGATGAATCGAGCTTCCGCTTCGGCTTCCGCTCGGTCGAGTTCACCCCCGAAGGCTTCAAGCTCAACGGCAAGAAGGTGAAGCTGCGCGGCCTCAACCGCCACCAGTCCTTCCCCTATTCCGGCTATGCCATGGGCCGCGCGGCCCAGGAGCGCGACGCCGAGATCCTCAAGCACGAGCTGCACCTCAACATCGTGCGCACCTCGCACTACCCGCAGTCGCACTGGTTCCTCGACCGCTGCGATGAACTCGGCCTGCTGGTGTTCGAGGAAATCCCCGGCTGGCAGCACATCGGCGGCGAGCGGTGGAAGGACGAGTCCGTCGAAAACGTCCGCCGCATGATCACTCGAGACTGGAACCACCCGTCCATTGTCATCTGGGGCGTGCGCATCAACGAGTCCCAGGACGACCGCGAATTCTACCTGCGCACCAACAAGCTGGCGCGCGAACTCGATACCACCCGCCCCACCGGCGGCGTCCGCTACATCACCGAAAGCGAACTGCTCGAAGACGTCTACACCATGAACGACTTCATTCTCGGCAACGAGGAGCTGGGCGGCAACCGGCCGCGCACGCCGCTGCGCCCGCAGCAGGAAGTCACCGGCCTCGACCGTGTCGTGCCCTACATGATCACCGAGTATGGCGGGCACATGTACCCCACCAAGGTGAACGACCAGGAGCAGCGTCAGGCCGAGCACGTCCGGCGCCACCTCGAGGTGATGAACGCCGCCTATGGCGATCCGCAGATCGCCGGATGCATCGGCTGGTGCGCCTTCGATTACAACACCCACAAGGATTTTGGCTCCGGCGACCGCATCTGCCACCACGGCGTCATGGACATGTTCCGCGAGCCCAAATTCGCCGCCTATGCCTATGCCAGCCAGTGCGAGCCGGACGAGGAGGTGATTCTCAAGCCGGTGACCTTCTGGGCCCGCGGCGAGCGCAACATCGGCGGGGTGCTGCCGCTGATCGTGCTAACCAACTGTGACTACGTCGAAATGCGCTACGGCAACAATCCGCCCAAGCGCTTCGCGCCGGATCGCGAGGCCTATCCGCACCTGCCGCACGCCCCCGTGGTGATGGACCGCAAGGATTTCAGCGACGAGGAACTCGGCCGCTGGGGCATGTCCTGGGAGAACGCCACCATCACCGGCTATGTCGGCGGCAAGGCGGTCAGGGCGGTGAATTTCGTCTGTGATCCGTTACCGGCAACGCTCGAACTGCAGGCGGACGGCGAAAATCTGGCAGGTTTGGGGGAAACCGTGCGCGTCATGGTCCGCGCCCTCGACCAGGCCGGCAACAAGCTGCCATTCTTCTCCGATCCGGTCAGCATCGAGGTCTCCGGCGCTGCCGAACGTCTCGGCCCGGCGCTGGTGCCGCTGCGCGCCGGCTCGACCGGCTTCTGGGTGCGCGCCACCGGGCAGGGCCCGGTCACGGTCACCGTCACCAACGAGCGGCTCGGCCGCCAGTCCATCACGCTCACGGCGAACTAGGGGGAAGTCGTCATGTCCGGACTAAAGCTCAGGGGCGTCCGCAAGTCGTTCGGCGCCGTCGAGGTGATCAGGGGCGTCGATCTCGACATCGGCGACAAGGAGTTCGTGGTCTTTGTCGGCCCCTCCGGCTGCGGCAAGTCCACCCTCCTGCGCATGATCGCCGGGCTCGAGACCATCACCGCCGGCGAACTCGAGATCGGCGGCGAGCGGATGAACGATGTCGACCCATCCCGGCGCGGCATCGCCATGGTGTTCCAGAGCTACGCGCTCTATCCGCACATGACTGTGCGCGACAACATGGGCTTTGCCCTGCGCTTTGCCGGTGCCCCCAAGCCCGAGATCGAGCGCCGCGTTGGCGAAGCCGCCCGCATCCTCGAGCTCGAGCCGCTGCTCGGCCGCTATCCCAAGGAGCTCTCCGGCGGCCAGCGCCAGCGCGTCGCCATTGGCCGCGCCATCGTGCGCCAGCCCGACGTGTTCCTGTTCGACGAACCCCTCAGCAACCTCGATGCCGAACTGCGCGTGCATATGCGCATCGAGATCGCCCGCCTCCACCAGGAGCTGCAGACCACCATCATCTACGTCACCCACGATCAGGTCGAGGCGATGACCCTGGCCGACCGCATCGTGGTGCTGCGCGATGGCAGCATCGAGCAGGTCGGCACCCCGCTCGAGCTCTACGATGATCCGGACAATCTGTTCGTCGCGGGCTTCATCGGCTCGCCGCGCATGAACTTCCTCAACGGCACGGTCGCGAACGGCGCCATTCGGCTCACCGACTATCCCGCCAATCTCGTCCCCTCGCCGGTCCAGCTCGCCGACGGCACCGCTGTCACCGTCGGCATCAGGCCCGAGCACTTCCGCCGCGAAGGGCCTGCGACCCTCGACGTCACCGTCGAACTGATTGAGCATCTGGGTGGCGAAACCTACGCCTATGCCCGCGGCGTGGGCGGCGAATTGCTGACCATCGCCACCGGCAACGACCGCCAGCTCGCCTCCGGCGACAGCTACCGCGCCCATTTCGATCCAGGGCAGATGCTGGTGTTCAACGAGGCCGGCCGACGGCTGCGCTAGCGCTCAGGCGGCCCGCCTCGACTTGCGGGCGGTCTTGGCTTACTCCGGACGAAACGATCCAGGAGGTTGAACCATGAAGACTCGTGCCGCTGTTGCCTTTGAAGCCGGCAAGCCACTGGAGATCGTGGACGTCGATCTCGAAGGTCCCAAGGCCGGCGAGGTGCTGGTCGAGATCAAGGCCACCGGCATCTGCCACACCGACGAGTTCACCCTGTCGGGCGCCGATCCGGAGGGCATCTTCCCCTCCATCCTCGGCCATGAAGGGGCCGGCGTTGTCGTCGAAGTGGGCCTGGGCGTCACCAGCCTCGCGGTCGGCGACCATGTGATCCCGCTCTACACCCCCGAATGCCGCCAGTGTGCCTCCTGCCTCTCGGGCAAGACCAATCTGTGCACCGCCATTCGCGCCACCCAGGGCAAGGGCCTCATGCCCGATGGCACCACCCGCTTCTCGCTCAATGGCAAGCCCATCTACCACTACATGGGCTGCTCGACCTTCTCGAACTACACCGTGCTGCCGGAGATTGCGGTCGCCAAGATCGACCCGAAGGCTCCCTTCGACAAGGTGTTCTATGTCGGCTGCGGCGTTACCACCGGCGTCGGCGCGGTGCTCAACACCGCCAAGGTCGAGGTTGGCGCGACGGCCGCGGTGTTCGGTCTCGGCGGCATCGGGCTCAACGTCATCCAGGGGCTGCGTCTTGCCGGCGCCGACATGATCATCGGCGTCGACATCAACAACAGCAAGAAGGAGTGGGGCGAGCGCTTCGGCATGACCCACTTCGTCAACCCGACCGAGATCGAGGGCGACGTCGTCGCGCACCTGATCAACATGACCAAGCGCGGCATCGACCAGATCGGCGGCGCCGACTACACCTTCGATTGCACTGGCAACACCAGAGTCATGCGCCAGGCGCTCGAGGCCAGCCACCGCGGCTGGGGCAAGTCGGTGGTGATCGGCGTCGCCGGCGCCGGCCAGGAAATCTCCACCCGTCCGTTCCAGCTCGTCACCGGCCGCAGCTGGATGGGCACCGCCTTCGGTGGCGCCAGGGGCCGCACCGACGTGCCGCGCATCGTCGACTGGTACATGAACGGCAAGATCGAGATCGACCCGATGGTCACCCACACCCTTCGGCTCGAGGACATCAACAAGGGGTTCGAGCTGATGCATGCCGGCGAGAGCATCCGCTCGGTGGTGCTCTTCTGAGGCGGCCGAGCCGCTGAACCCATCGTGAACCAACCTGCGTCAACCCGACGCCGGGGGTGCGGTTGACTGCAGGTGAGGGCCACAAAGCCCCGGAAATGGGGCAGCCAATGGGGAGACAATCGGGCACGGGCCCGGAATTTCCCCATTGCGGCCCTGCTGAGTGCCCCTTGTGGTCACATCCGTTCGTTTAAAGCGCCGCTAGAAACGCAACGAACGGATTTTAGTTCCCACTCATGCAGAAAATTTCTCGCCTTGCCGGCAGCCTGTTCCTCGCCGCAGCCGTAGCCGCCACCGCCATTGTCCCACCGGCGCTCGCCTCCACTGCCCACCACTCCGGTGTAGCCTCCTGGTATGGCCCAGGCTTTCACGGCAGGACCACCGCCAACGGCGAGCGCTACGACATGCACGCCCTGACGGCCGCCCACAAGACGCTGACATTCGGCACCAAGGTCAAGGTCACCAACCAGAACAACGGCAAGTCCGTCGTCGTCCGCATCAACGATCGCGGCCCCTATATCCGCGGCCGCGTGATCGACCTCTCCCGCAGCGCCGCCGCCGCCATCGACATGATCGGCCCCGGCACCGCCGAAGTCAGCATCGAAGTGATGAGCTGACGCTGTTGCACTCAAGCCCGGCCCAGCGCCGGGCTTTGCTCTGCCCGCAGCGCAGTCGGATCGGCCGTGTCAGGGAAAGTTTGGAGCGGGTGAAGGGAATCGAACCCTCGTCGTAAGCTTGGGAAGCTTCTGCTCTACCATTGAGCTACACCCGCGACACGGCGATAGATGCTGGAAATCGCCGGAGGCGTCAAGGCGCCGTGTTGGGCGGCGCCTCGAAGGGTCAGCCCGCCGCGGCTTCGGCGGCGTTGGCGTTGGCCGGCCGCATCTGCGCCCGGGCGATGCCGTAGCGCCAGCGGTGATCGGTGGTGCGCAGCCGGCTCTGGTAGAACAGCACCAGTTCGTTGCCCTGGATCATCACCGTCGAGTGGCCGTTTTCGCCCGGCTCGCTCGGATCCAGCACCGGACCCAGGGTGCGGTAGGGGCCTTCGACCGTCTCGGCCACGGCAAAGAACACGCGCTGGCGGTTGCCGCGCTCGCCGGCGGGCAGGAAGCAGGTGGCGTTGAGCAGCACCCGCCCATCCGGCAGTTCCACGAGCTGGGCGCCTTCGATGCCCCATTCGTAGTCGTCGTGGTCGCGCGGGTTGTGGTGGGGAATGTCGCTGTGATCGAGGATCTTGCCCAGCCGCTCCCACGGGCCGAACCAGGTGCCCGAGAGGCTGCGCGCCAGGAACACGTCCGGCTGCGGCACTCGGCTGAACTTGGCCATGCCGGAATAAACGATGTATTTCTGCCCGCCGACGACTGCCGGATGCGGGTCGTAGATGCCGTCCTCGTCGGTGTCGGCGAGAGCGATGAACGCTGTGAGCAGGCGCACCCACTCGAAGCCATCATTGGACACCAGGTGCTCGCAGCGCCCGCCCGGCTTCATGAACTCGGTCTGGACGAACATGTGGAACACGCCTTCGTCAAAGATCACGCCCGGCGCGGCGACGCCCGAGCCCTGCACGGGCAGGGTGATCAGCGGCTGCTGCGTCCACGGGCCTTCCATCGAGGGCGCGGTGGCATGGTAGATTTTCCAGGTTTCGGTGGTCACCGTCCCTCCGGACCCGAACACGTGCCACAAATGACCATCGAATACGGGGCAGGGATCCTTGACGTCGTCCAGGTCGGCTGGATCGAAAAGGGGGAACTGGTTGGTTTCGAAACTGATCTGCATTTTTCTTGCCGTCGGGATGGAACTTAGCGAGTCCATCGAGCGTTGACGCTGCGCCCGAAGTGCGGCCCGCTGTAAGGATCGCGCACTTGGTGGCGCAATCAAGCCTGTTTCAACAATTGATTTTGGCTGTGTCCCGGCAGACTCACTTTTGCACGCAAAGGTGATGGATTTCAGCCGGCCAGCGTCTCAGCCGACGTGCCGCTCCACCTCGGCAACTGGTAGAAGCGGTCCGCCCGCCGCCACCAGCCTTGGGCGACTGCATTGGTGCCGGCGCAGACACCCGAATCAGCCAGCTCCCGCGCCGCTTCGGCAAGAAAGGTTTCCGCCGGCGGATCGTGCCGGATGTCGAAGGCCCCGGGCTCGTAGAAGCCGGTGTTCTCGGTAAGCAAGGTGTTCCAGTCGACCGCGCCGAACAGCGACCACATGGTCACCGCCCGGATGTCGACGCCGTCCGCGGCCAGTTCGCAGGCGGCATCCCACACATCGAGCACCCAGCGCACCTGCTCGTCGCCGGTGCAGCCGTGATGGGCTTCGGTCACGGCAATGGGGAGCCCATACCGGTCCCACACCTCGCGCAGTCGTGCTTCCGGCCCGACTCGATCCTCGAGCGCGGGGATGCGCACCGCCTCCGCATCGGCATAGCGATCGCGGCCATTGCCGCCGTGGAAATGGTCCGGATAGTGCCACCAATGGTGGTCGAGATAGCGCTCGCTGGTGAGGTAATGGTTGACCCCGATCACGTCCGGCGGGGTCGGGTTGTCCCAAAAGAAGGCTAGGTCCGCTTCCGTCACCCCGGCATCCAGCAGCGGCCGCCAGAAGCGGTGGTCGCGCCCGACGCGTCCGCAGAGGAGGTCGAAACCCAGCCAGCGCCGCTCGTTCTCGTAGTCGGCCTGGTACTGGAGCGGGGTGGTGGCGAACACCTTGCCCATGTCCTCGGTCTGCACCAGCTGCGCATCCGGGGTGATGCGGCGGATCGCCTGCATCGCCAGCACGGTGGCGCGGCATTCGTTCGCCAGCATCCTCAGGAACAAACCTTCGTCGCGCCGGTGCGGATACCAGTGCCCGTAAAGGCCGCTGAACCGAGCCGTGGTCAGCGGCTCGTTGACCGGCGTGAACTGCCGCAGGTGCGGGTAGCGCGCGGCCACCCGCTCGGCATGGCGCGCCAGACCCTCGGCAAAGCCGGGGTCCAGGAGATCGGTGTAGCGGGGGCCGCTGCCATGGTGCACCAGCCCGACAATGGGCTTGATCCCCAGTTCAGCCAGCCGGCCCAGTCGTTCATCGGCAAAGCGCCAGTCGCAAATGTCCGGGTCGTCCGGCGCCACGGTTTCCCACAACACCGGATAGCGCAGTGTGCGGATGCCGAGCGCGGCGATGCGATCGAGATCCTCGATCCGCCCGGAGTGGCCGGTTTCGACGAACTCGTCGCGGAAACTGTCGCCGATGCGGACGACGGTGCATTCGAGCCCGCCCCACAGCTGCATGGAGCGGGCTTTGCCATTGGTCTTGCTACGCTGCACTAGACGGCCTCCGGCTGCCGCACCTCCGTGCCGACGGGGATGCTTTCCTGGATGCGGCGGAACTCGGCCAGCGCCTGCCCCACCACCTGATCCATGTTGTAGTAGCGGTAGGTCGCCAGCCGCCCGATGAAGTGGACGTTGGGGGTGGCGTCGGCCAGGTGCTTGTACTGGCGGTAGAGCTCCTGGTTCTCCTCGCGCGGCACCGGATAGTACGGGTCGCCCACATCCGAGGGACGCTCGTAGGTGATGCTGGTCCTGGGGTGCTGCTGGCCGGTCAGGTGCTTGTATTCGGTGATGCGGGTGTAGTCCCGGTCCTGCGGGTAGTTCACCACCGCCACCGGCTGGTGCCACTCCTCCTCCAGCGTCACATGCTCGAACTGCAGCGAGCGGTAGGGGAGCTTGCCGAAGCGGAAGTCGAAATATTCGTCCACCGGCCCGGTGAACACCAGCCGCCGATGCGGGATGACGTCACGGATGTCGCGGAAATCGGTCTGCAGCATCACCTTGATGTTGGGGTGGCGCAGCATCCGCTCGAACATGCGGGTGAAGCCACCGGCCGGCATGGCCTGGAAGCTGTCGGTGAAATAGCGATCGTCTTCGTTGGCCCGCGTCGGCACCCGCGCCGTCACCTGCTTGTCGAGCTCGGACGGATCGAGCCCCCATTGCTTGCGGGTGTAGCCGCGGAAGCACTTCTCGTAGAGGTCGCGCCCGACCCGCGACAGCACGACGTCGGCCGAGGTCTTGATCTCCTCGATCCGCTCGCCCCGCTCGGCCAGGAACGCCTCCACCTCGTCTTCGGTGGTGAGGTTGAGCCCGTAGAGCTTGTTGATGGTGGTGCGGTTGATCGGGATCGGCAGCAACTGCCCGTCGACGCTCGCCAGCACCCGGTGTTCATACGGGCGCCACTCGGTGAACTGCGACAGGTAGTCGACGATCTGCTCGGAATTGGTGTGAAAGATGTGGGGCCCGTACTGGTGGATCATCAGCCCCGCATCGTCATAGCGGTCATGGGCATTGCCGCCGACATGGTTGCGGCGGTCCACCACCAGCACCGACTCGCCCCGCTGTGAAGCGAGGCGTTCGGCAATGACGCTTCCGGCAAAGCCGGCCCCGACGACGAGCCAGTCAAACACGGGCCGCCACTCCCGCCGTGGCGCTGGTGCCCAGGCTCGAGGCCGGACGCAGTTCGGCGAGGATCAACGCATTCATCTCGCCCCAGGTCTTGTCCCAGCTCATGCTGGCGAGCTTGCGGTTGACCTTGTCTTCCCACGGCTTGCGGTCCATGCGGAACAGCTTGTCGATTGCCGCCGCCGCCTCGGCCGGAGTGGCGGCGATCTCCACCAGCCCTTCGGTGCCATAGGGCTTGACCACGTCGGCAACGGCGGTCGACACCACCGGTTTGCCGGCCGCCAGGAACTCCGGGGTCTTGGTGGGGCTGATGAAGCGCGTCGACTCGTTGAGCGCAAACGGCATCAGCGCCATGTCCCAGCCGGCGAGGTAATCGGGCAGCGCCTTGTAGTCCTTGCCGCCGAGCCAGTGGATGTTGGCCCGCTGCGGCAGGCTCGCCGGATCGATCTTCACCACCGGGCCGATGAGCACGAAGCTGAGGTCGGGGCGCAGTTCGGCGATCTCGCGGACGAAATTGAGATCCATGCGCTCGTCCACCACCCCGAAGAAGCCGACGCGCGGATGCGGGATATCGGCCTGGTCGGCGGGATCGGTGGCTCCCAGCCGCCGGGCGCGGGCGAAATGCGCTGCGTCCACGCTCGAGGGGAAGGCGTGGACATTGGAGTGCTGGCGGCGCTTGGATTCATAAAGGCTCATGCCGCCGGTAAAGACGATCTCGGCCTTGGCGAAGAGCTTGCGCTCGCATTCGCGCATATGGGGCGAGGCGCCGCGGAAGGCGGAGAGCTCGTCCATGCAGTCATAGACCACCACGTCAGCCGACAGGTGATCGGTGAAGCTCATCGCCATCGGCGTATAGTACCAGAGCACGGTTTCGGCAGAAGGCGTCTCGGCCACCAGCCCGTCCACGAGGTCGCGCAGGTGCTCGTCGATCTCGGCGGGGCTCAGCCCGTGCGGCAGCACCGGCACGGCAACCGTCACGCCCTCGCTGGAGCGCTCGACCCGCAGATTGGGCTCTGCGTCGTCCTCGAACACCGGCTCTTCGAAGAAGAAAACCCGGTAGGTCCTGGTGGCGCGGCTCAGCAGGTGCTGGGGCCGCTGGAACACGAAGTTCCAGCGCAGGTGCGAAAAACACAGCAGCAGCGGCTGTTCGGCGCTGGCCGATTTGTTCTGTCGCACGATGTTGGGGAAGGGCTGGAAGGAGGCAGAGGCAAGAGAAGGCGGCGTGGTTCTCGGCATGTCAAATTCCAATCGGCATCGATCGGTGCCCATCAGGCCCGCTTCGGAGGGATCACACTGTTGGATGGAGGATGGCGCGGTCAGGGGTCCGCAATCGATACATCCTCCGACGGTTTCCGTTATGGCAACCGGCAGAGCACCCCTGTTGTTCCGGGCGCCAACGTAAATAAATGCCTGGCCTCAACACCAAGCGCGGTCGGACCGGCCTGGGCTAATCTGGTTGAACCCGTTTCCGGCCTTGGAACGGCTGCCCGACGGGCGTGTTGGTCTTGCTCCAGCAATGGAGAAAACCATGTCCAAACACATGCCTCCCATCCCTCCCGACAGCGTCAGCCCCAAGGGGCCCGGCGGCGAGCACAGCGTCGACCTCCATGGCGAACACGGCGGCAAGGGCCACCCCGGCGACGGGCGCAACCTTGCCCAGCAGGGCCGCCAGGGAAACAGCAAGCAGAATACCACCCATCAGGGCTACCAGCAGGACAGGTGAACCATGTCCACCACCGACAAGACCGAGGCTGCCAATCGCCATCACGGCGGTCCCGGCAGCAGCCATCAGCGGCCGGATCTGCCTGACCCCACCGAAGGCCGCGGCCCGGTGCCGGGCCAGCCGACCAATGGGCGCCAGTCCGATGTTTCCGGCGGCGGTGGGGTGCGCGACAGCCACCACACCCACGACGCTCGCGACAAGGGCGGCAAGAACTAGAGAAAACTGGGCAGGGCGGCTCCGGCCGCCCGCCTCTAGCCCGGATAGGGCTTGAAGTGCTTGGAAAGCTTCAGCGTCTGCGCCTGGTAGTTCGAGCCCAGCGCCGACCCGTAGAGCCGGTCAGGCTGTTCTGCCAGCCGCTCATAGACCAGCCGTCCGATGGTCTGGCCATGGCCGAGCAGGAACGGTACCTCGCGGCTGCGCACCTCCAGCACCGCCCGGCTGCCACTGCCGCCTGCCGGTGAATGGCCGAAGCCCGGGTCGAAGAAGCCGGCATAATGCACCCGGAACTCCCCCACCAGCGGATCGAACGGCACCATCTCGGCCGCGTGCGTGGGCGGCACATGCACCGCCTCGTGGCTGACCAGGATATAGAACTCGTCCGGGTCGAGGATCAGTTCGCCGCCGCCGCGATTGACCAGCGGTTCCCAGAAATCGAGCACATCGAGCGCACCCTTGCGGTCCATATCGACCACGGCGGTGTGGCGCTTGGAGCGGAAGCCGACCAGGCCATTGCGGCCTTCGCCCAGAAGATCGATGGAGAGCGCCACCCCGTCGCCGACCGGCGTGGTCTCGCCGAAGACCAGCCCCTCCGCCTCGTGCAGCGCCACGTGCTCGGCCGCCGACAGGCGCGTGTCCCCCGAACGAAACCGCATCTGACTCAGCCGCGAGCCGGTGCGCACCAGCACCGGGAAGGTCCGCGGGCTGATCTCGAGATAAAGCGGCCCGGCATATCCGGGCGGCAACTGGTCAAAGCCACGCGCCCGATCGCCGATCACGCGGGTGAAGACGTCAAGCCGCCCGGTGGAGCTCTTGGGATTGGCCGAGGCGCTGACCGCCGCCGGCAGCGCCAGCGTTTCCTCGAGCGGCACCAGGTAGACGCAGCCCCGCTCCAGCACCGCGCCCTTGCTCAGGTCCACCTCGTGCAGCTTCAGCGCCTCGATCCGTTCGGCCACCGAATGCGACGGTCCCGGCAAGAAGCTCGAGCGCACCCGATAGGCCACCGGCCCCAGCCGCAGATCAAGGCTCGCCGGCTGCACCTGATCGGCGTCCAAAGGACGCGCAGCCATGATCGCGCCCTGCTGGTGCAGGGCTTCGATCAACCGTGCGGGAAAGACGCCCTTGGGCCAGTCCTGTTGCATCTCAAGCTGCTCACGCGGGCGAAGGCCCGGGTTTTCCTAGCAACCACTGCGGTTGACGCCAACAGCCAATTGCCTTTACATCACAGCCCAGTGGTGATTTGGCCGGTCGCTTGCAGCCACTTAAAACAACTTGCTAAGGACCGTGTGGAAACCGGCCGCCACTCGCGTGCCGGTTTTTTTGTCTGAAGGCAGCGCCATGTCGAACCAGAACAATCCACTCCGTGATCCGAAAAACCGGTCCGCGGCCACACAGATGGTTCACGGCGGCAATAACCGCAGCGAGTTTCTGGAGACCAGCGAGGCGCTGTTTCTGAACTCGGGCTACTCCTATCCAAGCTCCGAGCACGCCGAGCTCCTGTTCCAGAACAAGATCCCGGGCGGCCACAACTATTCCCGCTTTGCCAACCCCACCGTCGACGTGTTCCAGGAGCGCATGGCGCTGATCGAGGGCGCCGAGGCAGGCCGCGCCTTCGCCTCGGGTATGGCGGCGGTCACGAATGCGGTGATGAGCCAGGTTCGGGCCGGTGACCATATCGTTGCGGCGCAGGCGCTGTTCGGCGGCTGCCGCTATGTGGTGGAAGACTACGCGCCGCGCTTCGGCGTCAGCTCGACCCTGGTCGATGGCCGGGATCCGGAGAACTTCGCCCGCGCCATGCAGACGAACACCAAACTGGTGTTCGTCGAGACCCCGACCAACCCGACGCTCGAACTGACCGACATCAAGGCCGTGGCCGACATCGCCCACGCCCATGGGGCCAAGCTCATCGTCGACAATGTCTTCGCCACGGCGCTCTACCAGAAGCCGCTGGAACTGGGGGCCGACCTCGTCACCTACTCGGCCACCAAGCACATCGACGGGCAGGGCAGGGTGCTCGGCGGCATCGTCCTCGGCTCCAGGGACCTGATCGAGGGCGACGTCCACACCTTCCTGCGCCAGACCGGCGCCACCCTCAGCGCCTTCAACGCCTGGGTGCTGCTCAAGGGGCTGGAAACCTACGCCCTGCGCGTCGAGCGCATGACCGACAGCGCCGAAAAGATCGCCGCGGCTCTGGCCAGCCATCCCAAGGTCGAGCGCGTCATCTATCCCCATGACCCCCGCCACCCGCAATACGACCTGGCCCGGCGTCAGATGACGCGCGGCTCGACCCTGCTCGCCATCGACGTCAAGGGCGGACAGGAAGGCGCCTTCGCCCTCTCCGACAATCTGGCGGTGATCCTGATTTCCAACAATCTCGGCGACGCGCGCTCGCTGATCACCCATCCGCGCACCACCACGCATGCGCGTTTCACCGAGGACGTCCGTCTCGAAACCGGCGTCACCCCCGGCCTGCTGCGCCTTTCGGTTGGTCTTGAGGATCCCGACGACCTCATCGCCGACCTGATGTACGGCCTGGACCAGGTCTGATGGTCGTTGGGATGCAGAGTGCGGATGTTCTGCCTCCCCTCCCCCTTGAGGGGAGGGGCCGGGGGTGGGGGTGGATGTTCGGGGCAGGGACCGATGGACCCCCACCCCAGCCCTCCCCTCAAGGGGGAGGGAGGGCGCCCCTGAGGATGCTGGGCGCATTGATGGCGGCCATGCTCCTCGCCACACCCGCTCTCGCCCAGACCCTGCCCAACCACACCGATCCGAGCGCGCGCGAATTGCTGCCCAGCGTCACGCAGGTGCCGGCGATCCGCTTCCTCACCACGGCCGATTTCCCGCCCTTCAACTTCCGCGACGGCGGCGGCGAACTGATCGGCTTCAACATCGACCTCGCCCGTCGCATCTGCGCCGAGGTGGACGTGGCCTGCACCATCCAGGCCTGGCCCTGGGAGCAGGTCGCCGACGCTCTGGCGGACAACCAGGGTGACGCCCTGATCGCCGGACTGGCGCTGACGCCGGAGAACGGCGAGCGCTTCGACTTCAGCGCGACCTACCTGGCGCTGCCGGGCCGCTTCGTCACTCGGCTTGAAGATGCCGAGCGCTTCGATCCGGCCCGCCTGGCGGATCGCACCGTTGCGGTCCGCTCCGGCAGCGCCCATGCCACCTTCATGCAGCGCTACCTGCCGGACGTGGCGACCCGCGCCTTTCCCAGCGAAATCGAGGCGCTTGAAGCGGTGCGCGCCGGCACCGCCGACGCCTTTTTCGGCGACGCCATGCGCGCCTCGTTCTGGATCAATGAAAATCTCGGCTGCTGCGGCTTTGCCGGCGAGCCCTATTTCCGGCCCGCCCTGTTCGGCGAAGGTCTTGCCGTCGCCGTTCCCGCCGGGCAGGACGCCGTCCGTCAGGCCATCGACTGGGCCCTGGTGCGCCTAGAGGAAAACGGCACTCTCGACGAACTCTACCTGCGCTGGTTCCCGGTGGGGTTCTACTAGGCTCCTGAGAGCCAAAGCTCTCATACACCGCACGCTCGCACGGACCCACGCTTGCATAGACCGCACGCTCGCATAGACCTCATGGTGAGCTTGTCGAACCACGAGGTCGCGGCCGCTGAAGCGCCTCGGTATGGGGTCCGGGTAGGTCGCCTTACTCCGGCAGCTTCCTGAGCCGCGCCCGCGCTGCCACCTCGATGGCCGCGGTGGTCAGCCGGTCGAGCCGCATGTAGTCGCGCATCAGTTCGAGAAAGCGCAGCTCTTCCTGCTCCAGCAGGAGGTCCACCGCCGTCACCTCGACCGCCAGGGCATAGGCGGTGTCCTCGAGCTTGGGTGGCAGCGCCGCGATCGCCTCGGCGATCACGCCGTCGAGCCCGGCGCCATCGTTCATGGCATCGGCACAGGCATTGGCCACGTCGGCCAGCCGCGAACGGTCGAAGCCCTCGAACACCGGCAGCCGCCCGACCAGCCCCTCGATCCGGTCCAGCTCGACCGCGGTGATCTCGTGGTCCGCCGAGGCGGCAACGATCATCAGGCGGATCAGGGCATCGTGCACGGAAAGCGACATCGGCAGGTCCTTGGGCTCGGCGGTTGCGCCAACACCTAGGCAGCCCGCCGCCCCTTGGCAAGGCAGGCCGGCGTTGACGCGCGCCGCTGTGGGTGTCAAACACCCCCGGTTTCCCGTAAGAGGCTTTCCAGAGTGCTGCCCGAGCTTGACCCCGCGTTTTTCGACGCCGCCCAGACCGCCCGCGCCTGGCCGTTCGAGGAGGCGCGCAAACTCGTCCGGCGGCTGGAAAAGTCCGGCAAGACCGAGGCCCTGTTCGAGACCGGCTACGGCCCCTCGGGGCTGCCGCATATCGGCACCTTCGGCGAAGTCGCCCGCACCACCATGGTGCGCACCGCCTTCCGCCTCTTGACCCGCGACCAGATCCCGACCCGGCTGCTGTGCTTTTCCGACGACATGGACGGCATGCGCAAGATTCCGGACAACGTGCCGGACCGCTCGTTCCTCGAGCCGCACCTGCACAAGCCGCTGACCGCCGTGCCGAACCCGTTCGGCGGCGACTACGAGAGCTT
>JAEYXQ010000074.1 GCA_023431205.1 Pseudomonadota bacterium | reverse complement strand
ATCCAGGCTGGCGTGAATGCCCAGTTCGACTTCTATCTTGTTGGCGCTGAAGTCGCCGTTGAAGGGCTCACCGGCGGGGTGGGCGAGACCAGCTATGGCCAGCTGCTCGGCCGGGCCGGCCTCGTAGCGACCGACGACGTGGTGATCTATGCCGCCGGTGGCTACGGCATCGATCTCGGGGCCCCCGCCAAAGAAGATGTGCTGCTGGGGCTCGGTGCCGAGATGGCCCTCAGCGACAGCCTCACGATCGAAGCCCAGTACCTGCGCAGCATCCCGGTCGCCGGTGGGAATGCGTCCAACCAGTTCACCATCGGCACAAATTTCCACTTCTGATGTGGTCGCCCGGCAGGCGATTCTCAAAGCGCTTGACGGCCGACATATTTCTGCCCAGATTGCGCCACTCCAGCGCCCTCATCGCTCTACGTATTCGTCGCATTTGTATCAAATTGAGCCAAAGGCGCGGTAACGGTGCAACACCTGCCCTCAAATGGTCATGGATTCTTATCCGCACCGCTCAAAATGGTGGGCCACGGGGTTGTGTCGCGCGTTAGGGTGAGGCATCTAACGGCCGACTACGGTTAACTCTATGGGAGTGCAAGATATGTTTGTACGTTCGCTTTCTCTCGGCGTTGCTGCCGCTGCGCTGCTCGTTGGTGGTGCTCAGGCCGCTGACCTGATCATCCCGACCACCCCGCAGCCGATCTACGAAGCTGCCGGCTTCGATTGGGAAGGTCTGTATGTCGGTGCTCGCGTCGGTGGCCAGTTCCTCGGCACCAACGCCTTCGGCGCTATCGCCGCTGGCCCGGCCGTCACCTCGGGTGTTGTTGGCGCCGCTGTCGGCGTGAACTTCATTCCGGCCGATCCCTTCCTGATCGGTGCCGAAGTGACCGGTGACTACCTCTGGAACGGTGGCTACAGCACTGGCGAGTTCTTCGCCAATCTGCGCGCCGGTGCCGTCGTGACCGACGCCGTCCTCGTCTACGCCATCGGTGGCGTTGGCGTTCAGACCATCAACGGTGTCAACAGCGGCCTCTACCAGCTCGGTGGTGGTGTTGAGTTCGCCGTGACCGACGCTGTCACCGTCCGCGGTGAAGTTGTTGGCCAGGGCGACTTCGACGGTACGGCTCCGGACGCGTTCTTCGAGTCCACCAAGGCCACCGTCGGCGTGTTCTACCACTTCTAAGATTTGCAGTTGGGCAGGGCGTCAACGCCCTGTCCTCGTCTTGCAAACCCAATGCGGCGAACCGGAAACGGTTCGCCGTTTTGGTTTTTGCCGGGCACGAGGCAGTTCGCGCTTTCTCGTCGAAGCCCTCGGGGCCGCAACGAAATGCCTCTCTATACGTGGTTGTAGGCAAGGCCGTTTTCCAGAACATGGCTGCCTCAATATTGATTGTCCCGGTCATATTTTCTTTCCCTTGAAACGCCTTGGGCAAAGGTCTAAGCCCAAACCCATCACTCGTCGGGTTGGTTCGCGGCCCCAATCGCTGCGCAACTCACGCGACGCCCGGCCCCGCGGTGGGGCCCTCTGACTAGGCTGCCGCATGACTGATCTGCTCAGCGACTATCTGCCGATCGTGCTGTTTATCGGCTTGGCGGGGGTAATTGGCCTCGCGCTTCTGGTGGCTCCGTTCCTTGTGGCCGTGAAGCGGCCGGATCCAGACAAGGTTTCGGCGTTCGAGGCCGGCTTCGATGCCTTCGACGACGCCCGCATGAAGTTCGATGTGCGCTTCTACCTCGTGTCGATTCTGTTCATTATCTTCGACCTCGAAGTGGCATTCCTCTTCCCCTGGGCCGTCGCCTTCCACGACATCGGGTGGTTTGGCTTCTGGTCGGTGATGATTTTCCTCGCCGTTCTCACCATCGGCTTCATTTATGAATGGCGTAAGGGAGCTCTCGAATGGGATTGAGCCAGCCGAACCCCACGCTGGTGGCGCCCCGCCCGACGGGTGCGATCGACCCCAGGACCAACAAGCCCGTTGGTGCGGATGATCCGTTCTTCACCGAGGTGTCGGACGAGCTCGCCGACAAGGGCTTCCTCGTTTCAACCCTGTCGCAACTGGTCAACTGGGCCCGTACCGGCTCGTTGATGTGGATGCAGACCGGTCTCGCCTGCTGCGCCGTCGAAATGATGCAGATGTCGATGCCGCGCTACGACGTCGAGCGCTTCGGCACGGCGCCGCGCGCCTCGCCGCGTCAGTCCGATGTTCTCATCGTTGCCGGCACCTTGACCAACAAGATGGCGCCGGCCCTTCGTCGTGTTTACGACCAGATGCCTGAGCCGCGCTATGTCATCTCCATGGGCAGTTGTGCCAATGGCGGCGGCTACTACCACTATTCCTACTCGGTCGTGCGTGGCTGTGATCGCATCCTGCCGGTCGACATCTACGTGCCGGGCTGCCCGCCGACGGCCGAAGCGCTGCTCTACGGCATCCTGTTGCTGCAGAAGAAAATTCGCCGTACCGGCACGATCGAACGCTAGGGACACGCTATGGCAGAGGCAAGTGAGCTCGGTCCGCTCCCGGCGCTCGGCGAGCATATCGCTGGCGCCCTCGGGGCTGCAGTGCTGGCAAGGGAGTTCGCCTATGGCGAGTTGACGTTGACGGTTGCGCGCGAGTCGATCGTTGAGGTCGCGACCTTTCTGCGGGATGATCCCGCTTGTCGCTTTATTTCGTTTATCGACGTCTGCGGTGCCGACTATCCCGCGCGCGACGAACGGTTTGAGGTCGTCTACCACTTCCTCAGCCCGCACCTGAATCAGCGTATTCGAGTAAAGCTGAGCACCGATGACATGACACCGGTGCCAAGTATTACCGGCGTGTTTCGCGGCGCCGACTGGTTCGAGCGCGAGACCTATGACCTTTACGGCGTGATGTTCTCTGGCCATCCCGACCTGCGCCGCATCCTGACGGACTACGGGTTTGACGGGCATCCGTTGCGCAAGGACTTCCCGATGACAGGGTTCGTCGAGGTTCGTTATGACGAATCGCGCAAGCGCGTAGTCTATGAGCCGGTGCGGCTGCTGCAGGAATTCCGCACGTTCGACTATTTGTCGCCGTGGGAGGGCACGGATTACGTGCTGCCGGGCGACGAGAAGGCCAAGCAATGAGTGTAGCTGAAGCTGACGTCCGCAACTTCACCATCAACTTCGGGCCGGTTCACCCGTCGGCTCACGGTGTGCTGCGCCTCATCCTGGAACTCGACGGCGAACTCGTGGAGCGGGTTGACCCGCATGTGGGACTGTTGCACCGCGGCACCGAAAAGCTGATCGAGGCCAAGACCTACCTTCAGGCGCTGCCCTATTTCGACCGCCTCGACTATGTGGCTCCGATGAACCAGGAGCATGCTTATGCGCTGGCGATCGAGAAGCTCCTCGGCATCACCGTGCCCAAGCGTGGCCAGCTGATCCGCGTACTCTATGCCGAGATTGGCCGTTTGCTCGCCCACCTGATGAACGTCACCACGCAGGCGATGGACATCGGCGCGCTGACGCCGCCCCTGTGGGGTTTCGAGCAGCGCGAGCAGCTCATGATCTTTTATGAGCGCGCCTCCGGAGCGCGTCTGCACGCGGCGTATTTCCGTCCGGGCGGGGTGCACCAGGACCTGCCGCAGGCGCTGATCGACGATATCGGTGCGTTCTGCGACACCTTCACCAAGGCGCTCGACGATATCGACATGCTCCTGACGGAGAACCGCATCTTCAAGCAGCGCAACGTCGATATCGGCGTGGTAAAACTCGAAGATGCCTGGAACATGGGTTTCTCGGGCGTCATGGTGCGCGGTTCGGGTGCGGCCTGGGACCTGCGCAAGTCGCAGCCTTACGAGTGCTATGCCGAACTGGACTTCGATATCCCCATCGGCAAGAACGGTGACTGCTACGACCGCTATCTTATCCGCATGGAGGAGATGCGCCAGTCGACTCGCATCATGCGCCAGTGCGTGGAGAAGCTGAGTTCGGCAGAAGGGCAGGGGCCTATCTCCTCGCTCGACGGCAAGGTCGTGCCGCCCAAGCGCGGTGAGATGAAGCAGTCGATGGAAGCCCTGATCCATCACTTCAAGCTTTACACCGAAGGCTTCAAGGTGCCGGCCGGCGAGGTCTACGCCGCTGTCGAGGTCCCCAAGGGCGAGTTCGGCGTGTATCTGGTCAGCGACGGCACCAACAAGCCGTACCGCTGCCACATCCGCGCGCCGGGGTTCGCGCATCTGAGCGCCATGGATTTCCTCTGCCGGGGCCACATGCTGGCCGACGTGGCGGCGATCCTGGGTTCGCTCGATATCGTGTTCGGAGAGGTTGATCGCTGATGGTTGCGCGGCGCCTTGCGGATGAGTCGGTTCAGCCGGCGGTGTTCGCATTCAATGAAGAAAATCGGCGCTGGGCCGAAGGCAGGATCGCGCTTTATCCCGCGGGCCGCCAGCAATCTGCCGTGATTCCGCTGCTCATGCGCGCGCAGGAGCAGGAAGGCTGGGTGAGCCGTGCCGTGATCGAGAAGGTCGCGGAAATGCTCGGCATGGCCTATATCCGCGTGCTCGAAGTGGCGACGTTCTACACCCAGTTCCTGTTGCAGCCGGTCGGCACTCGCGCTCACGTGCAGGTGTGCGGCACTACGCCGTGCATGCTGCGCGGGGCAGGCGAACTGATCGATGTCTGCAAGAGCAAGATCCATCCGGAACCCTTCAGCTGCACCGAAGACGGCGCGCTGAGCTGGGAAGAAGTCGAATGCGCCGGGGCTTGCGTGAACGCTCCCATGGTCACGATCTTCAAGGACACCTATGAAGACCTGACTCCGCAGCGGCTCGAAGAGATCATCGACGCGTTTCATGCGGGCCGCGGCGATACGATCCGCCCTGGTACCCAGATCGAACGCCTCAACGCGGCGCCGCAAGGCGGCCGGGTGACGCTGCTCGAGCCAGCGACGGCTGAGCGCGAAAAGTTCGTGCCGCCTCCGCCGCCCGAGGCAGAGGCGCCCGCGGCGGCTCCGGCTCCGGCGCCTGCGGCACAACCGGCACCGGCGTCAGCGTCGCCTGCCGCCGCACCGACAGGGGCGGGAGCCCCGCCGCAGTCGCCGACGACCAAGGGTCGCCCGAGCGACGTGAACGAGGAAGCCGCTCCAGCCTTCAAGGGTCCGGCGCCTCAGGCTAAGGTCACCCAGGAAAAGGCGGAAGCCGAGCAGCAGCGCTTCAAGGAAGGCGAACATGCCGACGGCAAGCCTAACGACGCCATGCGCCCCGGCGCCGTCGGTGCCGAGAGCGACGCTTCCAAGCTCGATGGCGGGCGTGCCCCAGGCAAGCCGGTCAGCCAGGCCGCATCGGATGCTGCTTCAAGTGACCCGGTGCGCAAGGCGCCGGAGCCGGAAAAGGCTGTTCAGGCCGAGCCCGAGACCATCAACCCTGTTCGTGAGCATGGTGGCAGCGGCCCCTTGTTCACCGCACCAGAGGGCAGCCCGGACGACCTGCGGTTGCTGACCGGTGTCGGTCCGGTGATGGCGCAGCGCCTCAATGATCTCGGCATCACCAAGTGGAGCCAGGTCGCAACTCTCACCCCCGAGGATTTCGACGAGGTGGAGGAGCGGTTGAGCATGAAGGGTCGGATTGCCCGCGACACCTGGTTGAAGCAGGCCGACGTTCTCGTCCGCGGTGGCGAGGCAGAGTACATCCGCGTCTTCGGCAAGAAGTCGCGTTAGGAGTGTGAGAATTGCTCGCTGACAAGGATCGCATCTTCACCAATCTCTACGGCCACGGTGACTGGCGCCTGGAAGGCGCGCGGGCGCGTGGGGCGTGGGTTGGGACGAAGGAATTCATCGACTCCGGCCGCGACTGGATCACCAACGAGGTCAAGGCTTCGGGCCTGCGTGGCCGCGGCGGCGCCGGTTTCCCAACGGCGCTGAAGTGGACCTTCATGCCCAAGGTATCGGACGGCCGTCCCCACTACCTTCTGGTCAATGCCGACGAGTCCGAGCCCGGTACCTGCAAGGACCGCGAGATCCTGCGGCACGATCCGCACCACCTGATCGAAGGTTGCCTGCTCGCATCCCGTGCAATGGACGCTCATCTGGCGTTCATCTACGTCCGCGGTGAGTTCATCCGTGAGCGCGAACGGCTCGAACAAGCCGTTCAGGAAGCCTATGATGCCAAGCTGATCGGCAAGGACAACATCCACGGCTGGGACCTGGATATCATCGTCCATCACGGTGCTGGCGCCTATATCTGCGGCGAAGAAACGGCGCTGATGGAGTCGCTCGAGGGCAAGAAGGGCCAGCCGCGCCTGAAGCCGCCATTCCCGGCGGGGATGGGCGTCTACGGCAACCCGACCACGGTGAACAATGTCGAGTCGATTGCCGTCGTGCCAGAGATCCTGCGCCGCTCGGGCGCCTGGTTTTCGTCGATCGGCCGCCCGAACAACACCGGCACCAAGCTGTTCATGGTGTCGGGCCACGTCAACAAGCCGGCCACTTTCGAAGAAGCCCTGGGCGAAAGCTTCAAGGACATCATCGAGAAACACTGCGGCGGTATCCGCGGCGGCTGGGACAACCTTCTGGCGGTGATTCCGGGCGGCGCCTCCTGCCCAGTCGTGCGCGGCGAGGACATGATGACGGCCGTCATGGACTTCGATGGGCTGCGGGAGAAGAAGTCGTCCTTCGGCACTGGCGGCATGATCGTCATGGACAAGTCGACGGACATCATCCGCGCCATCTGGCGCATTGCCGCCTTCTTCAAGCACGAGAGCTGCGGCCAGTGCACGCCGTGCCGCGAGGGCACCGGCTGGATGATGCGGGTGATGGAGCGCATGGTTCAGGGTCGCGCCCAGAAGCGCGAGATCGACATGCTGTTCGAGGTCACCAAGCAGATCGAGGGTCACACGATCTGTGCGCTCGGCGATGCGGCGGCCTGGCCGATCCAGGGCCTGATCCGCAATTTCCGGGACGTTATCGAGGCTCGCATCGACCAGTACACCTGGTCATCCACCAGCGACGGCGCCGTTCCGTCGATCGCTGCGGAGTAGGTTCATGGCAAGCATCAAGGTCGACGGTCAACTCGTCGAAGTTCCTGACTATTATACGCTGATGCAGGCTGCCGAGGCGGCCGGCGCCGAGATCCCGCGCTTCTGCTACCATGAGCGTCTGTCGGTTGCCGGCAATTGCCGCATGTGCCTTGTTGAAGTGAAGGGTGGCCCGCCGAAGCCGCAGGCTTCGTGCGCCATGTCCGTGAAGGACCTGCGTCCGGGGCCCAATGGCGAGCCGCCGGAGATGTTCACCAACACGCCGATGGTCAAGAAGGCCCGCGAAGGCGTGATGGAGTTCCTGCTGATCAACCATCCGCTCGATTGCCCGATCTGCGATCAGGGCGGCGAGTGCGACTTGCAGGACCAGGCCATGGCCTATGGCGTGGACAAGAACCGCTACGCCGAGAACAAGCGCGCCGTCGAAGACAAGTATATCGGCCCGCTGGTGAAGACGTCGATGAACCGGTGCATCCACTGCACCCGGTGCGTTCGCTTCACCACTGAAGTTGCGGGCATTTCCGAAATGGGCCTGCTGGGTCGCGGCGAGGACGCGGAGATCACGTCCTACCTCGAGCGCGCTCTTACCAGCGAGTTGCAGGGCAACGTCATCGACCTCTGCCCGGTCGGTGCACTGACCAGCAAGCCTTACGCCTTCCACGCCCGTCCGTGGGAACTCAACAAGACCGAGTCGATCGACGTCATGGATGCGGTAGGCTCGGCTATACGCGTCGACAGCCGCGGGCGCGAAGTCATGCGCATCCTGCCGCGCGTCAACGAAGCCATCAACGAAGAGTGGATCAGCGACAAGACCCGCTTCGTGTGGGATGGCCTCAAGACGCAGCGGCTTGACCGCCCCTATGTGCGCCGCAACCGCAAGCTGGCCGCTGCCAGCTGGGAAGAGGCCTTTGCCGCCGTCGGCAAGGCTGTGAAGAAGCCGGGTGCCCGCATCGGTGCCATCGCCGGTGATCTTGCAGGCGTCGAGGAGATGTTCGCGCTGAAGTCGCTTCTGGCGTCGCTCGGCTCGATGAACGTCGACGCTCGCCGTCCCGGTTCAGCGCTGTCGCCCGCTACCGGGCGCGCCAGCTATATCTTCAATCCGTCTATCGCCGGTATCGAGGAAGCTGATGCCATTCTGCTGATCGGCACCAATCCGCGCCGTGAGGCGGCGGTGTTGAATGCCCGCATCCGCAAGGTGTGGCGTGCCACCGGCCTGCCCATCGGTGTGATCGGTGAGCCAGCCGATTTGACGTATGCGACCATTAATCTGGGCGCAGGCGTGGATACCCTTTCGGAGCTTGCCGCCGGTCGTGGTGAGTTCGCCGAACTCTGGGGCAAGGCCAAGCGCCCGCTGGTGATCGTTGGCGAAGGTGCCGCCACTGGTGACGTGCTGTCGCTCGCTGCCAAGGTGGCGACATCCAACTCCGAGATCGAGGACGGCTGGAACGGCTTTGCCGTGCTCCACAACGCTGCAGCTCGCGTGGGCGCGCTCGACATCGGCTTCGTTCCGGGCCAGGGCGCGGCCGACACTGCGGCGATGCTGAGCGGTGGCGTCGACGTCCTCTTCCTGCTCGGGGCGGACGAGTTCGACCTGTCGGGTCTTGGCGACACGCTGGTCGTCTATATCGGTACGCACGGCGACGCCGGTGCGAACCGCGCCGACATCATCCTGCCGGCAGCGGCCTACACAGAAAAGAGCGCCACTTATGTGAATACGGAAGGGCGGGTCCAGGTGACCACTCGTGCCGTGTTCCCGCCCGGTGAAGCCAAGGAAGACTGGGCCATCATTCGCGCCCTGTCGGCTGTGGTCGGGCAGACGCTGCCGTTCAACTCGCTGGCGCAACTGCGGGCGGCGATGTATGCGCAGTACCCGCACCTGGCTCGGCTCGAGACGGTTGCTCCGGCCGACCCCGCTGATGTTGCACGGCTGGCCGGCGCTACGTCGATGGCACGCGCCGCAGCCTTCACCAGCCCGGTGACGGATTTCTACCTGACCAACCCCATCGCGCGGGCTTCTGCGGTGATGGCCGATTGTTCGGCTCTGCAGGCCGGGCTGCGGCAGGCGGCGGAGTAGGGGAGCACAATGGACTTTATCCTCACCGCCCTCGACTACCTACTGGGCATCCCGGTACTGGGCCTTGGCGTCCAGGTGGGCTTCATCTGGAAGGCGCTGCTGCTTCTGGTGGCGTTGCTGCTGTTCACCGCCTTCATCCTGCTGGCCGACCGCAAGGTCTGGGCTGCGGTACAGATCCGGCGCGGCCCCAACGTGGTTGGGCCGTTCGGCCTGTTGCAGAGCTTCGCCGACCTGCTGAAGTTCGCGGTGAAGGAAGCCGTGATCCCGGCTGGTGCCGACAAGGTGCTGTTCATCCTCGCGCCGCTGATCACCGCGACGCTTGCCCTGGCCGGCTGGGCCATCATCCCGCTCGATGCGGGCTGGGCAATGGCCGACATCAATCTCGGCGTCCTTTACCTCCTGGCGATTTCGTCGCTGGGCGTCTACGGCGTGATCATCGGCGGCTGGGCTTCGAACTCGAAGTACCCGTTCCTGGGTTCGTTGCGCTCGGCAGCGCAGATGGTGTCGTACGAAGTGTCCATCGGCCTCGTGATCATCACGGTACTGCTGTGCGTGGGGTCGCTGAACCTCAGCGAGATCGTGATCGCCCAGCAGGAGATGGGGCTCGCACACACTCTCGGCGTGCCGTGGCTGAGCTTCCTGAACTGGTTCTGGCTGCCGCTGTTCCCGATGTTCATCGTGTTCTACATCTCGGCCCTGGCTGAGACGAACCGCCCGCCGTTCGACCTGGCAGAAGGTGAGTCGGAGCTGGTCGCCGGCTTCATGACCGAGTACTCGGCCACGCCCTACATGCTGTTCATGCTGGGCGAGTACATCTCGATCCTGCTGATGTGCGCCATGACCACCATCCTGTTCCTGGGTGGCTGGGCTGCACCCATCGACCTGCCGCCCTTCACCTGGATCCCGGGCGTGGTGTGGTTTGTCCTCAAACTCTCGATCGTCTTCTTCTTCTTTGCGATGACGAAGTCGATCGTTCCCCGCTACCGCTATGACCAACTGATGCGGATCGGCTGGAAGCTGTTCCTGCCGCTGTCGCTGGTGATGGTTGTTGTCGTTGCTTTTGTCC
>JAEYXQ010000025.1 GCA_023431205.1 Pseudomonadota bacterium | reverse complement strand
GGATCAGGAAGTGAATGCGCATTTTTCGGGAACCGCCCCGCCGGCACGATCCCATATAAGCGTCAGCTCCTGCTCTTGACCGCACCGATCCACGGATCGGCCGCCGTCGTCATGACAGGAGGTCCTCCATGCGCGTTCTCTACATTATTCACTCTTCCGCTTCCTCGACGGCCGATCTGCTCGATCGGCACGCCGCCGCGATCGCCGGCGCCCGCATCCTGAGGGACAGCAGCGCCGATCAGGTCGGCCGCGACACCCTGCTGACACTCCTCACCAATGGTGACGAACTTCTCGTTCCGGGTCTCGAGCATCTCGGCGCCACCAGCAGCATGATCCTGGCGTCATTGCGCCGCGCCGTTGAGGCCGGCGCCCGTGTCACCCTGCTGCAGGACGGCATCGACGGCGTCAGCATTCTGCGGGCTGCCGCTCTCCTCGAGTCCCTGCCGGACGCCGATAGGCCGTCGTCGCGCCGGAACAGCCGCCCTTACCGCCGCGCGACGCCCGAACGCGTCGCCGAGATCCTCGCCCTGTCCGCGAACGGCACGCCGATCCGGGTGATTGCAGAGACGGTCGGGCTATCGTCCTGCACGGTCATGCGTATCCGCCGCATCCATCGGGTTCTTCCCCACCCATCCTGGCCTTCCGACTGCCTGGGCAGCGCCGACTGATCCCCACCGTCAGGAGCGAGAGCCGATCCATGCAGCCCAACCGTCACATCCTCATCCACCTCGACGGTCGACGCCCGACACGAACGGTCGCCGTGTCCCTCGAGCGTTGCGTCGTGATGATCCACCGCTATACGCCCGACGGATTCTACGATTCCAGCGAGGTGATCGACCGGCTGCCGACTCCGGCTGAAGCGCGTGAGGCGCTGTGCCTGGCGCATCTGAGTGACCACTTCGCCGGGTTGTCACAGGGCGATCGGGCGGACATCATCCGGAGGCTCGCCCTCATCGCGGTGGGAGATGCACCGCCGGGTGAGCATCGCACCCGGTAAGGCTGCCGGCCTGGCGGGATCGCTGATGCCGTGCACCCGGTCAGATGGGAGTGGGCTTCGGGATCGGCACCCATTCCCTATGGTCCTCTCCGTCCCATGCGACGGCGGTTGGTGTAAGGCGATGCCGGCGGTCACCCCATTCAGGGCAACAAGCCGGCAATCACCGAGCGCGCCGATCCAGTACGCCCTGTCCTGTCACCGGGGGATCACCGGCCCTTGTCGATGGCCGGAAATTCCCCGTGGCGGTTGTCGTCGGTGACGCCGGCGAGCAGATCATCCAGGGTGTAAGACGAGATCGTGCTCGAGGGCACAGCGACCGTACCGTAGGCCCGCAGGCCCGGACCGCGCCGGCTCGGCGTGGTGTCGGTGAAGGCGATGCCCGGCAGTTGTGCCAGCATCGCCGTCACGCGGCTGACCTCCTCAGGATCGTCCCCCATCAACCGGATTTGCACAGCTTTGCCCATCGCCCACTCCTTTCCCGTAGAAGTTCCGCCCGCTGGTGCGCCGTCAGCATCTCCATCAGCGTGTTTTCAGCCGACTGCTGCGCCTCCATTTGGCTCTCCGCCCGCCCGATCCCAGACTCGATGGGGGCATAGAGGTTCGTCCGCCACCCCCATCCGATTCCCGGTTGGATAGACGGCCAGACCATCAGAAGCCATCCCTCACCCACGGCATCCGGCGGCCTCCAGGATGTGAGGACTCTTTGCCTACCGGAGCTTTTGAGGGGGGACCAGTCCAGGAGCAGATCGCTCATTCTCTGTCCCCGCGCCGAGGCAGCCGCTGCCGGATGAGCTCCGCCGCCGCATGCGCGGACAGCGCGCCCTGTTCCACCATGACGGCTTCGGCCGCCTGCTGCGCCTCCGCACGCTTCTGGAAGCCCCGCTGGCTCTGGATCGACGCCCCGATGAACCCACCGGCACGTCCGCTGCTGTGGACGAGATAGTGCCACCCATCGCTCTTGCGTGCGGTATTCGGTAGCAAACACACCCACGGGTGACAGCGCTACGGCGCTTCTCTGAACCTCTTGCCGCGGCAGACGTTTATCTCGCAAGCATCGCATGCATGGAGCCTGACATGGGCGCAGATAGCTATCGATTTGTGGAAATTGATGGAGAGCCTCACCCTGTATGCGTTATCGACGCAGAGACTGGGCGGCGGTATCAACTCGTCCCAATGTCAGACACTGCGCCAGAGCCGTGCACAGTCCCACCCCGGTTCGCCAAGCGGGCCGGTCAGCGGCAGACATGCAAATCTTGTGGCCTTCCTAGCGAAGTGTGCTTCCATGTCCCAGATGATGTGTGGGCGGCTGTTGTGCCACATCCCTTGCTAAATTTCGTAGTGTGCTTAACATGCTTCGACATGATGGCAAAAAAGTCCGGCATATCCTACGCCAATAAGATATGCCGGGAGGCTTATTTTGTTGGTGAACGTGGGGCGTTCACTTTTCACGTCACGCACGCTATGGACTGTTAAGCAGTCTTGCAGGTGCCGTTGTTTTCCTTGCCCTTACACTCGTTGCACAGTTCTCCGCTGGTCGGCTTCGTCTTGCTTTCAGTGTAATCCGAAGTCGGCCAGTTGGAGCAGTTCGTGCACCAATGCCACGTATCGTGGCCGCGCTTTTTCCGATAGGTAGCCATTGTTTCACCTCCCCTCTTCGGCTAGCAGCCAGCGGCGTTGCTATCCTAAAGGCGAACATGAGTCCAGTCTTTATCAACCGGGAGATTAGTTGGCACACTTACTACGCTGCCAGTAGCCGGACCAATCCACGGACGGCGGCAGCGCGGCGGCACGGAAGCCCACGGTGCGGAACTGTTCTCCGTTGGTGGTCCGGCGCTGGTCTTCACGCCACGCCATCTCGGCAGCGTAGCGGTTCAGGTACTTGCCTCCGATCCGGTGAAGTGGACCCCGTTTCCCGGACAGTTTGGCGGCTGGAATAAGCTTGGTTCAGGTTCGTGTCACGCCGCCAATCTGATCCGGTCCAGTGTGCCCCCGTAGACCTCTGCCGGGGTTCTGCCGCCGA
>JAEYXQ010000181.1 GCA_023431205.1 Pseudomonadota bacterium | reverse complement strand
CATCTCTTCCGCGCGGGGCGGCCTGCAGCGACCAGTGGCGGAAGGACGGCCGGGCAGGGGGAGGTCGCTCTTTCCCTGGGCTCGAGGGTGGTCCGCTCAGGTTCGGCGAGGATGAACACTTCCATCCCCCTGTCCGAAATGGAGTCGTCGCGCCCCGTTCTAAAATCCCGGCGCCCCGAGGCGGTGACGTCTCACTAAATAAATACTCAGAGGCGGCATCCGCCTCGGGGCCCCGCTCCTCTCCTCAACCGACGGTGACCCCGGCGGATGAACGTGCTGGTCAACTGTCCCGCGCCGCGCTACCCCTCAGCCAAAAGGGAGAAACAACATGCGCAAGGTCCGCTGGGGCATTCTGTCCACCGCCAATATCGGCATGCAGAAGGTCACGCCCGCCATCCAGAAATCGGCCCATTCCGAAGTGGTGGCGATCGCCTCGCGCGACCTCGGCAAGGCACAGTCGGCTGCAGCCCAGCTTGGCATCCGCAAGGCTTATGGCTCCTATGAGGAACTGTTCGCCGATGCCGACATCGATGCCATCTACAATCCCCTGCCCAACCACCTCCACGTGCCGATGACCGTCGCCGCGGCGCAGGCGGGCAAACACGTTCTGTGCGAGAAGCCGATCGCCCGAACCGCTGCCGAGGCTGAAGGCTTGCGCGCCTGCCCACCCGACCGGATCGTGCTCGAAGCCTTCATGGTCCGCTTCCACCCGCAGTGGCAGCGCGCCCGCGAGATCATCCGCTCCGGCGAGCTGGGTGAGGTCCGCTCCATCAACGCGGTCTTTGCCTACCACAATGTTGATCCGTCTAATGTCCGCAATCAGCCCGACATCGGCGGCGGCGGCATTCTCGACATTGGCTGCTACCCCGTGACCGCCGGCCGCTTCCTCTTTGAGGGTGAGCCGAGCCGTGTCGTGTCGCTGGTCGAGCGCGATCCCGCCTTCGGCACCGACCGGCTGGCGAGCGTCATTGCCGATTTTGGCCGTGGACGGCAGCTCAGCTTCACCTGCTCCACCCAACTCGCGGGTCACCAGCGCGTGCAGGTCTTCGGCAGCAAGGCCAAGCTCGAGATCGTCATCCCGTTCAACGCCCCACCCGACGAGCGCACCGCCATCACCGTCGATACCGGCGCGCCGATCGACGGCTCGCTGGCCCGTCGCGAGATCCTGCCCGCCTGCGACCAGTACACCGAGCAGGCCGAAGCCTTCGCCCTCGCCGTCCTCGGCGAGCAGCCCCTGCCCTGGGGCATCGAGGACGCCATCGCCTCGATGCGCGTGCTCGACGCCATCTTCAAAAGTGAGCGGGAGGGCGGCTGGGCGACGGTGTGAACCCTCTTGCCCTGAAGCGGATTATTGTTCATATCAGGCGCCGTCGGAACGGGGCTGTAGCTCAGTTGGGAGAGCGCGTCGTTCGCAATGACGAGGTCAGCGGTTCGATCCCGCTCAGCTCCACCATTCCGGCGCTCCTGACAGTCACATCCGCTCCTTCCCGGCGCTCCCGATTAGCGAGCAGCCGATGCATCCGTTCTTCACCATAGGCCACTCCACCCGCTCCATTGCGGAGTTCGCCACGTTGCTGCAGCAGTCCGAGATCCGGCACCTGGTGGATGTCCGTACCGTCCCCCGCTCGCGCACCAATCCGCAGTTCAATCCGGATTCCCTGGCCGAGAGCCTGGCGCCCTATCAGATCGGCTACCAGCACATCGCTGCTCTGGGCGGGCTCCGCGGCCGGCAGAAACCGGCCGACGACTCCCTCAACGCCCTCTGGCGCAACCAGAGCTTTCACAACTATGCCGACTATGCCCAGTCGGACGCCTTCCGCGAAGGTCTCGAGCAACTTGTTGAACTCGGCAGCACGGGTCGCGCGGCGACCATGTGCGCCGAAGCCGTCTGGTGGCGCTGCCACCGCCGCATCATCGCCGACCACCTGCTCGCCCGTGGCCACAGCGTCTTCCACATCATGGGACCGGCCGATGTTCCGCCGGCCACGCTGACGACCGGCGCCACCGTTCGCGGCGATCGCGTCACTTATCCGGGTGCAACAGCGTGACCGTCCTCACGAGCCCAGCGCCTGCTCCACCCGCGCCCGCAACCGTGGCAGCGTTTCCGCTTCGAACCACGGGTTCCGGCGCATCCAGCCCACCACCCGCCAGCTCGGATGCGGCAGCGGCACTAGGGGCGAGTCGCCCGAATGAAGCCGCACGCGGTCAGTCAACGACATGGCCCCATGCAGGAACAGCTTTTGCGCATGCAGCCCCACCAGCAGCGTCAGCCGCACCTCGCGCAGCTGGGCCAGGATGTGCGGATGCCACAGCGGCGCGCAGGCCGGCACCGGCGGATTGTCCCCGCCACCCGGCACCGCGCCGGGATAGCACAGCCCGGCCGGAACGATGGCCACCGCCGCCGGATCGTAGAACTCTGCCTCCGAAAGGCCGATCCAGTCGCGTAGCCGTTTGCCACTCTGGTCGTCCCATGGCAGGCCACTCGCATGCGCCTTGGTGCCCGGAGCCTGCCCGATGATCAGCAACCGCGAGGTGGCACTGGCCTGCAGCACCGGACGGGGACCCAACGGCAGCGTGTCCGCGCAGAACCGGCAGGCCCGCGCCGCCGCCAGGACCGCCTCGATATCGTCCCGATGGACCGAAGACCTATCATCCTCACTAGCACTGGCGCAGGATGCATCGGCTGACCGAGGCACCGATCGAGACTGCAGGGGAGAGGACATGCGAGCGACCATAGCGATTTCGGCCCGGCTGGGAACTGCGCCGGCGGACACAAGATCATGAGGACGCCTGCCACCGCGAGGTTGTGTACCCTGCTCGGCTGCCGCCTCCCCGTTCTATCCGCCGGCATGGGCGGTCCGGCCAGGTCGGAACTGGTGTCGGCCGTCACCGCCGCCGGCGGGTTCGGATTTTTGGGCATGGTGCGCGAACCGGTCGAGCTGATCCGACGCGAAGTGGAGGCGGTTCGGCGCGACGGCCACCAGCGTTTCGGCGTCAACCTGATCCCCTTCTCCACCCCGCCCGCCCTGCTGGAGCAGCAGATCGCGCTCTGCATCGAACTGTCAGTGCCGGTAGTCTGCATGTTCTGGGATCTCGACCGTGCTGCCATCGCCACGCTGAAACAGGCAGGCGTCCGGGTTGCCTGGCAGGTGGGGTCCGTTGCTGAAGCCATAGCCGCGGAGCAAGCCGGTGTGGACCTCCTGATTGCGCAGGGTTGCGAGGCTGGCGGTCATGTCAGGGGAACGGAGCGGCTCGGCGTGCTGCTGCCAGGCATTGTTGACGCAGTGGACGTGCCGGTGGTCGCCGCCGGCGGCCTCTCCTCCGGCGCCGATCTTGTCACCGCCCTCTCGCTCGGCGCGGCGGGCGTGATGCTCGGCACCGCTTTGCTGGCGAGCCGGGAATCCTTTGCGCACGACTACCACAAGCAGCGTCTGGTCGGTGCCCGTGCGGAAGACACCGTCCTCACCCAAGCGTTCCACGTCAACTGGCCGCCCCGTGCGGCCGTGCGCGTTCTCAAGAGCGCCATAACCGCCAGCAGGGCCGCCGTGGATCCCGTCGTGGCTCACGACGAGGGCCGGCCGATCCCGCGTTTCAGCACCGACTCCCCACTTCGGACCACCACCGGTTCACTTGACCAGATGGCGCTCTATGCCGGCACCGGCGTGGGCTCCGTCCGCGCCGTGCAAGAGGCAGG
This sequence comes from Pseudomonadota bacterium, assembly GCA_023431205.1. Classification (GTDB taxonomy): domain Bacteria; phylum Pseudomonadota; class Alphaproteobacteria; order Rhizobiales; family Devosiaceae; genus Devosia. The sequence continues at coordinate 15,354 of JAEYXQ010000181.1, read as the reverse complement.
CACGGTGGTGCGGCAGATCATGGAGGATGCGATGGCGTCATTGGAGCCGGGAGCAGGCAGTGCCGAACTCGCCTCCTCAGTTTGCTATCTCGCCGACGGACCCACAAGCGGACAGCCGCTTACCGCTGAAATCGGAAAGCAGATAGACGCACTGGGTGCCGCGCTTCGGACTACGCTGCGTCACTATCTGCGCGCGCAACCGGAGGTTTCAGCCGCGCCGCCATTCGATGCTGTCGCGCATGAATATGGCCGCCAGGCGCTGCTGCTCGGCGCCGCCAACATGCCGGTCGAACCGGCGCAGGCGACCGTCGATCAGACAGAACTGGCGCTGTTTGAGACTCTCGAGCAGTTGCTGCCGCAATTTGGGCCAAGCGAGTTGCAGCAGCAACTGCTGCAACTCGCCGGTTTCCTGCGGGGCCGGGTCACCCCCCGCTCCGAGGGCTAGACCGCGGCCAGGGCCTGCTCGATATCGGCGATGATATCGTCGATATGCTCGATGCCGATGGAGAGGCGCACCAGGTCCTCCGACACGCCCGCCCTTTCCAGCTCTTCCGGGCTGAGCTGACGGTGGGTGGTGCTGGCCGGGTGCGTCGCCAGCGACTTGGCGTCACCGATGTTCACGAGCCGCAGGATCATCTTGAGGTTGTCGATGAACACCCCGCCCGCCTCGCGACCACCCTTGATCCCGAAGCTCAGGATCCCCGAGGCCTTGCCTTTGGTGATCTTCTTGGCGGTGGCGTTGAACCGGCTGTCCGGCAGCGCCGCATAGTTCACCCAGCTGACCTTCGGATGCTGGCTGAGATACTCGGCCACCTTCTCGGCGTTCTCGCAGTGCCGCTCCATGCGGATGCCGAGCGTCTCGAGGCCCTGCAGGATCAGGAAGGCGTTGAACGGCGACAGGGCAGCGCCGGTATTGCGCAGCGGCACCACACGCGCTCGCCCGATATAGGCTGCCGGACCAAGCGCTTCGGTATAGACCACACCATGGTAGGACGGGTCGGCCTGGTTGAGGATCGGGAACCGCTCCTTATTCGCCACCCAGTCGAACTTGCCGGAGTCGACGATGATGCCACCGATCGAGTTGCCGTGCCCACCGATATACTTGGTCAGCGCATGCACCACGATGTCGGCACCGAAATCGAAGGGGCGGCAGAGATAGGGCGTGGCGACGGTATTGTCGACGATCACCGGCACCCCGTGACGGTGCGCGATCTCGGCAATGCGCTGGATGTCCACGACGTTTCCGGCCGGATTGCCGATCGACTCGAGGAACACAGCCTTGGTCTTGCCATCGATCAGCCGCTCGAAGCCATCGAAGTCATCGAAGCCGACAAGCCGCACCTCGATCGCCTGGCGGGGGAAGGTGTGCATGAACAGGTTGTAGGTACCGCCATATAGCTGGGAGATGGAGACGATGTTGTCGCCCGCCTCGGCAATGGTCTGGATCGAGTAGGTGATCGCCGACATGCCCGAGGCCACCGCCAGAGCACCGATCCCGCCTTCCATTTCGGCGATGCGGGCTTCCAGCACTGCCGTCGTCGGGTTCATGATGCGGGTGTAAATGTTCCCCGCAACCTTCAGGTCGAACAGGTCGGCGCCGTGCTGGGTGTTGTCGAACGTGTAGGAGGTCGTTTGATAGAGCGGTACGGCAGCCGCCTTTGTGGTGGCCTCGGCCGAATAGCCATGGTGCAGGGCGAGCGATTCAAGCTTCACGTGGTTCCTCCAGATGTTCGGGGTTGATCGAGTCCACCACGAGTTCCCCTGCGCGGCAACCTGCGTTGGTAGAACATGGTACTCACAGGCTCGAATATTGAAGCACAACCTTCCAGCCAGCAGTCATCCGTGAGGCGGAGAAATCGGCGACCCGCACCGCGGCAAAAGTGACGTTGGCGCAGCCGCTTAAAAAGTGATCACGCGGAGCAAAAATTAGCGTACCCGAGCGTACTCTCGCGTTGACAGCATGCCTGACCTTGGCCATGTTCCGGCCCATGTTGGCCGGGGCGACATCGATGAAATCGTGCTTGTGGCGGGAGCATCCTGTCGAAGGACACTTGCCCGCGCGCTGATCCACAACAAGGCGCGCGGGCATGACCTACCGCCACAGGCAGCGTGTTGAGCTCCAGTCGGCGCCTTTCCCAAACCGCAAGAGCGGAACGACTTTGACCTTCTGATTTGAACTTCGGCGTGCGTGCCCGACCAGCCAAGGTCGTGGCAGCCAGCTGAAGGGAGAGGCAATTGGGCGCACGCCCCGACAACCGACTTCCATTTGGAGAAAGACCCAGTGACCCAGACCCTGCTCTCACGCGCCTTGGTGCGGCTCGATGAAGCCGCATCGCTGCTGAACGTCGACCCGGATGTGCTCGAAAAGCTGAAGTACCCGCGCGAGACCAGCAAGATGCGGCTGATGATCCGCATGGACGACGGATCGCGGAAGTCGTTCCTGTCGTGGCGTTGCCGTTATGACGACACGCGTGGACCGACCAAGGGCGGCATCCGCTTCCACCCGCATGCAACCGAAGACGAGACCGAGGCGCTGGCGTTCTGGATGTCGTTCAAGTGCGCCGTCATGAACCTGCCTTATGGCGGCGGCAAGGGCGCCGTCCAGGTCAACCCGCGCGAGTTGTCCAAGGCCGAACTGGAGCGCCTGTCGCGCGCCTATATGCAGGCTTTTTCCCGCATCATCGGGCCTGACCGGGATATCCCCGCTCCCGACGTCTACACCAATGCCATGATCATGGGTTGGATGGCCGACGAGTACAACCAGATCGTCGACGAGGTCACTCCGGCCGTCATCACCGGCAAGCCGATCGCCCTTGGTGGTTCGCTGGGTCGCGACGATGCCACGGCCCGCGGTGGCTACTATCTGGTCCGGCACCTGACCGGTGAACTCGGCTTGCCGGCGCGCATGCGCGTTGCCATCCAGGGTTTCGGCAACGCCGGCCAGCACATCGCGCGCCTGCTGGCGGCCGAGGGGCATCTGATCGTTGCCGTTTCCGATACCAGTGGCGCCATCGCCTCTGCCGACGGTCTTGACGTAGAGCAACTCCTCGCTGCCAAGAAGAGCGGTCAGTCCGTGGTGTCCCTTGCCGGTGGTGCCGTGGAGCGCATCGACGACGTCATCGCGCAGGATTGCGACCTGCTGGTGCCGGCCGCGCTCGAGGACATGATCCACGACGGCAACGCCGACTCGATCCGCGCCAAGGTGGTGCTGGAACTCGCCAACGGGCCTGTCACGTCAGGCGCAGACGAGATCCTCGAGCGCAGGGGCGTGGTGGTCCTGCCGGACATCCTCGCCAATGCCGGGGGCGTAACCGTCTCGTACTTTGAGTGGGTGCAGAACCGTCAGGGCTTCTACTGGCCGCTGGAGGAAGTTCACGAACGGCTGCGCGTCATCATGGAACGTGAAGGCGCGGCGGTCTGGCGCGTTTCGCGCGAGAAGTCGACGAGCTGCCGCACCGCGGCCTATGTCCACGCCCTCAGCCGTCTGGCCGAAGCAATCGAGGCCCACGGCACGCAGCCATTCTTTACCAGCTGAAAGCCAACCCTTCAGCGTTGAACCAGGCGGGCGCTCCTTTGCATCGGGGCGCCCGCTTCGTTTTGCGCAACATGACGCCGACCCTAGGCCCATGAAACCCGCGGGCCGGTTCAACCATTACCCGACGGACTGCGACACACTGGATCCCGTTGACCGACGCTGCGGTTGATCCGTCCAAACAGGGCCGTCCGCCATGTCCCGCTGCTACGTGATCTTCAACGCCAATGCCGGTACCGCCTTGTCCCTGTCGCTGACCACGGAGGCTCTGGCGGCCAGGCTGGTCGAACACGGGCTCGACCCGATCATGGACGACGACGAGTCTCTCCCCCTGGACGAGCGCATCGGGCGGGCCGTGGCGAGCCACGCCGAACTGCTGGTCGCCGCCGGCGGCGACGGCACCATCACCGCTCTCGCCAACGCCATGGTGAACACCGACCGGGCGCTCGGGATTTTGCCGCTCGGTACGGTCAACGCCCTCGCCAAGGACCTCAACATCCCCCTGGAGCTGGAAGAGGCGATGGACGTGCTTGCAGCCAACCAGCGGCTGTGGATCGATGTCGGCGAAGTGGACGGGCGCTTTTTCCTCCACAAGGTGGTGATCGGACTGATCCCCGCGCTTGCCGCCGGCCGAGAGCACATCCGCGGCAAGGCTGACGTTGCGGCAAAGTTCGGCTTCCTCCGCTTCATCTTCCGCCGTCTTGCCCGCGCCCGCCGGTTTGCAGTGGCCATAGACCGGGGCGACGGCAGGCCGAAGCCGGAGCGGGTGCAGGCAGTCGCAGTCGCCAGCAACTCCTATGTGGAGGGGGTCGGCCGCATCTTCTCCCGCGACCGGCTGGATCAGGGTGAACTGACCCTCTACATCCTCCGCCACCTGACGGCCCGCGATTTCATTCGTCTCTCCCTTGGTATGCTGATGGGCAATTGGCAGGACGACGATGCGCTGAGCATCGAAAAGGTGGATGAGGTAACCATCCACTCACACCAGCAGATGGTGAAGGTGATGTTCGACGGTGAGGTCGAATCGATGGCTTTCCCCCTCAGCTTCCGCATCCGGCACAATGCTCTCTGTGTCGTTGCTCCTGCGCCACCGGAAAACGCGCCGGCGGATACTGCGAGCGAGATCGTCGAGGAGGTCGCGCCGTGAAACTGGTGCACTTGTCGGACCTCCATTTCGGTCACCACGATCCGGTCGTCGCCCAGACACTCTCAGCGGAGATTGCCGAACAGCAGCCGGACCTGGTGGTCGTCAGTGGCGACTTCACTCAAGTCGGCACGGTCGAGGAGTACAAGCAGGCCCGCGCCTTCCTCGACACGCTGACGGCCCCGCTGTTTGCTGTCCCCGGCAATCACGATGTGCCGGCCATCAACATCTTCCGCCGTTTCCTCAACCCATACGGGCTGTATCGACGCTTCATCGCCCCTGTGACGGAACCGTTTCTCGAAATGGACGGGGTGGTGTTCGTGGGCATGCGGACCTCACGTAGGTTCCGCCTGGAGTGGAACTGGGGTCACGGCACCATTTCCCGCAGCCAGTTGGACGACCTCGCTGCCCGTTTCGAAAAGGCGTCACCGGACGCGGTTCGGGTCATCGTTGCCCACCATCCGCTGCTGTTTCCCACCGAGCCGATGCTGCAGAAGACCAAGCGGGTGAAGCGGGCCGACGAAGCGTTGGAGGTGTTCTCGCAACTGGGCGTACGGTTGGTCCTTTCCGGGCATTTCCACCTCTCCTATGTGCGGCGCCACGAGGCGCCGGGAGCCGTCACCGAAGGCGAACCCACCGGGCTCCGCCAGGCCGCGACAGCTCCCATCCTGGTGGCGCAAGCCTCCTCCACCATATCGACGCGGCTGCGCGGCGAGCCGAACGCCTACAATGTAATCACCATCAAGGATGGTCTGATCAGCATCGACGTGAGGGAATGGCAGGACGGCCACTGGCGCACCAAGGAGCGTGCCACCGAGCCCGCGTGACGGGTGGAACCAAAGCCCGTGCCCCAGATTGGTTCAGTGAAGGAGGCCGACATGCAGCGTGACCCGGAGTTCTCCACCGATCCTGACCGGCGTCAGTCGATGGAACAAGACCTGCGCGAACTTGCCGCGTTTGCTGCGCGCCATGGCATCTCCACCGACGAAGCCCGCGAGATCATGCGGCGCGCCGGAGATCGAATGAAAGCCGACGCCCTTGCTGAAAGGCTACCGAAGTGAGCACCACGCCCAACCGTCCGACCGACCCCCATCCCGCCAATGAAGAGCACTATGACCAGCAGGAGCGTCCTGGCGGCAGCCACCCACCGCATGGCGGCTACGACATCGGACCCAATGACCGCAAGCACGACGGCAAGTCGCCGCCAAAGCCCCGCAATGTCGAGGATGAAGGTCCGCCTCGTTAGGTGCTGCGGCCCATCCGTTCCGCGGCGCGCGCAAAGCCGTCGCTGATCACCTTGCGCATCGCCTCCCGCGCCTCGTCGGGATCTCCTGACTGGATGGCCGCGGCAATTCGAGCGTGCGACTGTGCAGCACCACTATGCTGCTCAGGGTCATGCACGGGAGAGCTGATGGTGAACATCGCCGTCAGGGCAACCTCCACCAAAGCGCTGATGGAGGCCATGAACGGGTTGCCAGCGGCCTCCGCCACCAACCGGTGAAAGGCGAGGTCTGCCCGCGCAAACGCTTCCGCGGTGTTGGCCAGACCCATCTGCCGGGCGGCCTCGACCAGTGCGTCGGCTTCCGCCGGCGAACGGCGCTGCGCAGCCAAGGCGGCCGATTCCAGTTCGATACCTGTCCTCACCTCCGACAGGCTGCGCAGGAAATCAACGCTCGGGCCGGTCTCGAAATGCCAGGCCAAAACGTCGGCATCAAACAGGTTCCAACGGGAACGCGGCAACACCCTGGTGCCGACGCGGGCGCGCGCCTCGATCAAGCCTTTCGCAGCCAACGTCTTCAGCGCTTCCCGCAACACGGTACGCGAGACGCGCAGGTCCTGCAGCAGATCGACGTCCGACGGCAGGATGGTATCTTCGGGATAGGTCCCGGCGACGATGGCAATGCCCAGCCGATGCATCACCTGGGCATGAAGGTTTCGTGCCGGCCGCCGTCCAGCGATGCTGGCGATGAGGTCGCTGCGATTTGTCGTGCGTGGGCCGGTCATCGTCGCTCCATTGCCGAGGGCCGGATAATCCACCGAAGCGGCCGAGGCCGCAACCGGCTGGACAGCCGCAGGGGGAGGGCTCAAGGGTAGGCGCGAAAGGATTCGCCATGACCGCCACCTCTTCCCAACTCGATGCCGTTCTTGCCGCCGTCGATTCCGGGCTCGACCAAAGCCTCGAACGTCTGTTCGACCTGCTGCGGATCAAGTCGATTTCAACCGACCCGGCCTATGCGTCAGAATGCCGGCGAGCAGCGGACTGGCTGGTTGCGGAACTGAATGGCCTTGGTTTCGAAGCGTCTGCGCGGCTGACGCCTGGCCATCCTGTGGTGGTGGCCCATGGCCCGGAGCAGCAGGGGCCGCACGTGCTGTTCTACGCCCATTATGACGTGCAGCCCGTAGACCCCCTAGCACTGTGGCACACCGATCCGTTCGAGCCGCAGCTGCGTGAGACAGCCGACGGCCGCAAGATCATCGTCGCCCGTGGAGCGTCCGACGACAAGGGTCAGATGCTGACCTTCATCGAGGCCTGCCGCGCCTACAAGGCCGCCACAGGCTCCCTGCCGGTCCGGGTATCGCTGATGCTCGAAGGGGAAGAAGAATCCGGCGGCAAGAACCTGCCGCCCTTCATGGAGGCCAATCGCGACGAACTCGGCACCGCCGACATCGCCCTCGTCTGCGACACGGATATGTGGGACCGGACGACCCCGTCGATCACGGCGATGCTCCGCGGGCTGGTGGGCGAAGAAGTCGAGATTACCGCCGCCAACAAGGACCTGCATTCCGGCATGTTCGGCAACGCTGCCCGCAACCCCAATCAGGTTCTGGCCGATATCATCGCCAGCCTCCGCGCACTGGATGGCTCCGTCGCCATCGAAGGCTTCTATGACGACGTCGCGGAGATCACGCCGGAACTCAAGGCCCAGTGGGCCGGCCTTGGCTTTGACGAACAGGAGTTCCTTGGTGAGGTAGGGCTATCTGCCCCGGCAGGCGAACAGGGCCGCAGCGTCCTCGAAACGCTGTGGGCCCGCCCGACCTGTGAGATCAACGGCATGTGGGGCGGCTATACCGGCGACGGCTTCAAGACCGTGATCCCGGCCAAGGCCACCGCCAAGATCAGCTTCCGGCTCGTCTCCGGCATGCAGCCGGACAAGATTCGTGCCGCCTTCCGTCGCCACGTTGAAGCCCGGCTGCCACCCGACTGCACCGTGAAGTTCGCCGAGCATGGCGGCTCCCCGGCCATGACCGTGCCCACCGATGGTCCCCACCTGCGCAAGGCGCTGGCTGGCCTGACCGGAGAATGGGGCAAGCCGGCTGTGGTCACCGGTTCGGGGGGCTCGATCCCTGTGGTGGGCGAGTTCAAGCGTATTCTCGGGCTCGACACCCTGCTGATCGGCTTTGCCCAGATCGACGACCAGATCCACAGCCCCAACGAGAAGTACGATCTCGAGAGCTTCCACCGCGGCATCCGCTCCTGGGTGCGGGTGCTGGCTGAACTGGCCGAATAGGCTCAGGTCACCACGGTGATCTTTTCGGCGGCGCGGGTGATGCCGGTATAGAGCCAGCGCTTGCGGTCCTCGCGGAACACGAAGCTTTCGTCGAAGAGATAGACGTCGTCCCACTGCGAGCCCTGCGCCTTGTGCACCGTAAGGCAGTAGCCGAAGGTGAATTCGTCGAACTGGCGCCGCTCGGGCCAGCTCATTGCGTCCTCCTCGCCGGAAAAGAACGCCTTGTGGGTGAGGACGCGGGTCTCGCCCTTGCCTTCGTCGTCCGCGAGCAGCAGCGAGTATTTCCCGTTGGAGCGACGGGTGACGTCGGTGACGATCCAGATCTGGCCGTTGAGCAGCTTCTTGCGCGGATTGTTGCGGAGGCAGACCATGCGGTCCCCCACCACGGGCTCGTGGAACGGCAGCCCGCGCAGTTCGCGCAGCCGGTCATTATATTGCAGCCGCGTCTTGTTGCGGCCGACCAGCACCTGGTCGGCCTCGAGCACGGCAGTGCGATCGACCTGCTGGCGGCTCACCACCTCGGAGTCGCCATAGCGGCCGGGCTCGATATAGCCACCCTCGCGCACGGCCATCGACAGCCGGATGATCGGGTTGTCCGCCGCCTGCCGGTGGATCTCGGTGAGCATGATGTCTGGCTCGTCGGCGGTGAAGAAGCCGGCGCCCTGTACCGGCGGCAACTGGAACGGGTCGCCCAGCACCAGCACCTTGGTGCCGAAGCTGAGCAGGTCCCGGCCAAGTTGCTCATCCACCATTGAAACTTCGTCGATGACGATGAGGTCGGCATCGGCGGCCGGCGACTCATCGTCGAGGACGAAGCGCGGCTCGCCCTCCTTTTCGCTGACCAGGGTGTAGATCAGCGAATGGATGGTCTGGGCACCCTTGCAGCCGCGTTTGCGCATGACCAGGGCGGCCTTGCCGGTGAAGGCGGCGTATTTGACCGTCTTCACGTCCTGCGCAAGGTGCACCGCAAGCGTCGACTTGCCGGTGCCCGCCCAGCCGAAGAGGCGAAACACCTGCGGAGCGTTGCGATCTTTCAGCCATTTGGAGACGGCGACCAGCGCCGCATCCTGCTGCGGTGACCAGACGGGCGGCATCAGCGGATGGCGGTCCGCACGGCGCCGACGCCGGCGATTTCGCCTTCGAGCACGTCGCCTTTCTGCACCGGACCGACGCCGGCCGGCGTGCCGGTCATGATCAGGTCGCCGGCCTTGAGTTCAACCAAGCTGCTGAGATTGCTGATGATTTCTGGAACGCTCCAGATCTGGTCGGCGAGGTCGCCGCGCTGACGGTCGTTGCCGTTGACCTTGAGCGTGATGGCGCCGCTGCCCGGATGACCGATGTCCCGGGATGGGGCGATCAGGCCGATGGGGGCTGAGTGATCGAAGCCCTTGGCCATATCCCACGGTTTTCCGGCCTTTTTGGCGGCGGCCTGGAGATCGCGGCGGGTCATGTCGAGGCCGGCGGCGTAGCCGAAAACGTGCTCGAGCGCGCCCTCGACCGTGATGTCGACCCCGTCGCGGCCGATGGCGACGACGAGTTCGATCTCGTGGTGAAAGTCGGACGTTTGGGGAGGAAAAGGCAGCATTTCGTTACCGCCGACGACCGCATCCGCGGGTTTGGCGAAGAAAAACGGTGGTTCGCGCAGATCATTGCCCATTTCGCGGACGTGCTCGGCATAGTTGCGCCCGACGCACCAGACGCGACGCAGGGCCAACAGCGAACCGTCGGCCACCGGCAGCGTAACGGGCGGACGGAGGAACAGCGGCTCAGTCACGCTTGAACTCCTCGGCATAGGGGCCGATCAGGCCAAGGTCGATCGGACCGAGCCGGTCCTGTGCGGTGAAGCTCTGGTGCCAGTAGGGATAGAGCAGCGGCGGCTGGCTGACGGCATCGAGCTTCTGGCGCTCCTCGGCGGTCAGTTGCAGGCTCGCGGCCTTGAGGTTGTCCTCGAACTGCTCCTGGTTGCGCCCGCCGATGATCACGGAGGTGACGCCCGGTCGCCCGAGCAGCCAGGCGAGCGCAACCTGCGCCCCGGAGACGCCGCGCCCATCGGCGACTTCAACAAGGGCGTCGATGATGTCGTAGAGCTTGTCCCAGTCATAGACCGGCGGCTCGCGGAAGCCGCCGACATGACGGCCGGACTTCGGGCCGCCGTCGCGCCGGTACTTGCCCGAGAGCAGGCCACCGGCGATGGGCGACCAGACGAGAATGCCGAGCCCCTGGTCCTGCGAGATCGGCACCAGCTCGTACTCGGCCTCGCGGGAGTGAAGCGTGTAGTGGATCTGCTGGCTGATGAAGCGGTGCCCGCCGCGCCTGTCGGCGGCCGCCAGCGCCTTCATGATGTGCCAGCCGGAATAGTTGGAACAGCCGATGTAGCGGACCTTGCCCTGCTCGACGAGCGTATCGAGCGCGGCCATGGTTTCCTCGATCGGCGTCATGCCGTCCCATTCATGGACCTGATACAGGTCGATGACGTCGGTCTTGAGCCGCCTGAGGCTGGCTTCGGACTGAGCGATGATGTGGTGGCGCGAGAGCCCCACCTCGTTGGGTCCCTCGCCCATCTTGAAGCGGACCTTGGTGGCAACCAGCGCGCGCTGCCGGCGCCCATTCTCGCTGAGTGCGGCGCCCAGCATCTCCTCGGAGACGCCGGCATTGTAGACATTGGCCGTGTCGAACAGGGTGATGCCGTGGTCGAGGCAGAGGTCCACCTGCCGGGTGGCGTCGTCATGGTCCGTCGCGCCGATCCGTTCGGAACCGCCGAAGGTCATGGTCCCCATGGCCATGGCCGACACCTTCAGGCCGGAGCGGCCCAGATAACGGTACTCCATCGACATTCCTCCTTTGTTCCGCCTCAGCAACGGCTAAAGCCCATTGAGAGCGCGGTCAATCCGCACTAGGCAGAAGCGGTTCGCGAAAGCTCCTCCCTTGCCTCAGAAATCCATTCTCCTGCCCGTGTTGCTGGTGGTGCTCGGCATGATCGCCACCCAGGCCGGGGCTTCCTTTGCCAAGATGCTGTTCCCCATGGTGGGCGCGCAGGGCGCAACCGCGCTGCGGCTGACGCTGGCAGCACTGGTGCTGGTCGCGGTATTCCGTCCCTGGCGGCACCGGCTGGACGGGCGGCAGTGGCGCGCCGTGCTGCTGTATGGCGGCGCCATGGGGGCGATGAACCTCTTGTTCTACGCGGCACTCACCAGCATTCCCCTCGGGGTGGCGGTGGCGCTCGAGTTCACCGGGCCGCTGGCGGTCGCCCTGGCGGGCTCGCGCCGGCCGCTCGACTTCTTCTGGGTGCTCATGGCCGTGGGTGGACTGACCTTGCTGCTACCGCTCGGGCACTTTTCGGGCGACATCCCCCTGGGCGGCGTGCTGCTGGCGCTCGGGGCGGGCGTGTGCTGGGCGGGCTACATCGTGTTCGGGCAACGGGCCGGCACGGGCGGCGGTCCACATACCGCGGCGCTCGGCGTCGCAACGGCCGCGGTGATCGCCCTGCCCTTCGGCATTGCCGGGGTCGGCATGGCGCTGATCGAGCCATCGATCCTGCCGCTGGCGCTGGCCGTGGCCCTGCTCTCCAGCGCCATTCCCTACGCGCTCGACATGGTTGCCCTGCCGCACATTCCGGCCCGGCTGTTCGGCATCCTTATGAGCGCGCAGCCGGCGCTGGCGGCGATTTCGGGGCTGATCATCCTGCATGAGCGGCTGGAGCTGCCGCAGCTGGCGGGAATTGCAGCCATCGTCGCCGCCTCGCTCGGGGCCACCGCGACCATCCGCCGGCTGGCTCCTCCGGTTACGTAGTTGCCGGGGTGGCATCGCCACAATTTTGAGGCATAGTCCGCCGCGGAGAGAGGGAGTCTGCCGATGCTGTACGCGGTACTGTGCTACAACGACGAGAACGCTGTCGCGACCTGGACGCAGGAAGAGGACGATGCCTGCATGGCCCGCCTCGCCGAAGTCAATGGCCGCATGGCGGCCAAGGGCAAGCTGGGTCCTGTCGCCCGGCTGAACAACACCGACAAGGCCGTGACCGTGCGCAAGGGCGCAACGCCCTTCCTGATGGACGGCCCGTTCGCCGAGACCAAGGAGCAGTTCCTGGGCTTTTATGTGGTGGACTGCGACACGCTCGACGAAGCCGTCGCCTTCGTCAAGGAACTGACCGAGGCGAACCCCGGCAGTGGCTCCTACGAGATCCGTCCGGTCCGGTTCTACAGCCCGAGCGCGCTGCGCGAGAAGGCCGACGCCGAAGCGGCGGCCTAGCCGAACACCACCGTCTTTCGACCGTTGAGCATCACCCGGCTTTCGAGGTGAAGCTTGACGGCGCGGGCCAGCACACGGCTTTCGATGTCGCGGCCGGCAGCGATCAGGTCGTCCGGGCGCATGGCGTGGGTGACGCGGGCGGTTTCCTGCTCGATGATCGGGCCTTCGTCGAGGTCGGGCGTGACGTAGTGGGCGGTGGCGCCGAAGATCTTCACGCCCCGCTCATGCGCCTGATGGTAGGGCTTTGCGCCCTTGAAGCTCGGCAGGAACGAGTGGTGGATGTTGATCGCCTGCCCGAACAGGCGGGTCGCGAGCGTGTCGGACAGCACCTGCATGTAGCGGGCCAGCACCACCAGCTCCGCCCCGGTCTGCTTGACGATGGCAAGCACCTGCTCTTCCTGCTCTGCCTTGGTGTCCCTGGTGACCGGCAGCAGATGGTAGGGAATGCCGGCATCTTCGGCGATCTTGCGGGCGTCGTCGTGGTTGGAAATGATCGCGGCCACCTCGGCGTCGAGCCAGCCGACGCGGATCTGGTAGAGCAGGTGCAGCAGCGTATGGTCGAACTTGGAGACCATGATGACGATGCGCTTCTTTCGCCCCTCGTCGACGAGGCTGGTCTTCATGCCGAAGCGCTCGATGGGCGACTTGAGGGCGCGCTCGAGCCCGTCCCGGCCGACGCCCTCGGGCGCGGTGAAGGCGAGGCGCATGAAGAAGCGGCCGGTTTCGCGATCCCAGAACTGGTTGGACTCGGCGATGTTGGCGTTGAGCGCCGCGAGTTCGGTGGTGACCGCGGCAACGATGCCGGGACGGTCTTCGCAGGACAGGGTGAGGACGAAATTGGCCGCCGACATGCTGAAAACTCAATGGATTACCGGGTCCGAGGTACCGGCGCCCCGCGGCAAGGTCAAGCGGCAAAGGAAAAGGGCCGCCCTCGCGGGCGGCCCTTCCTGAGTTTATCGGCATCGAGGAGCCGGGAGGTGGTTCGTGTGGTCCTTAGCCGCGTTCTCGAACCGGAAAAGTGGTGCCCACTTTTCCTGAGAACGCTCTAGGCGAGATCACTCCCTGCCATCACACGAAAACCCAGACCTTCCTCGAGCACCAAAATCTCATAAGACACTGGATCACCTCCTTTCAGCATGTTGAACATGAACGCAGAATGACAGGTTTTCCGGGCTTGTCCAGTCACGTATCTGACAGCAACATGAACGAAGATGAACGGCCAATGACCGGTGGCTGACCGCTCAGCGGCGCCGGAAGCGGTCGAGCAGCATGCGAACTGCGAAGTAGACAACGGAAGCTGTCACCGCAGCAATGACCAGCACGGCCGGATGGTCGTCCGGTGTCCAGGAGACGACGCCGATTGCGAGGGCCAGCAGGATGCCTTCGAGCAGGGTCCGCTCCATGCGGCTCGGGCTGAATGGAACCTGGGAGCCCTCGGCGTTGAACAGCCCCCCAAGACCAAGCCAGGCGATCACGAAGACGATGCTGAGCATGCCCTTGAGGGTGGCAACGCTCGGCGGGTCGCCCTGGACCCAGCTGCCCACCCCCGCCAGGATCGCGACAACCAGGGCGCCGGCATATTTGGCGACAAGGCGGTGCTCTCGAATGTACTCCGAGACGTTCATCGGCTGTTCCCTGTTGCGGTGCTAGGCCCGCGCCTTTTTCGGGCGCGCGCGCAATTGGAGAATGGTAGCAGTAAGGACGCCCAGAGCGACGATGCCGATGATGATGGTGGCAAGCGCATTGACGTCGGGCGACACACCGAGGCGGACCTTGGAGAAGATCACCATGGGCAGGGTGGACGAGCCCGGCCCGGAGACGAAGCTCGCGATCACGAGGTCGTCGAGCGACAGGGTGAAGCCGAGGAGCCACCCCGACACCAGCGCCGGGGCGATGATCGGCAGGGTGACGTCGAAGAAGGTCCGGACCGGGGAGGCACCGAGATCCATGGCCGCTTCCTCGAGGCTGCGGTCGAAGTCGCTCAGGCGCGACTGCACCACGACGCAGACATAGGCGGTGCAGAAGGTGGCATGGGCGATGACGATGGTCAGCATGCCGCGTCCGCGCGGCCAGCCGATCAGCCCTTCCATGGCAACGAACAGCAACAGCAGCGCCAGACCGGTGATCACGTCGGGCATGACCAGCGGCGCCGACACGGTGCCGGCAAAGGCGGTGCGGCCGCGGAAGCGCCGGAAGCGCACCAGGGCGACGGCGGCGAGCGTGCCGAGAACCAGCGCGATGGTGGCGCTGAGCGCGGCGATCTGCAGGCTCAGCCAGGCAGCGCCCAGCATCTGCGGATCGCGGAACAGCTCGCCATACCACTTGGTGGAAAAGCCGGACCAGACCGTGACCAGCCGCGACTCGTTGAACGAGAAGATCACCAGCGAGACGATGGGCGCATAAAGGAAGGAGAAGCCCAGCGCCGCTGCGATCGGAAGAAACCAGCCTCGCCGCATGCTACTTCTCCACCACGGCGCCCTGCGCCTTCTGCAACAGCATGATCGGCACCACCACGACCACCAGCATGGCGACGGCCACGGCTGCCGCGCGCGGCCAGTTGGCGGCGGTGAAGAACTCGTCCCAGAGGACGCGGCCGATCATCAGCGTTTCGGGGCCACCGAGCAGCGAGGGAATGACGAACTCGCCGATGGAGGGGATGAACACCAGCATGGAGCCGGCGACGATGCCGGGGATCGACAGTGGCAGCGTGACCGACAGGAAGGTGCGCAGCGGCCGCGCCCCGAGGTCGGCGGCAGCCTCGAACAGCGATACGTCGAGCTTCACCAGCGTAGTGTAGAGCGGCAGGATCATGAACGGGAGGTAGGTGTAGACGATGCCGACATAGACGGCGAAGTCGGTCTGCATCATCACCAGCGGCTCGATGCCGAACAGGCCCAGCACCTGGTTGATGACGCCATTGC
>JAEYXQ010000095.1 GCA_023431205.1 Pseudomonadota bacterium | reverse complement strand
TCTGCAAACTCAAGCACTTCCGCCGCGTCGCAACGCGCTTCGACAAGCTGGCCAGAAACTTCCTCGCAGCCGTACTGCTCGCTTCAACCCGAATCTGGCTAAAGACTTATGAGTCCACGCCCTAGGCGGCGGCGAGCACCGCCGCCAGCCGCCGCTCGCGCAGCTTGATCCCAGGGCCCGCGCGCCCTGCGGTCTCCCACACGCCCTGCAGCTTGCCCTCGTCGAACAGCCGGAACAGGCAAGGCGCGATATAGGACTTGCGGCAAATGGCCGGCGTGTTGCGCAGCACCTGCGAAATCTCCCGCACCACCCCGGCGATCTGCCGCTTGCGCGCCGTCTCGGACGTCCCCAGCTCCAGCGCCGCCAGCGCTTCGGCCGCCAGTGCGCTGGCATGCAGGGTGCGGAAATCCTTGGCCGAAATGTCGCATCCGGCCACCTGGCACAGCCAGGCGTTGATCGCCGCGGTGTTGATCGGCCGCACCTTGCCGTAGTCGTCGCGATAGACCAGCAGCCGCTTGCCCGGCAGCGTCTTGATCCGGGTGACGGCATCGACCAGCAGCGGATCGGCGACCAGGTACTCCGCCTTCTTGCTGCCCTTGGCCGAGAACTTGAGCTGCAGCTTGCCGTCGCGCACGGTGACGTCCCGCGTGAACAGCGTCCCCGCCCCGCGCGTCCCATTGGTCTCAAGATAGCGCTCCCGCCCGACGCGCATCGCCGTCCGGTCGATCAGCGCCTCCGCCAGCGCGAGCGCAAAGGTACGACTGCCTTCGGGCCCGGACAGTTCCGCCGCGACCCGCCGCCGGATGCGCGGCAGCGCCGCGGTCAACTGCGCCAGCCGCTGCTGCTTGCGACCGGTACGCCGCGTCTCCCACTCCGCATGGTAGATGTACTGCGTGCGCCCCGCCTCATCGACGCCGAGCGCCTGGATATGGGCCCGCTCATGCGCTGCGATGCGCACATCGGTCCACGCAGGCGGAATGCCGAGCGCGGCGATGCGCTGCCGTACCGCGGCGTCGCGGATCACCGCACCGGAGGCGTCAAGGAAGGTGAAGCCCTTCCCGCTGCGCCGCCGGGTCAGGGTCAGGTCGCTGCGACCAACACGTCTGAGGCGAACCATGACTAGGTCGGGTTCACCTGGGTTGCAGTGTAGATGAAGTAGACGATGGCAAACAGCACGACGATGCCGATCAGGCCGACGACCAGCACTCTCAGATTACCCTTGCGCGGGTTGGCCTGGCGCACTTCCGTCGCCGACTTGTTCGGATCGTAGGTCTGCATGACGCTCTCCCATGAATTGCCCGGAGCAACGTGTGCCATCGCGCCACGGTTCCCCGCCCTTGACGCGGCCGCAGCGCCGACCCACCCTCGGCACCAACACGGAAAGGGTCGCTATGGCTGATCGGGACGAGCTTATCCGCATGATCATGGCTGGTCAGGGCAAGGAGCCCGCCGACCTCGTCATCCGCAACGTCCGCCTGCTCGATGTCATCACCGGCAGCGTCACCGAAACCGACATCGCCATCGTCGGCGACCGCATCGTCGGCACCCATGCCCAGTACGATGGCAAGACGGTCATCGACGGTGCCGGCCGCTATGCCGTGCCCGGCTTCCTCGACACCCACCTCCACATCGAATCCTCCCTGGTCACCCCGCTCGAGTTCGACCGCTGCGTCCTCCCCCACGGCGTCACCACCGCGCTCTGCGATCCCCACGAGATCGCCAACGTGCTCGGCGCCGAAGGCATCCGCTACTTCCTGGACTGCGCCGCCCAGACGGTGATGGACGTGAGGGTCAACCTCTCCTCCTGCGTCCCTGCCACCGCCTTCGAGACCGCCGGTGCCCGCCTCGAGATCGAGGACCTGCTCCCGTTCCGCGATCATCCCAAGGTCGTCGGCCTTGCTGAGATGATGAACTTTCCCGGCGTCCTCAATGCCGACCCCGGCATCATTGCCAAGCTCGTCGCCTTCCAGGACGGCCACATCGACGGCCATGCGCCCCTGCTCTCGGGCACCGCCCTCAACGGCTACCTCGCAGCCGGCATCCGCACCGACCACGAAGCCACCTCCGCCGCCGAGGCCCGCGAAAAGCTCGCCAAGGGAATGGCCATCCTTATCCGCGAAGGCTCGGTCTCCAAGGACCTCGAAGCGCTCGCCGAAATCCTCGACGAGAACACCTCGAGCTTCGTCGCCCTCTGCACCGACGACCGCAATCCCCTCGACATCGCCGAGGAAGGGCACCTCGACAGCTCCATCCGCCGCCTGATCAGCAAGGGCCGCCCGCTCCACCACGTCTATCGCGCCGCCAGCCACTCCGCCGCCCGCATCTTCGGCCTGCGCGACCGTGGCCTGCTCGCCCCCGGCTGGCGCGCCGATATTGCCCTGCTCGACAATCTCGAGCGCTGCCAGGTCTCCGACGTGATCGCCGCCGGCCGCCTCGTCACGCCGGAACTCTTTGCCGCCCGCAACTCCGTGGCTCCCGTCGGCCTCAGCTCCATGAAGGCCACACCGGTGACCGCCGAAGCCTTCGTCACTGAACCGAGGCCCGGCCAGAACCGCGTTCCCGTGATCGGCGTGCGGCCCGGCCTCATCCTGACCTTCCGCGAAGAGGCCACCCTTGCCGTCACCGAGAGCGGCCTCCAGCCCGATCTCGGCGCCGATGTCATCAAGGTCGCCGTCATCGAGCGCCACGGCATCAACGGCAATATCGGCCGCAGCTTCGTCACGGGCTTCGGTCTCCGCCGGGGCGCCATTGCCTCCTCGGTCGGCCATGACAGCCACAACATCACCGTGGTCGGGGTCGATGACGCCGACATGGCGGTTGCGGCTAATCGGCTGATCGAACTCGGCGGCGGCTTCGTCGTCGCCAATGGCGGCAAGGTCACCGCCGAACTGGCGCTGCCGCTTGCCGGCCTGATGAGCCTCAACAGCTTCGAACAGGTCGCCCGTGACCTTCACAAGCTGCGCGATGCCGCGCGCTATCTCGGCTGCACCCTGCCCGAACCGTTCCTGCAGGTGGCGTTCCTCGCCCTCCCCGTCATCCCCCACCTCAAGATGACCGACCGGGGCCTGTTCGACGTCGACCGCTTCGATTTCGTGAGCTGACGGTGAGCCTTTCATCGCTCTATCTTTCCTGGGTCGAGGATCTCCCCCCGCGTCTCAACCGGGTGACGAAGACGCGCAATATCGGCATCACCATGGATGACGGAGTCGTCCTCAAGACCGACCACTACGCGCCGAAATCGGCCGGGCCCCACCCGACCATCCTGATGCGCCTGCCCTATGGCCGCCGCGGCTTCGGCCCCATCGCCGAGGCCTATGCGGAGCGCGGCTTCCATGTCGTGCTGCAGGCCTGCCGCGGCACCGAAAAGTCCGGCGGCGAGTTCGACCCGCTGACCAACGAGCGGGCCGACGGGCTCAAGACCCTGGACTGGATCAAGCAGCAGCCCTGGTACGACGGCCGCATCGGCCTTTCCGGCCCGAGCTATCTCGGCTACGCCCAATGGGCCATCAGCGACGCCCTGCCCGAAACCGCCGCCATGGCCACCAAGGTCACCACCTCCGACTTCCGCTCGGTGGTGTTCCCCTCGGGCGCCTTTCACCTCGGTCTCTGGCTGAGCTGGCTGCAAGTCATCGAGGGTCTGCGCAACCGCCCGCTCTCCACCGCCGCCCGCATGTTCTCGGGCGACATCGAGCGTCGCACCGCCACCGCCGCCATGACCTTGCCGCTGATCGAGGCCGACCGGAAGGTCGCCGGCCACAAGGTGCCGTTCTGGCGCCATTGGTTCGAGCATTCGGTGGGCAACGACGCCTTCTGGGCTGCGCTGAACCACCGCCCGCGCCTCAGCCACCGCACCCCCCCGGTGCATTTCATTTCCGGCTGGTACGACTTCATGCTCGACGAATTGCTGGCCGACTACCAGCGGCTGGTCGAGCTCGGCCACACGCCTTACCTCACCGTCGGCACCTGGTTCCACGTCGCCGACGAGTTGCAGCGCGACAACCTGCGCGAAACCATCATCTGGATGCGCGCGCATCTGAGCGGCGATCGCACCGGCCAGCGCGACAAGCCGGTCCGCCTCCACCTTTCGGGCCGCGACGAGTGGCTCGAGTTCGACCACTTCCCGCCACCGGGCGCGCGCTTCGAACTCTGGCATATCGGCCCCGAGGGCGCCCTCACCCGCCAGCCTGCCGCCAACCCGGCCGCAGATAGGTACCGCTACGACCCGACCGATCCTACGCCCAATCTCGGTGGCGCCATGTTCGCTTTCACCGGCGCCGGTGCCGTCGACAACGCCCTACGCGAAATCCGCGACGATGTCCTCTGCTACACCAGCCCGCCGCTCGCCGCCGACCTGACCGTGATCGGCCAGTCCAGGGTCTATCTGCGGGCCAGCGCCACCGTCGCCCACGCCGATTTCTTCCTGCGGCTCTGCGATGTGGGTCCGGAAAACGTGTCGCTCAACATCTGCGACAAGCTCTTCCGCGTCACCCCGGATACGCCGCGCAACGCCGATGGCAGCTGGAGCCTGACCTTCAACCTCCACGCCACCGCGCACACCTTCCGCGCCGGTCACCGCTTGCGGCTGCAGGTCTCCTCCGGCGCCCACCCGCGCTTTGCCCGCAATCTCGGCACAGGCGAGCCCATCGGCACCGCCACCACGCTGGTCGCGAACGACATCACCATCATCCACGACGGCACGATGCTGGAACTGCCGACCTACGAGCTACACTAGACCAAAGGCGCCCCGTGGACCTCATGGTGAACCTGTCGACCACGAGGTCGTTGGGCACGACACATCCCATCCACCGGCTGTCATCCCCGCGAAAGCGGGGGAGCCATCCAGAGATCTCAAGACTGCCCGGAGCTCACGGCACCTTGGCCGCGCGCCTCGGCGTCCCGAGCCTTTCGCCGCCGCCGCGCCGCATGCAGGATCGGCTCGGTATAGCCGCTCGGCTGGTCGGCGCCATGCAGGGCCAGGTCCAGTGCCGCCTGGAAGGCGATCGACTGGTAGTTCTCCGCCATCGGCCGGTACAGCGGGTCACCGGCATTCTGTGCGTCCACCACCGAGGCCATGCGCTCGAAGATCGAGGTGACCTCATCGCGCGTGGTCAGCCCGTGTCGCAGCCAGTTGGCGATGTGCTGGGAGGAAATGCGGCAGGTGGCGCGATCTTCCATCAGCCCGACATCGTTGATGTCTGGCACCTTGGAGCAGCCGACGCCCTGCTGCACCCAGCGCACCACATAGCCGAGAATGCCCTGGGCATTGTTCTCGAGCTCGCGGTTGATCTCCTCGCGGCTGAGCGAGAACGGCGCCTGTACCGGCATCGAGAACAGATCGGTGAGCGAGGGCAGCGGCTGGTTATGCCGCCGGCGCTGCGCCTCGAACACATCGACTTCATGATAATGCAGCGCATGGAGCGTCGCCGCCGTCGGCGAGGGCACCCAGGCCGTATTCGCACCGGCGGTCGGATGGCCGATCTTGGCCTTCATCATCGCCGCCATGTTGTCCGGCTGCGCCCACATGCCCTTGCCGATCTGCGCCCGCCCGGAGAAGCCGGTGGCGAGCCCGATCAGCACGTTGCGGTCCTCGTAGGAGCCGATCCAGCGCTCGGCCTTGATCTCGTCCTTGCGCAGCGCCGCCCCGGCCTCCATCGAGGTATGGATCTCGTCGCCCGTGCGGTCGAGGAAGCCGGTGTTGATGAAGAACACCCGCTGCCGCGCCTCGTAGATTGCGGCCTTGAGGTTGGCCGAGGTCCGGCGCTCCTCATCCATGATGCCAATCTTGATCGTGTTCGGCTTGAGGCCGAGGAACTTTTCGACCGACGCGAAGATGGCGCAGGCAAAGGCGACTTCCTCCGGCCCGTGCATCTTGGGCTTGACCACGTAGATCGCCCCGGTGCGCGAATTGTTGCCCTTGTCATGCAT
>JAEYXQ010000092.1 GCA_023431205.1 Pseudomonadota bacterium | reverse complement strand
TCTGCAAACTCAAGCACTTCCGCCGCGTCGCAACGCGCTTCGACAAGCTGGCCAGAAACTTCCTCGCAGCCGTACTGCTCGCTTCAACCCGAATCTGGCTAAAGACTTATGAGTCCACGCCCTAGTCGGCCTCGATCGGCTGGAACATGGCGTTGAGCTGGTCGACGATCTGATCCATCGGAGCGACCGAACTCGGCAGGTCTTCGGGCGCCTCGGGAACCACGGCGGCATAGGGCACCCCCGAGGGAAAGGCGCCGAACATCTGGAAGAACGCGACCATGTCATCGAGCACCGGCATGCGCCAGCGCCACGCCGCACCGATGGCGATCACCGGCTCCATGTGCCCGAAGCCCTCATAGTAGCGGGTGGTCACCCAGATGCCGTTGTCCTTGAGCTTCTGAGCGAAGCGCTCGGTGTTCTGCATGCGCACGATCGGATCGGTGGTTCCGGTCGCCAGATACATCGGTGGTGTTTCCGGCGTGACCAGGTTGATCGGCTGGGTGCCGGCCGGGTTCGGTGCCGAACCGAACGCATCGCGCACTTCACCGTATTCGAACGGGTAGAAATCATACGGGCCGGACAAGGCCGCCACCCCGCGGATCGACAGCGTCACCCCGTACTCGCGCAGAAAAGCAGGGTCGAGCGCCAGCATCACCGCATTGTAGGCGCCAGCCGAATGACCGGCGAGGAACAGCCGGTTGGGGTCGCCGCCATAGAGGGCGATATTGTCCTGTGTCCAGCGGAGCGCGGCGGCGCTGTCCTCGAGGAAGCCTGGATAGGTGACTTCCGGCACCAACCGATAGTCGGCAATCACGGTGACGAAGCCGCGTGCGGCAAGCGCCCGGCCCACATACTGATAGTCAGAGCGCTCCCCGCGATTCCAGCCACCGCCATAGATGAAGAACACCACCGGCGCCGCTTCCCCGCGCTGTTCGGGAGCATAGACGTCGAGGCGGTGGCGCGGCCCGTCGGCATAGGCGATGCCGTCGCCCACCTTGGCAGTGCCGGCGTCCATGGCGGCGGGCAGGTTGAACGGGTCCATCACCGACAGCGCGCGCGCCGGCATCGGCAACAGCAGAACGGCGAGGGCAAGAAGCGCCAGAGTGGCGCGGTGCGAGACGAGGCGAAGCATTTGGCAGGCCGATGTGAGGAGGTGGACGTGCAAGCGGTTAAGCCACAAACGCGGGGATATTAAGGTCCCCCGAAATGGGCGAGGGCAGGAGCCTCGAACCTGTCGAGACGGGCCTGCCCTCTGCTTAAGCAGGCTAACCCTGCCCCCAGATGGTTAACGGAGGGTTAACGCTTGAGGGCGTCGAGCAGCCGTCCGGACACATGTCCGTCAGCCGGCCAGCCCTGTCGCTGCTGCCAGGCAACTACGGCAGCGCGAGTTTTCGGGCCCACCACACCGTCCGGGGTGCCAACATCGAAACCGGCCCGGTTCAGCAGGTTCTGCAGCTCGGCACGCTGGGCCTTGGTGAGCGCATAGTCGCTGGCCGGCCATGGTGTCGCGAACGAGCCGCCCCCAAGGATGCGGTCGGCGAGATGGCCAACAGCCAGAGCGTAGCTGTCGGAATTGTTGTACCGCTTGATGACCTCGAAATTCGGCAGCAGCAGGAAAGCCGGGCCTGCGGCGCCGGCAGGCATATAGAGCCGCGCCGGATCGCTGGGACGAGGAAAGGCGCTGCCAGAGACACGCCGGATCCCCATCGACTGCCACTGGCTGAGAGGCGCCTTTTCGAGCTGTCGTGCGGCGGCGAAGTCGAAGCCGGTTGGCAGCTTGACCTCGTAGCCCCAGGTTTCCCCCGGACGCCAGCCGAAATGGTGCAGGTAGTTTGCGGTGGAACCGAGCGCATCCGGCACAGAGTTCCAGATGTCCTTGCGGCCATCGCCATTGTAGTCGACGGCAAAGCGCATGAAGCTCGAGGGCATGAACTGCGTGTGCCCCATGGCTCCCGCCCACGATCCCACCATCTGGGTGGGCGCGATATGCCCGTCCGACACGATGCGCAACGCCGTCAGCAGTTCGTCGCGAAAGAAGCTGGCGCGATAGCCGCCCTCTGTCAGCGTGGCAAGCGCGTAGATGGTATTCTCGCCACCCATGAAGCCGCCGAAATTGGTTTCCATCCCCCAGATAGCGAGCACGATCTCAGGCTGCACCCCCCAGCGTTGCTGGGTTCCGGCCAGCGTCTGCGCCCACTCTTGGCGCATCGTCCGACCCTTCTGCGCCTGACCCGCAGTGACCCGCCTGTCCACATATTGCTGCACCGTCTGCGTGAATTCCGGCTGCTTGCGCGTGAGCTCCATCACTTTGGGGACGTAGCTGTAGCCGGCGAAAGCAGCATCGAAAGCGGTGCGGCTCACGCCGCGCTGCTGGGCCTCGGGCCAGAGCGAGCGCACGAAATCTGCGCTGTTGGCGCTGGCCGGGGCCATTGAGCTGATGCTCGTCACCGTTGCCAGGCCGAACGCAGCAAGCCAGCGGCCGATGGAAGAAGATGTGCGACGCAAGGTCATGCGGGGGGCCTCGTGATACGCGGAAACCAGTTCACTATCGCGCCGGCTGTGCCGCAACTGGCGCGCGTATCAAAGAATTAAGCCTCGCCATTAAGATCGTCTTAAGGCAAACGGCGCTCCCGATCACATCGGCGTCACGCCAGCGCCGGCGGGGCACCGTCATCGGCTTCCTCGGTCGCCGGCTCACTCCGCGAGCGTCGACCTGGAAAATAGGAGATGCGCTGCGTTGGCGTCTCGATGCCGCGCTCCGCAAACAGGCGCAGCAGCGTCTCGGAGTAGAACCGGCCGGCACCCCATTGCTGGCCGGCAAGGGTCTTGATGCGCGAGCGGAAACTCATCGAGGTCGGGGTGATGGCGATCAGCCCCTGCAAGTCGAGATCGTCGAGGATCACCTTGCGATAGTCCTCATGCGCCATCACCGCCTCGAAGGCATCGCGCATCGCCTGCTTCACCGCTCCCACATCGCTGCTGTAGGCCACTTCCACTTCGGAGACATAGAAGCTGAAGCCGCGGACCATGTTGGAGACCTGATCCACCGAAGAGAACGGGATCAGGTGCACGGTGCCCGTCATGTCGCGTATGGTCACCGACCGTATGGTGAGTTTCTCGACGGCCCCGGACTTGTCCCCGACCTGGACCACATCCCCCTCGTTCATGATGTTCTCGAACTGGATGAAGATGCCGGTGATGATGTCCTGCACCAGCTTCTGGGCACCGAAACCGATGGCGAGGCCAACCACGCCGGCGCCGGCAAGGAGCGGTGCGATGTTCACCCCGATCTGGGCCAGCGCCAGCATCAGCCCGAACACCACCAGGGCGATGGTGAAGGCGTTCTTGAACAGGTTCAGCAGGGTCTTCTCGCGAGCCGACGGCATCCGGCCGGCAGAGACATTGAGCCGGTATTCCACCCAGGATGCGACCACCACATAGAGCACGATGCAGACCAGCAGGATCAGGCCTGCGGAAATCACCGAGCCGATCGCGGCAAGGCCGGCGTCGCTGAGCGCCCATTCGGCAACGTCGAAGATGCCCCAGGCCTGGATGATGGCGGCCGCCACCACGACGATAGCGACCCAGCGAACGATCTGCATCACCCGCGGCACAAAGGCCTTCAGCCGGGCTTCCAGCAGCGGCAGGCGCTGCTTGACCTCGGGAGAGAGGTTGAGGCCGAAGGACACCGCACGGGAAATGAAGGTGACGATCAGCACGCCCACCAGGATCGCCACAGCCGATTGCATGGTCGCGCCGAGCATGAACGGCAGCGCTTCGTCGGGATTGGTGAACCACAACACCAACAGCGCCAGCAGATAGGCGATGGCGAGAACGTGCCAGAGCTGGCCGAGCAGGCGCAGCAGCTGCCCGATGCCGTCCTGCCGCCGCTCGCCGAGTTCACCCAGCCAGGTGCGTACGTCATCGCGGTTCTGCATGACGATGATGATGCCAACCACCACAGCCGTGGTCATCACCAGGACCTGTACGGCGGCGGCTGCCGCGCTGGAGAGGGTGCCGGCCAGCAGCGGCGCCACGAACAAAAAGGTGTAGCCGACCAGGGAGATGATCCGGCCGGACCAGAACTGCCAGTAGGCGGCGTTGCTGTCGCCGACCGGCAGCACCCGCAGGGGCGCGTGTCGGGGTGACAGGAACACCCGCACCCACAGCTTGCTCAACTCCACCACCAGGAATGCATTGAGCAGCAACGACTGGTTGATGCCCATCTCGCCGCGGACAGTGCCGACGACCCCGAGCGCGATGGCGTAGCCGAGCCCCCAGGCGAGAAACACCGCCGCCACCTCGACAATGATCCGGCCGAGGATCCCGAGCAATTTGCCCCACCATCGACGACCGGCGGCCCGCGCGCCGATGGCGCTTTCGATGCGCGATACACCGAGGCGCAGCAGCAGGTAGCAGCCGATCATGCCGATCCCGACCACCACGAGCCCTGCAATCTCTCCCTGCAGGCGGCTGAGGTCGGCGTTGAGGGTCCCGCCCCACAGCCGCTGCAGGTCCCAGCCGACCCGGGTCAGGCTCCTGAGCGCGGCCGAGGTCCCTTCCGCGGCCGCCTGGGTGTAGCGGGCCAGCTGGCGGGCAAAGGAGATGTCCCGGGCTTGATCCGTCGGCGCCACCTCGGCGTCCTGGCGCAGCCGGTCAATGAGCTGCTGGCGCGTCTCGTCGTTCTCGAGGATCTGGATCAGGTCCTCGATGCGGGCCTCGGAACTCGTCGGCGGTGCCGGCTCCTCGCCCATCGCCGGGCAGGCAAACAGGATGAGGCTGACGAGAAGGAGGACGAGACGCATGGGGATCCTGGTCGCTGTTGCGCTGCAGAATGACGGCGGACGCGGCTGCGTCAAGCCTTGATCGGCCAATGCGTCCGGAGCGGGGCACGGGCAAAAATGAACGCAGATGAACAGCGAATGAACCGAGCCTGCCTCGAAGATGCGCTAACCCAGCTCCGCCTCCAACACCGGGCGGAGCCGGGTGAGGAAATTCTGCGCCTGTCCCAGCGTCTGCGCAGCAGTCGCGTCGGGCCGCTCGGAGTCGGCGAGGTCGGCAATGTCGGTCAGCAGCGCCTCGCGCTCGGCGTGGAGGAGAGGACCGATCGGCAGGTCCGCCGCGGTCATCAGCGCCTGGCGCATCTCCTGGAGCTTGAGCAGGATCGAGAAGGTGGCAAACACCCTGCCTGCCTGCACCGGGTCACGGCGCCAGTGCAGATCCGGGAACAGCGCGGTGGCGCGCTGGCCGGCGCCGAGGCAGTCGAAGGCCTCACAACCATCATAGCCGAGTTCGGAGCGGCGCTCGTGGATACGGCAGCGGAACTGCCCGTCGAGATGATGGCAAGCTTCACCGGCGAGCTTGTCATGCCCGAAGTCCTCCGAGCGCGAGAACGACAGGGCAATGCAGCAGAGGCCATAGCAGCGGCTGCAGTCGGCCGTGAGGGCTGGACTTGTCACGTGCGCACTCATAGTGAGGTTTGGGTTTTTGCAAAACGAAAACCCCCCGCCGTTTCCGGCGGGGGGTTTTGATTTCGACGATTGAGACGCATGTGGCTTTGGCAGACCTTGCAGCGACCTACTCTCCCA